>JAYUUT010000194.1:0-7378 GCA_043754455.1 Myxococcales bacterium
GGGTCAGAGGTCCCGGCCAAAAAAGCGATGCGAGCACTTGGGCTTCGGGGGGCAGGTCAACCGCCCACGCGGCGACATCGTCCGCGGACAACAGATGGACTATCAATGGGTGGTCAGCGGGGCGACGTTTGGCCGAAAACACGCGGGCAATGGCGGTTTCGTTGCGGGCGTCCGCACCCAATCCGTAGACAGTTTCGGTCGGTAGCGCGACCAGCCCCCCCGCGCGCAGCACGGCGGCCGCATGCGCCACTGCTGTTTCAATTGGTTTGGACATGGCTGGGCGTCGCGAGCGGCTTTAAAGGATAGAATCGACTGCCTTGAAAAGCCACGCCGAACTCGGGGGCGGAGCCGCGAGCGCCCTGCCCTCGTCCCCCGCGGGGCGCGACCAGATCCCAGGTCGTGCCCCCCTTGTCGCGTTCGCGATTTTCGCGACCGTGTTCGGTGGGCTGTCGTTAATGCGGTTCGCGACATTTCATTCCCGATCGTTGGACATGGCGTATTACGTTCGCCTGGTTTGGGGTCTGGGCCATGGGTACCTTGATCAGCCGGTGGTCAACGCGCCCCATGTCCTTGGGTTGCACCTAGAACTTGTCTTGCTTCCTTTTGCCCTGCTAGGCCGACTTGGCCTGCCGATTCCGCCGATGTTGCTGCTTGGCCAAGCCCTCGCCGCGGCCGCTACAATCTTCCCCGCGACCGCGCTTGCGAATCGGCATTTGACGCCGCTTGTGGGACGGCGCTGGGCATTCGCCTGTGCCACGACCATCTTGTTTATCCCCACAGTCAGCCGCTGTGTGGACTACGATTTTCACCCATCGACCCTGGCGCTGTTTCCGTTGGTCGCTTTTTTGGACGCCGTGGATAGGCGGCATACCCGGGACAGTTGGGCGTGGTTTCTGGGTGCCCTATCCTGTCGAGAGGACATCGGACTTCAGGTGGCGGCGGTGGCCTTGACCCTAACGTTTTGGCCACGGTCCCAGGACGAACGGCGCCAGGCGGCCTTTATGGCTTTATTCGGGCTGGTTTGGTTTTTCGGATATTCCCTGCTGATTCAGCCACGTTTCCTGCCTGCGACAGGATCATTTGCCGTTCATTTTGCAAAATTCGGCGGGGGCGGGGTCGGCGGGATCCTGCGGGCTGCAACCGCAGAGCCTTGGGGCTTGATCAGTCACTTGGTGGCGGGCGATCGACTGATCTACCCAATGCTGCTGTTGGGGCAAGTCGGGTTCGTGGCGATAGCCGCGCCCCGTTTCTTGATGGGTGCCTTTCCCATTGTGGGGATCAACCTGCTGTCGGATTTTCCCGGCGTGCGCGGTATCCAGACCCACTACGCCACAGCCATCGCACCGTTTGTGATCGCGGCGGCTATCCTAGGCACGGCAACCATCGCCCGGCGTCTGCCCCGGCTGCGAACCCTGGCAGCGGGGGCGTTCTTGGCCGCTGCCATGGGGGCATTCTGGTTGCGGGGAACTTCCCCCGGATCCCCCGAATGGCGATGGTCGGCCTACCGATTCGGCGACGAAGCGGCCGCATACCGACGGATCGTGGCGACCACCGACCCCAACGCTGAAGTCGCCGCCAACGTGCGCCTGCTTGCCCATCTAGCTGAACGGCGGGTGGCCCACATGGGCCCCGAGACCGGACCGCCGATCATCGGCCCGCCACAGTCATCCCCCGAGTAACTGTCGCAAAGCCGCGCTCAGCGCAGTGGGGCTATAGGGCTTTTGCAGCTCAATGGTGAGCGGATCGTTTTCCAAAATACCGTCACCACGGCCCGCCCCTGACACAACAATCGCCGGCAATTCGGGACGGCTACGGCGCGCTTCGACCAGCACCTCACGGCCGGAAAGATGTGGCATGCGATCGTCCAGCACCATCGCCCGCAACCGAGAGCCCGTCTCGCGAAAACGTTCCAGGGCCTCCCGCCCGTCGGCGGCGGCTATCACCTCGAACCCCAGTCCCGACAACACGCGAAGGGCCACGTCGCGCGCCATCGAATCATCATCCGCCAAAAGGATAGGACCTTGCCCCGAAGAAAAAGTCCTGGAGCCCGGGACAGGAGGGGAGAGTTGAACGTTTTGCCCGGGTAGCGTGGGGGCCAAAAACACGTCAACCGACGTGCCATGTCCAAGATCACTTTTGACCCGAATCCCCCCGTGGTGGGATCGCACAATGCCGAAAACGACCGACAGCCCCAGCCCGCGTCCCGTAAACTTGGTCGTGAAAAACGGTTCAAAAAGCCGACTTCGCGTCTGGGGGGACATGCCCCCGCCCTTGTCGCGTACGGAGAGTTTTATGTAGGGTCCTGGTGCCAAGGTCTCACCCAGATAGAAATCGGCGATGTCGACCCCCCGGACGTTGACGTGCGCGGTCGCCACTTCGATGTCAGCATCGTCCTGGGTGCTGGCCTCGGCCGCGTTGGCCACAAGGTTCAGAAGCACTTGACGTAGCTGCACGGGATCGGCTTCGACGGGAGGCAGGTTACCTTCCAGATGCAGCCGTAGCGACGACAGCGGCCCTGCCACCACCCGCAACGCTTCTTCGGTTTCTTTGACCAAAACATCAAGCGCCATCGGGGCCATTTCAGTCCGTGCGCGCCCCGCATAGGCCAACATCTGGTGGGTCAACTCGGCCCCCCTCTGCGCCGATTTGAGCACCATCTGCAGGTACTCACCCAGCGCGGATCCCTCGGGGGCATACCGCAGGGCCAGATCGGCGTATCCCATCACGCCGACCAAAAGGTTGTTAAAATCGTGGGCCACGCCACCTGCCAGCACCCCAAGGCTTTCAAGTTTTTGCGCGCGAAGCCTAAGTTCGGATTCACGCAGCCGCTTCTGTCCCTCGACAAACGACGTGACGTCAATGAACGAGATCACAGCGCCCATACGACCGCCCCGTGGATCGCGGACAGGAAACGCGGAAAAACTTCCCCAGCGCAGATCGCCGCCCCGTTGCTGCACCCCGATGGTCGTGGGACCGCTGTTCTGCCCAGTCGCCAGGCACTGGCTGACAGGATAGGCTTCCGGGGGACAGGACTCGCCGCTTTCAAAAAACGTGTGACCGGCAAATTCAACCACATGCAGCCCCGTCAACCGGTCCAGCGCTAAGCCCAGGAAATCCTGCGCAATTCGGTTGGCAACGCGGATATTTCCCGTCCCATCGACACGAACCAAGCCGCCTGGCAACACATCCAGGATGTCTTCGCTAAGGTCGTTCGGCCAGGGGTCGGAGCTGTCCATGAACGCCTCTGAGGCCGACCCATTAGACCCTGATGCGGCACAAACTGCAATGCCCCTGGGGTCGACGGGGGTGCCCGGCGAATGTTTTTAGCCGTCAAATCCGTGTAGGGGGCCACCGTGTGCGAATAGCTTGTCAACCCGGGCCGTCACGACGGGATCTTCTTCCAGAGGGGGGGCGTGCTGCGGTTTTCGTCGGGCGTCGATCACCACGGCACCGCGGCAGCCCCAGTGTTTGTGAACAACCCCGGCACCTATTCCCCCGACATCCACAGCCGGATTTGATCGGGTAAATGTCACCCAGACGAAATTATCAACTGACCGCGCTGCAAAATCGCTGTCATCCACCACAACGATCAACGGAAATGCGTTGATGGGATCGTCGGGCGAAACCATCGCACAAAACCGAACGAAGTCGGCCGCCACCCCGTCGGGCCCGGGAATGAATTCAGATCCTTGCAATGCCAGGACGCCCGGCAGACAAACTTTCGGATTGGTAAACCCATCAGACAGCCGCAAGCCCTGCGGGAACACGGAAGGCAAAGATCGCCGGACCTTTCCGCGCGCCGCCACAACCAATTTGGATCCACGGTTCAAAGAACCACCCGTGTAGTCCAAAGTATCCATATTTGTGTTGGTGTGAAAATGCAGATCGCGCGTCGGATCAAAACGTGCCAGCACATGGGTCAGGGCCGCGGAAACGTTTTCTAGATGAAGGTCTGGGTCATCCGCGGCGACACCGATGAACAGATATTTCGCCAACGACAACTGCCCCTGGCCCAAGATGGCACTGGCCTGGGTCAAAAGTTCGCGCGGTTCGCTGTCGTCCTCCTGATAGGGCACGTAGCGTTCGCTGCCCATGGCCAGCAACAAAGGGTGGACCCCGGCAGCGTCAACCGCATGGACCTGTGTGACGCCCGGCAACACTGTGGGGATGACCGGCCCGGTGAGGTCATGAATTAACGCTCCGAACGCGGTGTCTTCCTGGGGCGGGCGGCCCACCACCGTAAACGGCCAAATGGCACCCGCCCGGTGATAGACGCGCGTGACCCGCATGACGGGAAAATCATGGGTGAGGCTGTAGTAACCCAAATGGTCGCCGAAGGGGCCCTCGGGTTTGGTCACACCCGGGATAACCGATCCCACAAGCGCGAAGTCCGCGTCGGCATGCACGGGCAGCAGATCTGGCTGTCGTTGGCGGGCCATGCGAATGCGTCTGCCCCCCAACGCGCCCGCAAAAGCCAACTCGGTCACGCCTTGCGGCAAGGGCATCACCGCAGCCAGAGTCATGGCCGGAGGCCCCCCCACAAACACATTCACCGCAAGAGGTTCGCTACGCCGCAACGCCGCCGCATGGTGAACCCCAATGCCACGATGAATCTGGTAGTGCAGCCCCACTTCTTTGTCGGCGGCGAAGGCATTGCCGCCCAACTGCACCCGATACATGCCCAGGTTCGAATGCATGACTCCAGGTCGGTCAGGATCTTCAGTGTAGACCTGCGGCAGCGTGATAAAGGCACCTCCGTCGCGGGGCCAGCACACAAGCTGCGGCAGTTGGCCGATGCTGGTCTGTCCATCAAACACGGCCCCGCCCGTCACACGTTTTGGCAGTGATCGCAACAACGTGAAGGGGACGCCCGCATAGCGAAAAGGCCGTTTCATCCAGGCGCCAGGGTCCACCTTCAGTTCAATCAGGCGACGTACCGATTCGATCGAATCGCGAAACAAGAAACGCGCCCTTTCGATGGTCCCAAACAAATTGGACGCCATCGGAAACGCCGATCCTTTCACGCGCGAAAAATACAGCGCCGGGCCTCGTCCGCGATAGACCCGACGGTGGATCTCGGCTGCCTCCAAGTATGGGTCGATTTCGACGTCGATCCGCCGCAGGTGGCCGTGTCGTTCTAGATCGTCAACCGCGGCGCGAAGAGATGCATAGCCCACAGGACCCGAGTCTGATGGACCAGCCCCCGAGCGACAACCAGGCCCCTAGAACCTGTTGGTGGCTCCAAGCCGTACTGTGATAGATTTGTACAATCTTGCCGTCGGGGGGCGGCATCCAAAAGGCCGACCCCGCACCCAATTTTTGTGCAGGTGGGGTGACGGTCCGTGCTGACGGATCGGGTCACCAAAGGTTATTTTTCAGAAAATACGTGGGTGCTCGCATCAAGTTCTGATGAGGAAGCGCCGATCCCCTCGAGAAGCCCTGAACCTCAGTCCATGTCCACATCCGATACCATCCAGACGGCCCCCCTCGGGCCACACGACGAGCAAAAACGCCGAGTCCTTTCGACGTTTCGATTTAAGGTCATTCTCAGCGTCTTCGTCCTCGTGCTGTTGTTGGCCCTTTCTGGATTCATATTTTTTCTGGTCGAACGCATCTTTTCAACGCTGGAACCCTCGATTCGGGCCGATCTTGAATGGAAAACCCAGCGCGGCGCGGTCGAATTGTCGCAATCTGCCGACTTGGGCATCGCGCTTGGAGATCGAGCCTTGATCGAACGGGCCTTTTCCGACTACCGGAACAATGCCGATGTGTTGACGCTGGTTGCGACAGACGCGAATGGCAAAGTCCTTGTCAGCCAAGGCAAGACCTTGGAGGACCACCGCGTTCTGTTCGAAGGACCACCGGGGGGCCTCCGCCCGCTTGCGCGATCACTTGTTAGTTGGTCAAGTTCAATTATCGAAGGAAACACGGTTGGACGGGTGGCGGTGGTCATATCAACGCAACGCCTCGAAGCCGGGCAACAGTTGCGCCGCAATATGTTAGGAGCGGTTGGGATCGGGGTCATCTTGGCCCTCGGCGTCAGCCTTTTCTTCGTCAATTTCTACCTGGGGCCGCTGGTCAACCTGACCAACCAGGGCCAGCGGGCCGCGCGTGAAATGGAAATTGCCAAGCGCATTCAGACCTCCATCGTTCCGAGCCACCCGGCCGGACCGGGTCTGGAAGTGTCCGCCACAATGATTCCGGCTACCGAAGTCGGGGGCGACTATTACGACGTGATTCCCTCTGGCCCCAATGCCTGGATCGCCATTGGCGACGTGGCCGGGCATGGGGTCCAGGCCGGCCTCATCATGATGATGGCACAAAGCATCCTGAACGCTCTGGTGCTCAAAGATCCCGACGCCGCGCCTCGGACGTTGATGGGCACGCTGAACGCAGTCCTGCATGAAAATATCCGTCACCGTTTGGGCAGTGACGAACACATCACGTTCACCCTGCTGCATCACCAGGCAAACGGGATGGTGACTTTCGCGGGGGCGCACGAAGAAATTATTATCGTTCGGGCGGCGACCGGGAAATGCGAACGGGTGCAGACCCCGGGCGCGTGGCTCGGGGCCGTGCGAAACGTGGCATCCTCGACAAAAGATTCAACATTGCAGTTACAGCCGGGCGACCTTTTGGTGTTGCACACCGACGGCATCACCGAGGCACGCCATAAGAGCGGTGAACTGTTTGGCATCGAACGTTTTTGCGCCGAACTAGAAAAGGAACCAACGGCCTCGGTTGAGGCGATCAAGAACCGGACCCTGGCTGCGGTCAACGAATGGATGTCCATTCAGGACGACGATATGACCCTTGTGGTCATCAGACACATGCCTTTCACGGCGGTCTAGTGCACCGTCTTCGAAATAACGTCAAAGCGGGGACCGACAAGCCGGGCCGAACGCAAGGCGCGACGACGACCAATAGCCGTAGCTATTGCGAGGAGGAGCAACGCTGCGCTCGGTCCGGATCGTCGGCCGGACGTGACGCTATTTCGAAGACGGTGCACTAGACCTTGGGATCGACTTTGCGAGCTAAGATTCGTCCATCATGTGCAGGAACATTCGGCTTCTTTTCAACTTCAATCCGCCGGCTACGGACGAAGAAGTCCGGGCGGCGTCGCTCCAGTTCGTCCGCAAGGTCAGCGGATTTCCCAAACCTTCACGAGAGAACCAGGAAGCCTTCGACCAGGCGGTGCAGGACATCTTCACCGTCGCCCGTGGCCTGGTTGATTCCCTCGTCACCACCGCCCCGACCCGCAATCGGGCCATCGAAGCGGCCAAGGCCAAGGCCCGCTCGCAAGAACGCTTCGGCACCTGAGAAAGGCAGCGGTTCACTGCGCCTTGACGGTGAAACGGTTCACGGGCGGCGACGGGAT
>JAYUUT010000195.1:0-2845 GCA_043754455.1 Myxococcales bacterium
TAGGGCATGCGTTTGGTGGATCGCACGATGGTGTTGCCCATGCGTCCAATGGGATCCTGAGTTCCGTCCGCCCGGCCGTGCCCGTTGGACACGGGGGCGCCTTTGACCGGGGTGCGGCTCATCAGGTAGCTGCGAAGGACGCCGTTTTCAACCAGGGTCACAGGGCGGGACGCCACGCCTTCATCGTCGAAACGGTAATAGCCGTTCAGTGAAATCGGGCCCAGCGTGCGTACGGTGGGATCGTCCAAAACGCTGATATGGGTGGGCAGAATCGGTTTTCCGATTTGGCCTTTGAACGTGGCACCTTCTTTGTTGTCGTTCTGGCGTTCACCTTCTAGGCGGTGTCCCAGGGCTTCGTGAAAAAACACCCCGGCGGCCTCGGGCAATAAAATGGCGGGGCCATTGAACGGATCCAGCATGGGGGCGTCGCGCAGTTTGCGCACCTCGGTCGCAAGCAATGCCACCGCCGCCGCCAGATCTTTATCGTTAGGCATATCGGTTTCGGCGGCGCCGTAGAAACTTTTGAAATGGCGGATCAGAAGACCGTCTTTTGCGCGGCCCGCGGCTTCTAAATGCATGCCCCAGATCAACCGTTCGTTGATCAATTCCGTCCCTTCGGTGGTCACGACCGTTCGGATCTGGTGTTGCACCCCCAGCTTGATCTGGGATTCGAATAAATCCGGGTAGGTCTTGAACGCGCCCGAGGCTTTGCGCAGGCGATCCCGCCACACGGCCCTGTCAATCTGCACAGAAATAGGCGCGTCGACGGCGCGGCTGGGGTTTTGCCGGGAAAAACTGCCCACCGATTCGTCTTCGACAACCTTGGTCACCCGCGCGCCGCGTTTTTTATGCAGGGCCGCCAGCGCCCGTTTGTATTTTGCGTCGGTCAACAACCACAACGTGGCCCGCAACGCATCGGGGTCGTTGTCGATGGGGGCGGCGACGGTGGGTTCAAACCGGTCGAAATCGTCAGTATCAAACAAATGTTCAGTGGATTCGTCCGCGGTGTTGTCGAATTTGTAGCTGCCGGCCCGGACCTCGACTGACGCCTGTCGGGCGCGGGTCGAATCGTCATCGACGATGGCACCGTACCGGGCCGTTATATCCACATCATCGTAGTCCCGGACCAAATACCGGATGAAATACGGCGGATCTTCCCCGGGCAACTTCAGGCGGGCCTGTGACCGTCTCAGCTCTTCTTTGAGAGCCCCTAGGACCACCAGACGTGGATCGGGGGCGGGCGCGGCGACGGTTGCGTCCGCGGCGACAAAGCAGACCAGGACGGACAAGCCGACGTATTGAGGGTGGCGCACTGGATTACGATACCCGGAATCGGTCGTCTTGGCCTTTACCGGGTGGTCCGGGCCGACTAAGTTCGCGGTCCTCGTGGACAAGATTGTCATTAAGGGAGGCAAACGCCTGCACGGTGAGGTGTCCGTGTCGGGCGCCAAGAACGCCGCATTGCCCATCTTGGCGTCGTCGCTGCTGGCTCAGGGGCGATCCACGTATCGAAACGTGCCCGATCTAGGGGACGTGCGAACCATGGGAAAACTGCTGGGCGAATTGGGGGCGACGGTGACCGGAAAACGGTCGATGAACGTCGACACCAAGGCCGTCAACAATTTCGAAGCCCCGTACGAACTGGTGAAAACCATGCGCGCGTCGGCCTTGGTCTTGGGGCCTTTGGTCGGGCGGTATGGCGAGGCGAGGGTGTCGTTGCCGGGTGGGTGTGCGATAGGGGCGCGTCCGATCGATCAGCATTTGAAGGGTCTGGAGGCGATGGGGGCCAAGATCACCCTGGAACATGGGACGGTGCACGCGCGGGCCAAAAGGCTGCGTGGGACGACCATTGTCATGGACATGATCACAGTGACGGGCACCGAGAATTTGATGATGGCGGCGGCCCTGGCCAAAGGGCGCACGACCCTGGAAAACGCGGCCTGCGAGCCCGAAGTCGAAGAACTGGCGCAGGTGTTGAACAAGATGGGGGCCCGCATTTCGGGGGCGGGGACCAATTCGATAAGCATCGAAGGCGTCGAAGATATGCACCCCATCGACCACGCCATCATTCCCGACCGCATCGAGGCCGGGACGTTGATGATTGCCGCCGCCATCACGCGGGGAAACGTGTTGGTCAAAGACTGCCAACCTGAACATTTGGAGGCCCTGATTGCGAAACTTCGCGCCGCCGGGGTTGAAATTACGGTCGAGGCCGAAGGGGTCAGGGTCCGGGGCCGGGGGGCGCTTGGCCCGGCGGACGTGGTGACCCGCCCCCATCCCGGGTTTCCCACGGACATGCAGGCGCAGTTCATGGTGCTGATGACCATTGTGGATGGGCAATCGGTCCTGACCGAAACGATTTTCGAGAACCGGTTTATGCACGTTCCCGAACTGGTGCGCATGGGCGCAGACATCGTGGTCGAAGGCCGCACAGCGATTGTGCGCGGGCCTGCAAAACTGAAGGGTGCCAAGGTCATGGCGACGGATTTGCGAGCCTCCGCGTGTCTTGTCCTTGCGGGCCTTGCTGCCGAGGGATCTACAGAAATTTTGCGCGTGTACCACCTAGATCGCGGCTACGAACGGTTGGACAAAAAACTGCGCGCCCTGGGCGCCGATATTCGTCGCGTGCGCGGCAGTCTGTAATTTATGGCGAAAAAACCCACAAAAAATGCCGGGGCCGCCCCCGGATCCGTTCCTGACGCGCAATTGGCCGCTGGCATCGGCACGACGGCGCTGATGCACAAACAGGGGATCCTGACCCTGGCGATTCCCCGGGGGCGGATTCGCGATGAAGCAATGGAACTGTTTGGCGAGGCGGGATTTGATCTGTCGCCTGCGGCGGAAA
>JAYUUT010000196.1:0-11933 GCA_043754455.1 Myxococcales bacterium
GCAATGCGGACAGATCCCCCCGTACGTAATCTAATAGGGACTGCCGACGACGATCGGCTACGGCGCCCCCTAAATCGCCAAACAGCCTGTCGAATACAACGGCGGGGTTGGTTTCCTTCCCCGTGGGCATGGTCGGCGTTCTCCACGACAGGCTAGACGAATACGCACAGCTATACCCGGAATCACAATTGCCCGACTGCGCGCCCATTTCGATGCCGATCTCCAAGGACGGAAGTCGGGTTAGGTGCCCAACCTTCTGGGCCGCAAGCTGATCGACCGAAATACCTGCGTGAATACCAGCCCCGTGGGTTTTCTTTGGATGCGCCCCCGTTAGAAATGCCGCCAAGGCCCGCGCGTGATCTCCGGGTCCGTCTTTCAGCGCATCGGCATTGTCTTGTGACAAGCCCGTAAGCACCAGCAGATCCTCGCGTAGGGGGCGCAGGGGATCCAGCGTGCGACGAAAGTCAAAGTCCCGTCCCACCCCCACGGGGGTCCATTCCTGCATATGCACGCCGTTGGGGACGTACACAAAGGCCATGCGTACGGGCATCTTGCCGATGTGTTTTGCGGCGTTCACCGTCGGCACCATGGCATCCAGCAAGGGCAGTGCCACCCCAGCGCCGGCGCCGCGCAGCATCGAACGTCGTGACAGGCGGTGTCGATTGACAAGAATCATGGCAATGTCTCCTGGGATCGTCGGTTCAAGAACGGGTCGCTGTTGGCAATGGCAACGACCAAGCTTGAAAACGTATTTTTCTGGGTGCCCATTTGGGCGATGATTTTGTCTACGACCGGTCGATCAAACGTTTCCAGACCCCGGCCCAGCGCATACGTCAGCAGTTTTGTCGCCAGTGTCTTGCGGAACTGCGCCTCCCGCTCGATCAGGACCTTCCGCAGCTCGGTTGGGCCCACAAAGGTTCGACCACCTGGCAGTGTCCCTGACGAATCGATGGGCTGATTTTCGTCCTTTTCGCGCCAGGCCCCCACTGCATTGAAGTTTTCCAGGCCCAGTCCTAGGGGGTCCATCTTCTTGTGGCAAACAGCACAATTGGGATCCGTTCGATGCTGCTCCATGCGAGCCCGGACCGTCCCGACCGTCCCGGTCCTGCCCTTTTCCTTTAGCTCTGGGATCCCGGGCGGTGGCGGCGGCGGCGGCGTCCCCAGCAGTTGTTCTAGGACCCAGCGACCTCGTTTCACGGGTGACGTCCGGTTGGGATTCGACGTCACAGTCAGCACACTGCCCTGGGTCAGCACGCCACCGCGCCCCGTCCCGGCCAGGGAAACCCTCCGAAACTCCGTGCCCATGACATCGGCAATGCCGTAATGTTTTGCGAGTCGTTCGTTAACGAACGTGAATTCGCCGTCCAGAAAGGACAACACGTTCAAGTCCTGTCGCACCACCTCGCTGAAAAACAATTCGGTTTCCCGCAACATGTCGGCGCCAAGGTCGCCATCGAATTCGGGAAACTGTTTTCGGCTTGGACGATGGTTCGTGATGCCGCGGATTTGCAGCCACTGACCCGCAAAATTGTCTGTCAACGCCTCGGCCTTTGGATCCGCCAACATCCGTTTCACCTCAGACGCCAGCACTGCGGGATCTTGCAGCGCCCCGATCCGTGCCTGCGTGAACAACGCTTCGTCGGGCATGCTGGACCACAGGAAATACGACAGCCGCGACGCCAGTTCCCATTGGTTTAACGGGCGAATGTCAGCGGGGGCTGCCGTGGGACCATCAGCGTCAAGTTCAGGCCGATACAGAAACGATGGCGCCAACAGCACCGCCCGCAAGGCCATCTGCATGCCCCGTTCGAAACTTCCACCTGTTGCGATGGTGCGATCAACAAAACCTGCCAGATTTTCCACCTCAATTTCTGTGGCCGGACGACGAAACGCACGATTCGCCAAGGCACCAAGGAATTCACGCGCGTCCTGACGGTACCTGCCCTTGGATGATGGGCGGAGGATGATGCGCGTGTGGGAAGCAGGCAAGGCCCATTCCTTGCCAATGATCGGCCCGTCGATGTGAAGGGCGTCGAGCGTGATCTGCCTTCTTCTGGACTGATGTTTTGCAGAAATATCGGGGCTGCTCGGATTCGCAAACGCCAACTCGATCACGTGGGGACCCGTTTCCATCGGGACCTTCGTAGCCAGACCGTGTGTGCTGCTGTTGGGCACGTCGAAGGTTTTGACGTCGTGCCCATCAACACGAAGTACCAGTTGGGGGGGCACCCCTTGGACCGAGCGGCCCCAACCCCTTATAGAAAACACATAATCCGCAGGGGCTGGAAACATGACTTGAGCGCGGACGACCCCCGCGTCGAACATGTTCAGCGTTACGCCGCGAACTGTGCTGCCTGATGGGGTTGGAACCAATTTTTCCACTTGAATGATCCGTTGCCGGCGGCGGGGGGGAAGCTGGGAGATGATCGCCCGTTCGGCAATGCGTTCGGATGCGTTCAAATACCGTTCCACCAACACAGGGGGCATCGTCAATACGTCCCCGATGTTGTCAAACCCATACCCCACATCGTCGGTAGGAAAATCCTGTGCGGGATGACCATCCAACCCCAGAAGGTCCCGAATCGTGTTGTTGAATTCGGGACGGTTCAACCGCCGCAACGTCACACGTCCCGGATCGCGTTTCCCCTGGGCGGCCGCCCGCGCCTGGATCTGTTCAGCCCATTCTGCCAGGGTCTCGACCTCGGCCGGTGTCGGTTGTGGTTTGTTGTCCGGAGGCATGTCGTGCGATTCGACACGTTCAGCAACGTCCTGCCAAACACCCGCGGCTGCCAGTAACGATCGTTCATCAGCACCCCGAAAACGCCCTAAATCAAGGTCGGCCTTCTTTTTTTCGGATCCGTGGCAGGACACGCAATATTTGTCCAGCAGCGGCTGAACCTGGGAGGCGTGTATCAGACGTTCGTCGGCCCATGCGGTCCGTGCACACAAACCTAGAAATGGCAGGCACGCTGCCATGACGATTCGGGACAATGACAATTTTGTCGCCTACGCCTTGAGCCCCCCGAGCTCGCCTCCGTAGCGGGGATCTCCAAAATAGGGGGCCCCACCCATCATGGGAGGGGGTACGTCCATAGCGTTGCACAGCGCCACGAGAACCCCATTGTGAGGCGTACTTCCGCTGCCCGCCTTTAGGAATCGACCGGTCTTGAAATATCCGCCGCAACGGCCCGCAAGTACCCAAGGCAGGCTGGTCACACTGTGGGCACCACCGTTGCCCATGTTGTTGGCCATCAGGATGACCGTGTTGTCCAACATCGTGTCGTTGGCGCCAGGGCCTTCGGGTATTTTTTTCATTTCCGCCACCAGGTACGCCAACATTTCCATATGCCATTTATCGGAACGATTTTTTCGTTTGCGGTCGGGATCGGCGTCATTCTGGCCTGAATTGTGCGCAATTTCGTGATGGCTGATGAAATCCCCCGGTGCGCTGCCGGTGTCTTTGTGCTGCGCAGGGCCTTCAAATTCAGATCCTAAGAACGGAAAGGACACCAGGTTGTTGTGTGGCCCATACATCATCAGGGTCGCCACACGGGTGATGTCACAACGAAGCGACGTGATGATGAGGTCCATCTGCGCTTTTATGACCTTGTCAAATCTCTTTCCATCCGCAGCGTTTCCGAGGAAGCCCACAGGGGCCGCACCCAGGGTGGCGCAGGACGCGACCTTGGCTTGGTTCAGTTCCCCTTCTAGCTGACGAATGAAGGCGGCATGACCGTCCAGTTTCGCCTTATCTACAGATGGAAGACGGCGCCTCATGGTCGAAAGATCACCCAGCACGGCGTCCAGAATGCTTTTCCTTTCGAGGCGTAGCCGCATCAATGCCGCGTCGTCGACAGGCGCCTTGCCGCCCACGCCCATGATGCGGGCGAAGACTTTGGCTGGGTTGACTTCGGGGCGGTTGTCCTGCGGGCGTGCCGGGCTGCCGATAGCAGGACCGCGGAACGACATCGATCGCATGCCGTCTTTCCCGTCCAGCGAAACGCCGCCAAGTTCTAAGGACTTGATAGGGGTCTTGTCCCCAATCGCGTTGGCGATGTGTTGATCCACGGACAATGCATTGCCGACCGGATAGGGTCCGCCGTCGGCCGTCCCCACCGCCGACGGCGCCCCCGTTAGCAAATAGGGAAGTGAGGCATGCCCGCCATATCCACTGAACGGGTTGCCGGCCGCCCCGCCCTTGTCGTCCTGTTGAACCTTCAGGCCCAATCCCTGGGGAATGATGATGTCCTTGCGGAACGGTTCAAGCGGGGACGTGACATCAGGAAGGACGAAATCAGTTTCGCCACCCGTGGGGAAGAACGAGTTGGCTATGACCCCGTTGGTCCACTGAATCACGATCACCCGTTTGGGAAATGCGGGAGCTCCCTTGGCCGAGCTGCTGGAAAACAAGGGGACGAAGCCCGCGCCCAAACCCCCTAGAAGAGTCCTTCTCGAAAACGGATTCATGGCGTGTCCTCTCCGGGCAGGGGTTTACGATGCGTAAAGGATTTGGACCGAACAACGGCCACCATCAGTTCGCGGAAATCCCCGCCACTGGTTCGAAATACATTGGTGAAGGACGCTTTGGATCCGGCATCTTCTGGCATGTCGGCACGCTGAACCGCAAACCGAAACCATTCGGACGCCAGGCATTCCAGGGCATCAGGGCTGGCGGCCAGTTTGTCTACAAGGTCAAGCGCCGAAGTGAATGCGACGCTGCCGCCCGACAGAGGCAAGGGCAAGGTGCCAGCGGGATCCACGGGTGTACCTTGTGAATCAGATGTCCGAAACTTCCCCGATGAATCGTAGGCTTCAAACGCAAACCCGATCGGATCCAGCAATTTGTGGCAGGCCGCGCAGGCGGGATTGGACGCGTGGGCTTCAAAATGTTTGCGCAGGGGGAGTCCGGGCGGCGGCGTTTCCAGTGCAGGCACCATACCCGGAGGCGCAACCGCGCCGCACAGAACGCGGTTGTAGATCCGTTTGCCACGCAGGACCGGTGGGTGCGTCGCCGCGCCTGCGGGGTACGCGGTCAGGAACCCAAGCTGGGTCAAGAACCCACGCCGTTCCTTGGCAGGCAGGGTGACCATCTTCAAATCGCTTCCCACGACGTCACTAAGGCCGTACAGTTTCGCAAGGGCCGCATTCGCGAACGTAACGGGCGCTTGATACAGCGTGGACAGTTTCCCATCAGTCAACATGGCGTGTGCCGCAAACGCCTTGGCCTCGCCCAGCATCGCCTCGCCAGCAGTTGCGCTCCATTCTTTGTAGATCTTGACGTCTCTTTGGACGGCGGGCAGACCCTGAAGGCCCAGCCACTGGACATAAAATGATTCCACGCTGGTCCGGGCACGTGGATCTTTAATCAAACGGCGCGCCTGATCTTCAATGTCTTTAGGCGTAGACAGGCGGTTGGCCAAGGCCGCATTGAACAGATCCCCATCGGGCATCGACTGCCACAGAAAATAGGACAGCCGGGACGCCACGGCCCAGGAATCGAGGGGCGCCAGGCCATCCGCAGCCTTCGTCGACGGCGCGCCCAGTTCCCAGTGATACAGAAAATTCGGCGATTGCAGCATCGCCGTTAACACCATGCGAATCGCTTCGTTGAAACCGTATTTCAGCGCGCCACGTCCCGTGTCGTAAAGCCCGTCAAGGCGTTTGGCTTCTTCATCGGACAGAGGCCGCCTGTAGGCGCGTTGGCCAAACTTTCGAACAAATTCTCGCGCACAAGGCTCTTCGCCGGTCTTGACCGTGTCGCAATTTAACAGGGTGGGCAGTTTGACAATCGCGCGCCGGGCGATGTCGTCAGACGCAACATCAAAGGCCTTCACATCCGACAGGGCCACGAGCCCCGGATCTTCAAATCCTGATCCGCCCTCGGCGTCGCGATCAAACGCGGCGCCGGGTTTTGTGGTGTCGCCCAACAAATCACGAACCGTGTAGTTGAACTCGTCGTTCGTCAAACGCCGGAACGAAAGCGTACCCGCTGACTCGACAGGTGGGACCCCGCCTACACCCGGTGGTTTGTTAACCCCTGGGGGTAACTTGTCTACCCCGGGCGTCCCAGCGTTGGGCGCGCCCCCGGCCCCCGGGCCCCCCGTTCCCGGACGCCCTGAACTGTTGCCGGGCATCGAAGCCGCTGGCCCCGTGCCATCACCCTCCCCGACCGCCCCCGCGCACGCACCAAGCGTGACGGCCAGAAGGCACAGGGGGAAGGCCTTTAGGCCGATTCGCGGGGGAGCCAACATTTTGATGGATGGAAGCCTCATGTATGCAGGGGAGGTGGTCCGGGCTTCCCCAGGCGGCTCAAGGTCGAGGCCCCCTCAATGTAAAATCTGCTTCAGCGATCTTCGCCCGAATGGCAGATCGCGCACACCCGGGGCTGTGCCAGCCGGTCTATGTGGTGTCGCCGCACGTCGTAAAATGTTCCCAGCTCCGCGTGGCACTGCGCGCAGTTGTAATTGCGCGCCAGCACGACCGAATGAACTTTTTCGAAGTGCCAGTAACCCTCTCGCCTCTGTGAGACAAGCGCCGACATCTGGTGGCAGCTCAGACATCCCGTCGATGGCTTCCCAGTCGGGACAGGCGGCGGTACCTCAGCCACGACGGCGGGTGCCGCCTTGATACCAACTTCGACCAGAGCGGATCGGCCTGCGACGCGCCCCGTGAGCATCGACGGCCCAAGGAACGTCCCTTCGAGCGCGTATTTGCCATTTATTCCTGCGACGCCCGTCATTTCGCCTGCGGCGTAGAGCCCCGGGATCACCTCAGCCTTTAGGTCAAGCACGCGGCCCGCACCGTCTATCGCGACGCCGCCTGCGCTTTTGCGGGTCAGAGGGAAAAACTGCGCGGCGTAGAACGGAGGCCGCGCGATCTTCTTTGGTTTGTAGTCCTTGCCGGGGCCGAACCGTCCGAATTCCTTGTCGACGCCCTTGTCGACCATGTCGTTGAACCGGTCCACGGTCGCACGCAGCGCCGCCTGCGGCAGACCGGACTTGACGGCCAACTCTTCGATCGTCGCCGCCGACTTCATAAGGGCGGGGTTAGAAAAAATCAGTCTCTGAATCGCGTCGAACTTGGCCCAGTCGGACCCGGCCACCCAGAACCCGGGCTTGGTTTCTTCGTCGAAGACCGACCAGTACGTCGTGCCCTTCTGCGCGAGCAGAACCGGGAAGCCAAATTTTGGACTGGTCCTTTCGGCTAGGAAACGTTTGCCGTCGGAATTAACCCAAATCGAGTCAACATTGTAGGCATTCAGGCCCCGCGCCGTTCCGGGGAAGCGCGGGTCGGGTAGGCCCGTAATATAGTTCCACTGATGGTCTAGCCGGGTAAGCGCCGCTCCCGCAGCCTGCGCGACATCGTGCCCCGAACCAAGCGCGTTGACCCCCGCACCGACGAGGATGCGATCCGGAAAAGACGCAGGGGACGGCCACGAGGCGCGTACCTTTTCGAGGTTGCTCTGGAATCCCCCCGTCGCTAAGACGATGACCCGCGCGCGAAGTTCGCTGGCTGCCTTCGTCCGCAGGTTCGTCATCGCGACCCCAACGACACGTCCGTTCTCGATGACCAGCCGGTCAAGGCGCGTGTTCCAGCGGAACGAAACGTTGGGGCGCTTGGCCGCCTCCTTGAAGATGGGGCTCACCAGGCCGATGCCGCGACCTTGGGCACGGTGCGTTCGCGGCACCGAGTTACCCGGTGGCAGGACCAGTGTATCGAAGGTCACGCCCATCGAAATGAGCCAGTCATATATCTGGTCGCGCGAGTGATCGACGTAGTTCCGAACCCACTGGGGGTTCGGATCCTCGCCCCAGGTCATAAAATCCTTGTAGGCAAGGTCAGCTGAGTCCTTTACGCCACGCGATTGTTGAAATGGCGTGCCCACCAGGCACAGATCCCCCGTCGCCATGACCGCATGCCCGCCGAACACAGACGCCATGTCGACGACCGTGACGGCAGCGCCGCCCTTGCCCAATTCGTACGCAGCCGACAGGCCCGCGATGCCGCTGCCGACAACGATGGCATCGGTCGTCGCGGGGGACAACCCCGGGAGTGGGTATCCCGCGCCGCAAACGACGAAGACGACGCCGGCCAAGGAATGGCGCAGTCTTCTTTCAGATTGCATTTTGCGGGACACCGCCTACACCCGGCGATTTGTTAATCCCTGCGGGAGCGCCCCCGGTCCCTGCAGCCGCCGTGCCCGGACGCATTGAATTGGGGCCGGGCAACGAACCCGCTGGCCCCGTATCATCACCCTCCCCGACCGCCCCCGCGCACGCACCCAGCGTGATGGCAAAAAGACACAGGAGAAAGGCTGGTAAGTTGATTCGCAGTGGAGCCAACCTTTTCATTGATGGAACCCTTTTTGCAGTTTGTGTTTCGTCCAGGCAGACAATCCAGTCAAGGGACGCTTGATGTACGTTTGGCAGTGGTGCTAGCTTCCGCGGGCGGCTCAAGGTGGAGTAAGCTTCATGTAAAATCCGCGTCCTCGTCTCGTTGGAATGGCAGGTCCTGCACACCCGGGGCTGCACCCGCCGTCTCGACGTGTATCCCCGGTTAGAAAAAATCCTTCGCTTCAACCTGTTCGGCGATTCAGGTTTCTTGACGGTCAGACGCTGAACCTCATGGTGGGCTCCCCACCGCCTATGATGGTGAGTTCCTCGGATGAATGTCATCTTCCGAGTAACCACTCCACCGGCCCCAGCCTCGGCTGTGACGTGCTTCACCATGGTGGATGTCGCAGCAAACGGCTGCCGGCGACTTGAAGCGAACATAATTGACCAACACGGCCCACGTCTTGAGCGTCGGGTTTTTGCCTTCGGCTCAAAGCTTGGGGCGCAAGTTAAGGCGGTCGAGGTGGATGCACACGAGCTGTCGATGTTGCTGCAAGCCAGCTTCAACGTAACCCATCCACGAGGAGCGTGATGCTCAGCATCAAAGCCTAGGAAGAAGTCAGGGGACCGTGGCAGCCGGTTACCCAATTGCCTGAGCCGTTCCTGCCGATCGGGACGCCATTATAAGGCATGCGTGTCAAAATTTGGTTCGGTCTATTTTTTCAGATCGCCTGTTCGGGCTCGATAGGCGCGGACGCTGCGGGGCCCAGCGGCAAGGCCGACGATTCCGCGGCCCTCGCGAAACCTCGGTGGGCTTATAGGCGCGGAGGGGGAGCGAAAGCGGCAAGGCCGACGATTCCGCGGCCCTCGCGAAACCGGGGGGTCCCACGAAACCCGAATTGAACACTCCCGGCGGTTCTGGGACCGCCCCTGGTGCTTCAAACCCGGCCCTGGGTGGTGCGTCGATGGGAATGCCCCCGGTAACGATGGGCAATGCGAATACTGCCGGTCCGATGCCGATCGCCCGATTGACCAACGATGAATACAGCAACACGATCCGCGATCTTCTTGCGGACCCAAGTCAACCCGGGCGTGCGTTGCCCCCCGACAGCGAAGGAGCGTCGGGATATTCGACGGCGCCTAAGATGGACGTTCGACTAATCCGCGCCTACCAGCAGGCGGCCGAAACCCTAGCCCCGGTTGCGGTGGCCAAACTGGGCATGCTGTTTTCCTGCGATGCAGGCAGCACCCGTGACAAGGAAGACGCGTGCGCCGATCGCACGTAGATTTTACATTTGCGTCCCTCCACCTTGAGCCGCCTGTGCAGGCCGGCGCCACCTTCGACTCATATTGAGTCATCCCTTCACTGGATTTAATCGTTTTGTGATCTCTGTAACCCTGGTTGCTGGGTTCGTTCTGTCCCTGCCGCAGGCTCGCGCCGCCACTTTCGAGGTGGACAGCTCGCACTCCACCGTGCTGTTCAAAGTGAAACATGCTGGCGTCGGACATTTTTACGGACGTTTCAACGACGTGCGGGGGCTTGTCTTTCTCGATGACAATGCTTCGGATAAGGCAAGCATCACTATCGACGTGAAGACCGACAGCGTCGATTCGGCAAGCGCCGATCGGGACCGCCACATAAAAGGGCAAGGATCGCTGGCAGCGGAGAAATATCCCTTGATCTCATTTCGATCAAAACGAGTAAAGGCTACCGGCACCGACACCTTCCTGGTAAGTGGCACGCTCTCGTTTCGAGGGGTTGCCCGGGATCTGGAGTTCCGCGCCACCAGGATTGGGTCCAGCTCCGATGACAAGGGAGGCCGCAAGGTCGGTCTCGAGGCCACCTTTCGCTTCAAGCGCAGCGACTTCGGTTGGACGGGGTTTGGCAGCATTTCGGACGACGTGGATGTGATCGTGAGCCTGGAGTGCAACCTCAAGAAGACTGCGGTGGTTGAGGAGAACTGACCCTAGCAAAAAATGGCTATTCGATGCGGCCGGGGCGCATTTCGCGGCGGACGGCGCCGAATGTGACGAAGACGATGGGCCCTATTGCACCTGGCCTGCACAATGTTCCGACGCGTCTTTCACGTGTCGCCTGCCCGGGCCCATCCGGATTTGTGGCCCTCAAAGCCGTGAGGCTGTGGGGGCGGGTGCGAAGACACCCAGTTCTGGTGAAGTGAGCCGTTCTCGGCGCGAACGCATCCTTAGGTACAGTGACGCTGAAATCGATTGCAGCCACCCACAGACGGATCTGCCTCTCAGACCACCGTGCCGGGCGCTGTGCGCGCCTGCGGAAGGATTCCATGATGCCGTACGTTATCTCTCGAGCGATCCGGGCCGCCCTGCTGACCGGTGCCCTGACGGCGTTCGGCTGCACCGGGACGATGGGTGGCGACGAGACAACCCGGCCGGGCGCTCCCCCCGGGTCCCGCCACCCGAGTTTGGAAAACACCACGTCGCCTGGATCGACAGGGACGCTAGGTGGTAGTGACCCCGGGGGCTCCGCAGTTGGTCCTGCGGGGCAACTTCCCGGCTCGGCCATCCCTTTTGCACCGGCACGCATTCGTCGGTTGAGTGCGAAAGAGATCGGGAACTCGATTTCAGACATTTTTCTCGGAGGCGCCGTGCTTGACGAGGCCCTTCCCGAAAGCAAGGGTCGGCATTCATTCGACAACCAATTCGAAACGCTCGATGTCAACCTCCAGGTCGCCGAAACGATGCAGACCGTGGCCGAACGTGTGGGCACGCTCGTGGCTGCGCGACTACCGATGCTGCTCACTTGCAGTGGTCAAATCGCTCCTGAACGCGAAGCGAGCTGCGCCGCCGATTTCATCGACACCTATGGTCTACGCTCCTACCGTCGGCCCCTCGTAAATGAAGAGCGTGCCGCGCTGATGGCTGTATTCGTGGACGCTCGTAAAACCGAAGCGTTCTCGGCCGCCGCGGGCGTGGTTGTCGAGGCGATGCTGCAATCACCAAATTTCCTGTTCCGACGCGAATATGGCGATCCCGCGGCGGCCGGCAAAACGTCGACAACGCTTTCCCGCTATGAACTCGCGACCGCCCTCTCGTATTCGTTGTGGCGTTCAGCGCCTGACCTCATGCTCCTCGAAGCGGCCCGACTGGGAAAACTGGACACGCGGGCCGGCGCGGAGGCTGCGACTCGTCGCTTACTTGGGGATCCTCGGGCCAAGTCCGCGCTCCGTGATTTTTTCTTTCAATGGCTCGAGGTCGACGCTTTGACGGTGGGGCTGACACGGCAGGATGTGCTGTTCACGCCTGTGCTCGCAAAATTCATGCTCGACGAACTGGGGCAGTCATTTGACCAGACTGTCTGGACGCAAAATGGATCCCTCAGATCGTTGCTAACCACGGCGCAAACGTTCTCCAATGCTTCATTAGCCAAGGTTTACGGGCTCGCCCCGCCTAAATCTGCTGCCTTCGAACCCGTCACGCTTGATCCGGCGGTGCGCTCTGGATTCATGACCTCCGCGGGATTTTTGACCGCGCACGCTCCGCCTGCTGGAAGCAACCCCATCTTTCGTGGTCTCTTTGTCCGGACGAAACTGCTGTGCCAAAACTTACCGCCGCCGCCGCCCG
>JAYUUT010000197.1:0-11204 GCA_043754455.1 Myxococcales bacterium
ACAGCGACGAATACCCGGTCCCAAAATCGTCGATATTCAGGCGGACGTCCAGATCGTGAAGCTGGCGGATGACGTCGGCGCCAACCTTCAAATTCTGCATCAACGCACTTTCGGTCAGTTCTAAAATCAGGTATTTGGCTTCAAGATCGGTCTGCCGCAGAATCGTCTGCACCTGATCGACTAGATCGGCCTGGCCCAGTTGCCGCGTCGACAGGTTCACGCTGATGCGCAAGCGCGGTTTCGATGGGAATCTTTTGTGCCAATCACGCATCTGACGACATGATTCCCGCAGCACCCACAGGCCAATGGGCCCAATCAGCCCCGTTTCTTCGGCAAGGGGGATAAACACATCGGGCATCACCAACCCCCGTTGGGGATGTTCCCAGCGGACCAGGGCTTCAAACCCTTGCAAGCTGCCGGTATTCAGGTCGACGATGGGTTGATAGTAGACGCGAAATTCATTGCGTTCGATGGCCCGGCGCAGATCGGTTTCCAGTTGCATCAGGGCGACCGCCCGTTTGTGCATCTCGGAATCGAAGACCTCGTGACGGGAACGGCCGCCGGATTTCGCGCGGTACATCGCGATGTCCGCATCCCGCAACATGTCTTCGGGTTGATCATACCCGGTGCTGGACAGGGCAATGCCGACGCTGGCCCCCGAAAATATGTCAGTGCCGTTCAGATTAAATGGCGTCGCGAGGCCCCTATGAATCCGTTCAGCCACCCGAATCGCGTCGGCCTCGCTGCGAATGTCTTCCAGCAAGATGGTGAATTCATCGCCCCCCAACCGGGCCAACGTATCGCCTGGCCGGATACAGGTTTCCAGCCTGCGCGCAATCTGTGTCAGCAGGTTGTCCCCCGCCTGGTGCCCCATGCTGTCGTTGACCCCCTTGAACCTATCCAGATCCAAGAACACGACGGCAAACAAAAATCGTTTACCACCCCGCCGCCGCGCCCGCCGGATCAGGTGATCCAAACGGTCCATAAACAAGGCCCGGTTGGGCAATTGGGTCAGGGGATCATAGAACGCCTGTTGGGCCAGTTGTTCTTCGGCGCGTTTGCGTTCTGTAATGTCGCGGGATACCCCGAAAGTGCCGACAATGCGTCCATAGGGATCACGCAGGGGCATTTTCGTTGTCGACACCCAGTGGGCCAGCCCATCGGGATGGGTTTCGCGTTCTTCAACATTGACCAGGGCCCGCCCCGATCGAACGATTTCCTGTTCGTCGCGGAAGGCCTGGCTGGCATGGTCCGCCGTAAAGACGTCAAAATCTGTCTTCCCCACCACGTCGCGTACATCCTGGGTTCCGAATTTTTCCAAGGTGTATCGATTGACCCAGCGAAACCGGCTTTCGCGATCTTTGAAATAGACGCTGTCAGGGATCGTGTCCATTAGGGTTTTGAACAGAAAAATCTCGCGTTCCAGGGCTTCCCGTTCGCGTTCATTTTCCGACAGACGCCAGGCCACCCCAAAAAATCCGCTGACCGATCCTTCGTCATCCGCAGATCTATTGGGGATGCGTAAGACCCGCAGCAGGGCGCCTTCACGGTCAGCCAGGTCGTAGTCGACCTCAGAGGTTTCGCCACTGCGCAAAACCTCGCGATCATCGACCGCCATCCTATCGGCCAGCGCCACGGGAAACATCGAAGCATCATCCCGGCCTAGGATCTCGACGGGCTCTTGTTCGAACAACCGACAGAACGCCGCGTTCACGAACAACAGTTTTCCATCGGCGTCCCGACGAAACACGGCCTGAGGCAGCAGTTCCACCAAGGCGCGAAAAGTTTCTTCGTTGTCAGACAACGGCGAACGCAGCACCGAATCGATCGGGTCCGGCGACAACGGGGAGCCAAAGCCCTGTGGGGGGCTTGCACGGCGCGTGCGTTCGCCGCGTTTGTTTCTGGTCAGAATCTTTTCAGACATGGGTATGTGGGCGCCCCGACCTCGACGCGAACCCGGGCCCGTACCGCCCGTCCGCCATGATACACGGACAGGTTAGGTCACGAATGGGATTTGTGAGCGAATCCCCGCATTTTTGTGAGACTTCGTGGGCATGCGCCTAAGTCACCACACACCGGCACACACAGGTCATACCCCCAACCAGCCGCGCCTGACCGCCCGGGTGGCAGCCGAAGGTGTCGCCTGCAAAGTGAAATTAACAGTTGTCTCGGGATTTTTGGCTACGGTGACGGTCGCTGCGCGAAGCCGGTCGCGCCTGAAGAACGAAAGATCGACCTTCGTGCCCGGAGCCCAGTCCTGCATTCGGCGCAAAACCGTGGCCGCGTTCACCCGGCCGCCGTCCACCGCCACCAATTCATCCCCGTAAGTCATTCCCGATTTCCAAGCTGGTGAATCGGGGACGACCGTGCGAACGACGGCGCGGGTGTCACCGGGACCATTGGCGGCAAACACCAGGCCCGTGAACCCGCGCTGGCGGCGCGCCCTGACCTTGTCGGGGTCGCCGTCGCCAGGCCGTTTGATTCGGACATTGATGCCGATTTGTGAAAGCAACCGCGGAATGGGCAGTTCATCAACGCCGCGAATGAACCGGCGAAAATACGGCGCCATCGACCGCCCCGCGATCGCATCGACGGCGGCCTCAACATCGGCGGTATCGAAGCCGACGTCACGCGCCCCAAACCGCTTCCACAGCGTGCGAAACACATCGGTCACGCCCCGGCGGCCACGGGTCAGCTTTCGCAGTTCCATTTCCAGGACGATGGCGGCCCATTTGCCCTTTTCGTAATAACTGACGGCGCGGTTCGTGAAATTTTCGGCCGGCCTATATTGTTTGATCCAGGCCTCTAAGGACAGTTCGTCCAGCGGCGTGACGTTGCGGCCGGGGCGGTTGGCATAACGCGGCCATTCCTCGGCCAAATCATCCAGATACGTCGCCGCTGTCACCAGATTGGCCCGAAGCAGAATGATTCCTTCCATCAGTTCGGTGAACCCCTCGTGGAACCACAAAAGCCGAGTGAAGGCCTCCCGGGTATAGTCAAACGGTCCTAGGCAACGGTCGCGCAAACGTTTGACGTTCCAGGTGTGGAAAAACTCGTGGGCCGCCAGTTCCGCAAATCGCTGGTACGATTTTTCATCCTCGAAGGCCATTCCCGCGATGTCCAAGGTGGTGGATGCGCTGTGTTCCAGCCCGCCCCCACGCGTGGGTAGGGCGTGCACAATAAAGACATAACGGTCAAACGGAAATCCGCCAAACATCTGCCCCGTGGCGCGCACAATGCGTTTTAGAATCTCCACCAGGCGGGACACGTCGGCGTTTGTATTGCCAAACAGGGCCAGTTCAAAGGGCGTGCCGTCAACACGAAAACGAAGCACATCATGCGTCCCCACTTCGAAGGGGGCGTCCACCAGGCAATCGTAGTTTGCGGCCCGGAATGCCGCCGATTTTTGCGGCAAGGCGGTCGTCACACGCCAGCCGGCGAGCGCCGCGACCGTGACCTGACACGGATGCGATTGCAGGCCATCGGCAAACAGGAAAACGCTGGTGCCATTCCAGTACGCGTGTCGATCATCAAAGAAGGACGTGCGCACGGTTTCTTCAAACGCGAACACGCGGTAACGCAGCACGAACGCACCCCCGGCTGTGACCACACGCCAGCGCAGTTTATCGATTCTGTAAACGTGCAGGGCGTTTCCCCTGTCATCGTGGGCAACCACGTCGAACACGTTGCGCGAAAAATCACGAATCATATAAGACCCAGGTGCCCAGGCCGGCATCACCAGATCCAGGTCGTCCCTGTCAGGAACCGCGGGCACCTTCATGGTGACGGAAATTTCGTGGGCGACAGGATCGGTCAGGGAAACCGTGTACAGCACCGGGGCAGGAGGACGAACAGCCATGGAGGGTCATGCTACCATTTGACGCCGTGTTGATTGGCCCTGTGGTTTCTGTTTCCGTCGATCTGGATGCCCTAGCCTGTTACTACCGCATCCACGCGCTGCCAGGGGTGCCCCCCGCTGACGTGAAATGCGCCATTTTACAGCGGGCTTTGCCCCGGTTCGGTGCCCTGTTTGCGGCCCACGGGGTACGGGCCACGTTCTTCGTGGTGGGGCAAGATTTGGCGGATGATCTAAACGGGCGCGCCATTCTGCGTGATCTGGCGGCAGCGGGTCACGAACTGGCAAGTCACACACACACGCATCCCTATGATTTGACAAGGCTGGGGCGGGTGCGGATTGCCGACGAGATTGATCGCGCCCACGCCGCCATCGGGGACTGTGCCGGGACAAGTCCTGTTGGATTTCGATCCCCGGGATACGAAACCACGTCAGAGGTCATCGATCTGTTGATTGAACGTGGGTACCGCTACGATTCGTCGGCATTTCCGTCCGCGCCCTATTACCTGGCGAAGGCCGCCGTTATGGCCAGCTTGCGGCTGCGCGGGCGCCCATCGGGCAGCCTGTTAGGCAGTCCGCGGGTGCTGCTGGCGCCCCGGCAGCCTTACCGCCCCGCAGCGGCAAATCCTTATCAGCGGGGCGACCTACCCATCATTGAACTGCCCATGACGGTGACCCGCTGGGGGCGGCTGCCGGTCATCGGAACATCCATTGTGGTTGCACCCCCATGGATCAGACGGCGTCTGGTAGCTGCGGCGTTGCGCGAACCGTTCTTCAATTTCGAACTTCACGGCATCGATCTGGCCGACGCAGTGGGGGACGCTATCCCCCACGACCTTGTCGCGCGCCAGCCGGATCTGCGCCGGACGCTGACGGACAAACACGGCGCCCTGGACGAAACCTTACGAATGGCCCGTGCGCGTGGCGCAACCTTTTTGCCGTTGCGTGAGGTAGCCGAACGTCAGTGGCGAAATGGTTGACGGAAAAGGACTCCTTCCCGGGGCCAGGGATGCGGGCGGGGAGCCTTCATGTCCCTGACCCCGAGCGGAGCGCGGCCGTTTTCAGGCCGCGCGCGTCCCGACGTTCGTGCGGCGACGTCGGGCGCGCGGTTTGACAGCTGGTAGGTACGCCCGCAGCAGCGAACGCATGCGGCGGGTGCGATAAGGGTCGGCCACGTAGCCGTCGCATCCCGCGGATAGGGCCAGTCGTTCCGATGACAGGGCCTGCGATTCGCCAGTGGCAATGATGATGGCGTCCTTTTGACCGGGGGCGCGACGGATGGACCGCACCAGCGCCAGGGCCAGTTCCGATTCCTGCTGCAGATCCACAATCACCGCCGACGGGGAGCCTTTGGCCACCAAAACCGCCCCCTCTTGTAAGGTGGCGGCCCCTTTGACGACGCAGCCGTCGAGCGCCAAGTTGATTTCCAGGAACTTCCGCAACAGCAAACTTTTGCTAACCACGACAACCGTTGGATTGGACATCGACACCCCCCTTTTGGACACGACCTGGTCACTGCGAACCCCGTGCCAAGGGCCCATCTGACCTGGCGGGCAGAGGCTTTCAGGGAAATCGCGGACTTAGGCCCTATGGAAAGGTGGGCTGACGACCCGCGAACCGTTGCCGTATAGGGAGCCAACACCCGGGCTAAGGAGCCGGTTCCCGAGGGGCCAGGGGTTCTGATAAGATGTGAGGGGCCGGGATTTCCCCGGGGGTTGGTTAGGGGCAGGACAGATGGAAGAACGTTCGGCGGTCGAGGACAGATCGAAATCGTGGGCAGCGCGGGTCACGCGTCGGCGGGTTTTGTGTATCGACGATGAACCGATGGTTGGTCAGATGATCGAAGCGACGCTAGAGGCCAAAGCGGCGGCGATTGACGTCACCCTGACCCACAGTGGTGCCGAGGGTCTGGCGGCCTTGAAAACCGAGCTTCCCGATGCCGTGCTGCTGGATTTGGGGTTGCCCGACATGAATGGGCTGGGGGTCCTCGAACGGATCAAAGCCACCTGGCCCGAACTTCCCGTCATCATGCTGACCGGCCAGGCCGACGTCCGAACTGCCGTTCAAGCGATCCAAATGGGCGCATATCAGTTCCTGACCAAACCGTTCAACAGTGATGAATTGATCGTCATCCTGGGCCGCGCGATGGAACGCAGCCTGCTGCTGGCCGAGATCGAAGCGCTGCGGCGGCGGACGACCGGCCCCGGGGCCTTGGCCCAATTGCTGGGGTCGGCGCAGCGATCGCAACAGCTGGTCAGGCAGATCCGGCAGGTCGCGCCGTCAATGTTCACGGTTTTGATCCAAGGTGAAACCGGCGTGGGCAAAGAAGTCGTCGCGCGGGCGCTGCACGAAGAATCGCCGCGCGCGGACAAGCCATTTGTCGCCATAGATTGCGGGGCGCTGCCCGAAACGCTGCTGGAATCAGAGCTGTTTGGACACGAAAAAGGTGCCTTCAGCGGTGCGGATCGCCGCAAGGAAGGGCTTTTGTTCATGGCCGAGGGGGGGACCTTGTTCCTGGACGAGATCGGGAACATGCCGATGGGACTTCAGGCCAAACTTCTGCGCGTGTTGCAGGAACGCAAGGTGATGCCGGTTGGCGCCACCACGCCCCGCCCCCTAGACGCACGTTTCATTGCCGCAACCAACGTGACCCTGGAAAATGCGGTAAAAGAAGGGCGGTTTCGCCAGGATCTGTACTACCGCCTGGCCGAATTCGTGGTCCACGTATCGCCCCTACGCGAACGCGCCGAAGACGTGGCCTATCTGGCACGAAAGTTTATGGAAGAAGCCAGCGTCGAATTGCGCCGCCCCGTACGCGGTTTCGATGACGAAGCGATGTTGCTTTTGTCAGGGCACGCCTGGCCCGGCAACGTGCGGGAGCTGAGGAATCTGGTCAGGCAGGCCGTGTTGCTGGCCGAGGATTTCATGATTCGGGGCGATCAGCTTCGGGGTGTGCTGGGACGGGGGACGCCGGTACCGGAGACCATCGCGACCGCGGGATTGCCGACGCCGACGCTAAAAGAGGTCGCGGAGCGCGCCACGATGGAGGCCGAACGAACGGCCATCGTCGAAGCCCTGAAGCGCACGGGGGGCAACAAAAGCCAGGCGGCCCGCCTGCTGCAAGTGGATTTCAAGACCCTGCACCTAAAAATCAAGCGCATGGGACTGGGAATCAATTTGGACTGATCTCGTATCTTTTGCCGATGCAGTTGCAAGGACCCAGGGGTTGCGGGCACACTCATCCCGCTTTGTCCTCACCAACACCAGATTCCCAAAATTCCCTGCGCGTGGCCCTCATCGGCGCCGGCTACATTTCTGATTTTCACGCCGAGGCGGTGGTGCGATCAGGACGCGGCAAGGTCGTCGCTGTCTGCGACCTATCGCAAAGCCGCGCCGAACAACTGGCCAGTCGCATAGGCGCCACCGCGTACACCGACGTCGCGGATATGTTGGCGCGCGAACACCCTCAGGTGGCGCACATTCTGACGCCCCCGCAGGCGCACCTGGCAGTGACCCAAACGTTGTTATCCGCTTCCGTACATTGCCTGGTGGAAAAACCCCTGGTGTTGCGCGCAGAGGACTGTGGGCCGCTTTCGGCCCTGGCCACCAGCAAGGGCGTCAGTTTGGGGGTTAGCCACAACTTCCTGTTCGCCGAACCGTACGAGCGGTTCGCACGCGACGTCAAAGGTGGGCGCATCGGCCGGATTGACCACCTAGATGTCATCTGGAACAAGCCCCTGGGTCAGGTGCGGGGGGGGCCTTTCGGGGGATGGTTGTTCGCGGATCCCCGCAATGTCCTGTTCGAAGTGGGGCCCCATTCGTTTGCCCACGCCATCGATTTATTGGGCGTGCCCGATGCTGTGCGGGCGCGTGCCAGCGACCCCGTGGTGGTCCCCGGAGGCCGGGTGTTCTATCGGCGGTGGGACGTCGAATTGCAAAAGGGCCGGACGACCGCGAGGCTGCAATTCGGATTTGGCGATGGTTACGTGGAACACCAGGTGCACGCCCGGGGTGGGGCAGGCAGCGCGACGGTCGATTACGAACTGAATACTTACGTCTGCCAAGAGCCCGTGCAGGATCTTCTGGATTTCGATCATTTCGCCACCGCCCTGCGTACCGGGCGTGATTTGATGGTCCAGGCGGGCGCTACGTTGCTGCAAACCGTCCGGGCCAAGGCAAAACTGGGGGGTGGGGGCGCACCGTACGCCGCCAGCATCGCACGCGCGACGGCGGCCTTCTATCGCACGCTGGGCCGAACCCCGGATCCGCGGTTGTCCCCTGATCTGGCCGCACAAAGTTTGGCATTGGCCGAACAGGTCGCCAAGGTGGTGACCTTCGAAGGTGAACCCGCGGGGGCTGCCCCGCAACGTCCTGCTAGCCCCAGGAAGCCGACAAAGAAGGCCCCGGCCCCGACCGTGCTGGTGCTGGGGGGAACCGGTTTCATCGGCAAGGCCCTGGTGGCCCGGCTGTGCGAAAAAGGCCACGCGGTTCGGCTGTTGGCGCGCGACCCCGGCAGCCAGGATGACCTAAAAAAACACCTGGGCGTCGATGTCGTGCGCGGGGATCTGTCGGACACGCCCAGCATCGCGGCCGCCATGGATGGCATCAGTCACGTGTACCACCTGGCGCGGGGCTACGGGCGCACGTGGGACGACTACCAGCGGTTGGATATCGAACCGACACGGCGGCTGGGGGAATTGTGCCTAGAACGAAAGGCACAACTTCTGTATGCATCGTCCATCGTCATTTACGACGGGGGCCGGGCCGATGAAACCATCACCGAAGACACGGCCCCCGGCGCCGAAACTACGCGCGTGAATCTGTACGCGCGAGCCAAAGTGGAATGTGAACGGTTGTTGCTGAATCTGCATCAATCGCGCGGTTTAGATCTAGTGATTTTTCGCCCTGGCATTGTACTGGGACGGGGCGGAAATCCGTTTCACTGGGGCATCAGCATGTGGCCACAACCATCTTTTTGTCGGTTATGGGGGGACGGCAGCAACAAACTGCCTATCGTTTTGGTGGACGATTGTGCCGACGCCATGGTGTTGGCATTGGGCGTCGCAGGGATCACCGGTCGCAGTTTCAACCTGGTGGGAGACGCATCGGTGTCGGCCATCGAATACATCGAACAGGTCGAACAACGCGCGGGCATGCGGATTCGCAAGACCCCAACCCCCGCATGGAGATTTTTCGCGGAGGATATGGCAAAATTTGCCGTTAAGACAGTGGGACGGGTACCCGATCGCCGCCGACCCAGCTACCAGGATTATGTGGGGCGGGCTGCCCGCGCCACGATTTCAGGGGAACGCGCCAAAACCATATTGGGATGGAAGCCCAATGCAGAACAGGACAAGTTGATTCGGGACGGCATTCACGCGGCGGTAGATGACCACCTGCGCTGAACCTGAAGTGGATCGGCCCATCGCTGTCGTCGTCATCGGGCGCAACGAAGGGCGGCGGTTGCCTGCCTGTTTGCAGTCTATCGATCGCGGTATAGTGGCGGGTATTGTGTACGTGGATTCTGGATCCACCGATGACAGTGTGGCCCTGGCCCATGCGGCAGGCGTCGCGGTGGTGGAACTGGACAAAACGGCGCCGTTCACGGCAGCCCGGGGGCGCAACGCGGGGGTGCAAGCCCTGGCGAAGATTGCTCCAACAGCACAGTTCGTTCAGTTCGTAGATGGTGACTGCGTGTTTGATCCCCAGTGGTTGTCGTTGGCGGCGCAGATCTTGGTCAGCCATCCCGGCGCGGGCGCGGTGGCGGGACGACTGCGGGAAGTGGCACCTGAAATGTCAATCTATAACCGGCTGTGCGATCTGGAATGGGGAGGCGTGGAACCGGGAGAGGTCCGGGCGTTTGGAGGGATCGTCATGATGAAACTGTCCCATCTGAACGCGGTCGGGGGATGGAACGCCCAAATCATCGCCGCTGAAGACGACGACCTGAGCATTCGGCTGCGGGCCTCGGGTGCCGTCATCCTTCGGCTATCAGCAACCATGGCGTATCACGACGCCAACCTGCTGCGGTTCGAACAATGGTGGCGCCGATCCGTGCGGTGCGGCCATGCCTACGCCCAGTTATCGGGGATCTATGGTCGAACGTCCGAACAGTATTTCAACCGCGAACTAAAACGGGCCTGGATGTGGGGGCTGGCCTTGCCCGCCGCCAGCATCGGGCTGTTGGTGCCCACCTTGGGACTGTCGTCGATGATGTTGGGGTTATATCCGCTGCAAGCGTTACGGATGACCAAACGCCACCGGGACGCTGGGGTGCCCTTAGGCGACGCCGCGCAATTTGGCGTGGCTGCCGTCCTGGCGCGTTTCGCAGAAGTACAAGGCATGTTGTTATTCCACTACAACCGGCGGCGCCATCGCCAAACCGAGATCATCGAACACAAACGCGTGGGCTAAGTAGTTGGATCGCGAACCGACACGTCGTAACGGGCGATCTGTTGATCGTGGGTCAAGAGAACCAAGTCTTCAATCTCGGCCTGAGCTATGAGGACGCGATCAAACGGATCTGCGTGGTATCGCGGCAGCCCGGCGGCTCGGCAAACGTGTTCCAGCGAAACCGCAAGCAAGGTGATCCCATCGGCCCGCGTTCTGGTCCTCACGTAGGTCAAGGGGGGCTCCGGCAGTGTGATCCTCCCCGCCGCATGTTTGATGGCCAATTCCCACGTAGACGCTATCGACAGGTGAAACGTATGTTCGGGCTGGGCGACAAGGGCGCGCGTCTGGGGCCCAATCCGTTGGGGGTCAAGCATCATCCACAGCCACGCGTGGGTATCGAGGAGGACTTTCATCCCTTCGTGTACTCGTCAAAATCATCCAGCGGGGCATCGAAATCCGGCCCGATGCTGCCTTTACCCACGTCACGTCCCAGCGTGATGCCGGTTCGGCGAAGCTCGGAAACAATGCGTGCGACAACAACCCCATCACGGGCAATCAGCACGTCTTGCCCCTCTTCGACTCGACGCATAATTCTGGAAAATTGTGCCTTGGCCTCGTGAATATTATACGTTTCCACCCATTCAAGGATAGACCAGTCAAACGGACCAGTCAATCATGACGTTTCCCGTTAGGACGCTGAGTTACAGCCTCGGTGCCGGGGGTTTGAACGGCGGCTCGAAGCTGAAGGCACCCTTGGTTTTGGTCTTGCGGCGGAATACGCGATCGGGCGTCGTGACAAAGATTTCGTCGAACCCGGGGCCGCCAAAAGCGACGTTGGACAACCACCGCGGCTGGGGGCGGTTGATGATCCCGTTGACCCGTCCGGCCTGATCACAGACCTGTATCCCCAGATGTGACGTCACATAAAGCCAGCCTTTGTCATCAACCGTCATGC
>JAYUUT010000198.1:0-3517 GCA_043754455.1 Myxococcales bacterium
GCAAAAGCGGGTGGATTTGCGGGCGGGGCAGGATCGCGGGCGGATCTACCGCGTGGTGCCCCAGGGATACAGCGATCCGCGGGGCCCAGCCGCGGCGCCGGAAGGCCACGTCTGCTTCACCTTCGTCGCGCGCGACCCGGGCCGGGTGGGATCAAGCCGCCAGATTGGGCAGGGGCCCCGTGCACCAGTCGGCCTGTCCGAAGGTCGTGTCGGGCAGGCCCATCGCGTTCAGGATCGAGACCAGCAGGTTGTTGTGCGGCATCTTGCCCTGGTACTGGAGGAACCGTCCCGTCTTGAAGTACCCTCCGGCGCCGCCCAGCAGGAAGAAAGGGGCGTCGTTGAGGGAGTGGGAGTTGCCGCGGGCGAGCTGGTTGCCCCACAAGACGACCGCGTTGTCGAGCATGGTGCCGGATCCCTCACGGAGGCCCTTCATCTTGTCGACGAGGTAGGCGAGTTGCTGGGCGTACCAGGTGTTGATCTCGACGAGCTTCTTGGTCGCGTCGGCGTTCGAATCCCCCTCGTGCGAGAGTCCATGGTGGTTGGTCATACCCGTGGCGGGGTGGCCGAGCCAGGTGAAGTAGTGATTGTTGCCTCCCGGGATGAAGGTGGCGACGCGGGTCATGTCGCAGGCGAGCGCGGTGAAGAGCATGTCGAGCTGGATCGTTGTCACCAGCGGCATGTTTGACTCGACGCCGTATCCTATGGTCTGGGCGACGGGCACGGGCTTGCCAAGGTCAGGAGTCACGCAGGCCACGCCCGCCGGCGCCAGTCTGGCCAGCTGGGCCTCGATCTCCCGGACGGCGTTCCCATGCCATTCCAGGCGCTGTGCATCCTCCTTGCCCAGTGCTCCCTGCATGCGCTTGAGCCGGGCGCCCACGAGGTCGAGGATGGACTTGCGCTTGCGCTGTAGCTTGAGCAACGCATCGGGACCGGTGTTGCCATCGCCAAAGATGCGCGCGAAGAGCCGGTAGGGGTTCTGCTCGGGCGGAACCGGTTGGTTGAGACCGCGGAATGAGATGCGGCTGCCCGGCTGGCCATAAAGCTCGCTCGAGACGCTGAGTTCAAGCGAGGGGAAGCGGGTGGCGGTGCCCAGCTTCGCGGCGATGTACTGGTCGATCGAGATACCGCTCCCCTTGCCGCTCTTCGCGGGCGCCACGAAGTTCGGGCGCCCGGTCAGAAGGCCCGCTGTCCCGGCGGTGTGGTTGCAAGTGCCCGAGTTGCCCATGATGTCGACGCCCTTGAGCACCGTCAGCTGGGTGCGGAACGGCTCGAACGGCTTGAGCACCGGCGAGAGCGCGAAGTCGGTCTCGCCCCCGACGGGCTCCCACCCCGGCGGATACTGGCCATTCTCGGTGAAGTACGTGATGAAGCGCTTCGGTCCTGGGGCGGCGTACGCCCGCCGCGGCGTCATCGCGTCCAGGAACGGCAGCGCCAGCGCGAAGCCACCAGCGCGCAGGGCGGTCCGACGAGACAGGGGCTTGCGGGTGATAACGATCATGGCGTAACTCCATTCTGGCGAGCGACGAGGTTCTGGGTCTGCATGGTGTCGACGATGAGGCTGGCGAGATCGAAACCGTTCTTTTCAAACCCAGCCGCCAGCTGCGCGATCGTGCAGGCGTCCGCCTGCGCCTCCTCGCGGCCGAAGCTGTAGCGGAACCACTGCTTGACGATGCAGGCGCGGGCCTGGGGGCTGCGTGCCAGCTGCGTCCCCAGCGCCACCGCCTGGGCCACCGCACCGTCGACGTCGGTGCCCACCAGTTCCCCCGAGGCGTCGATCGCCTTACCGTTCTCCTGGTCACGCCAGACGCCCATGGCGTCGTAATTGGGCTTCCACTTGGGCAAAGCCGTGGGGCTCTTGTCCAGGTTGTCGATGTTCCTGATCCCCAGCCATTCCTCCCCGAACTTCTGGATAAGCAACCGGGCGCGTTTGTCGGCCAGCAGGCGGCGCACCACCGCTTTCATTGAAACCTCCACTCGGACCAGGGCCGTGGCGGGGCCAAAATATTTCAGAAATCCCACGGGAACTCCGAAGGCACAGTCGCCTGATGTCGGTTCCGCGATGCCCTGCACCGCGTCGTAGCGCTCGCGGCAGCGGCTGGTTCGTATCCGGCGGCTGTCGCGCTATACGTCAAAAATCAGCTGCAGCGAAGCGCAATCAACACGATTTTGGGCGAGCAGGGGACCCAACAATTTTTGAGGGGAGCCGTCAACGTATTGGGGGTCAAGATTCATTTGATCACCGAGCGAATCAGAAGCGGGCTTGTTCGAGGACCGCTGGTGGCCGCGTACGTGGCCCCCGCCTTTTTAGAAAAAACTCATCAAGGAAACGATCTACAGATGTCATCTACATTCCAGATCTTAAGCGAATCGAAAACTATTTTCCTAGCCCGGTTCTTTTTCTCGACGCCGTCAGTCAGGGGCAATCACCCCGCAGCGGTGCCGACGTGAGAGGAACAGGGCGCGGTGGCCGTCCGGTTGAGGAAAAAACGGTTCCTTGAATAGCGAATCGTTCAAGATGCCACGATGACGCGTACGACACTGTGCTTGGCCCTGGGGGGCCTCGTGTTTCTAGGGGGCGTGGCGCGCGCCGACGTCGGACCCCTGTCACCCGAGGCGGCGCTGCGGACCCTTAGGGTGGACAAGGGGCTGCGCGTCGATCTGGTTGCGGCTGAACCCCTGGTTATGGATCCCGTGGCTATGGCCATTGACGAAAACGGGGTGATGTTCGTGGCCGAGATGGCGGACTATCCGCTGGGCCCGGAGGCTGGTCGTATCAAAAGGCTTGTGGACAACGACGGCGACGGCCGCATGGATCGGGCGGTGCTGTTCGCTGACAAATTGCCATACCCGAACGGGCTGATGCCGTGGCGTGGCGGCATTTTGGTCACGGCAGCGCCCGATATCATCTTTCTGAAGGACACCGATGGCGATGGAAAATCAGATCTGCGCCAGGTCGTTTTCACAGGTTTTGCCCTCGCCAACCAACAGCACCGGTTGAACGGTCTGGTGCTGGGGATCGACAATTGGATCTACGGCGCCAGTGGCGGCAGCGGCGGCCTGGTGCGTTCGGTTAAGGATCCGGCCGCGCCCCTGGTCACCCTGCGCGGCACGGACTTCAGGTTTGGGACCGACCTTGCCGGATTCGAAATTGTCAGTGGGCATTCGCAATACGCCAACGCGTTTGACGACTGGGGCCACCGGTTCATTAACGACAACTCGCACCACATTCGACAGCCGGTCCTGGAGCAGACACACCTGGCCCGAAGTCCCCATCTGCGGGTTGAATCGGTGGAACAAGACCTTCCCGATCACGGCAATGCGGCCGAAGTGTTTCCGATTTCAGAACTGGCCGAACGTCCAAATGATCAGGACACGGCAGGTCATTTCACGTCGGCCTGTTCGGTGACGATCTACCGGGGCAACCTGCTGCCTCCTGTGTACCAGGGCAGCGCCTTTGTGGCAGAACCGGTACACAACCTGGTTCACCGCGATGTGCTGGTGCCCCAAGGCGCCACGT
>JAYUUT010000199.1:0-30242 GCA_043754455.1 Myxococcales bacterium
GCAGAAGGGGACCGCAAACGTCGCCGGGGGTTGTACCGGTGACCTGCAACAGCCGAGCGGTGGCGCCCAGGCCCAATTGGGACTGACTCCGGATCGAGCAACGAATGCTGTACAGGGGGGCAGCCGGTGGCATCAGGGCTTGGCCACGATGTCGCTCATCCAGGACTGTTCGGCTGGTGGCAGCGTCGCAACGACCGCCTTCGCCCAGTCTTCGTCATTCAGACGGTTGAAGTCTTTGGTTGTGATCTCGAAGCTGCTAGACGCCAATCCCACGTAGGCGCGCGGGCCGTTGCATGTGTCGGCTGTGACGACCATAAGGCGAGGCAATCCTGTTCCCACATGAAGGATTTTGCCGACGCGACCGCCGCCTTCATCGGCGGGTTGGGTGTGGACGTCGGCGATGGTTGGATCCGCTTGGGTGGTCTTCTCTTTATCTAGGAACAGCTGTGGGTACCAACCCGCCGGCACTTGAATCGTGGCACAAACCACGTTTTGACTCTTTAGCTCGATGGCTTGGTTGATGAAGGCCATATGTTCGGGCGCAAACGGCTTCCCCGCGCGTTCGGCCTCGGCCATTTCGCGCAGAATCCGGGTCGCCATGGCCAAGGTCTCAAAATGGCGGGCAACCGGATCAGTGGCAGGGCGCTGCAGTGTGATCATGATCCGCTGGCCCAGCGCCGCATATCGTTCCAACCCGGCCCAGAACTCGGGATAGGGATCAACGTAGGCGTCGGGAAATTCGCAGACGGGCACGCCGGTATACGACTGTTTGGCGTACAGCAAGGTGTCGTGCCGCAGTTCGGCCCACGAACCCAGTTGCGTGTTGAGAATGCGGCGAGACCAGGCGTCGGTGCCCGCCACACTGGGAAGTCCTTGTGCTGTGGGGTTGGCGGTGTCGCGGGTCGGGGAGAGCCCGCGCAGGGCCCCAAGCCAGGCGTGATACAAGTTTCCCTGCCAAAACGCTGGCTCGTGTTTTTCGACCAGCGTACGGACGTCGGCCAAGGCCCCTGCGTACCCGGGATACCTCTCCAGATCAGGGCGCAACAACACGCCCGCACGATCGTTGCCCATGACCGCAAAACCTACGTCCAGGCCCGACGGCATGAGGCGCTTCGTTCCACCAGGAATGCGGTCGTAAACCAGATTGGCCAAGGCCTCTGTATCCAAGACGAAGCGCTGGCCAAAAATCAGAAACGTTCGATCGGAAGGCGCAGTCTGGTGAATTCCGCCATCAAGGATGCGGCTGGAAATGCGTTGAATGCCGAATCCTCCCCGCAAAATGCCTGTCAGCAGGGCGGCGTCGTTTTTTGCCAAAAGCCCCGCATCGTCGTCGGCGCCAAACTGGGCCCGCAGCTTCGGCAAGTCATTGGGGCGCAGATTGTCCGATTCCCCCACAAAGGCCGACAGGACAGTCTCAATGGAGGTCCAAAGCGGCATCGATGGCTCGACGAGGCGCGACAACAAGACCGCCGCGTCGACCCCCTGCCGCACAAGGCGTGGCGTGGGTTTGTCCGTAGATCGACCGTCAAATGTAACCAACGGAATGTCAGTTCGCCCAAGCCAGATCATGGCGCGAAAATAGTTCTTAAGGGCCGGATCGTCGGCGTAGTGCCCGCGTGGGGTGAACTGCGACATATCCAGATCGACTGTATGACCGAACAGTTTGACCGGGCTTATTCCTTTGGCCTCAATGGCCTTGGCAACCAGCATCTCGACTGTCGGTAAGCGCCCCCCCGCGACCGGCACTGCGGACGTGTCGCCCAAGAGGCGGAGGGCAATACACAAATATTCGTCGACCTCAGCTTTCACTTCGTTTGAAAAAGGCGCTGCGGCTGCCAGGCGTTGGTGGCTTTCTTTCAGCAGCGCTTGAAGACGAGTCCGCAATTCTTGTTCAATGCCTTTAAGGGCACTGTCGTAGGAATGGTGGACAGCGTTTAGTATCGAATCAGCCGACACGTACAGGGGCAAGTGATCGGCGTAGATCGTCCGGTATCCGTAGAAGAAGGTGGGAAACTTCTGGCGCGCCGAGATCACAAAACCGTTCATTTTCAGAACCCGCAGCTCAGCATCGTTCAGTTTCAGCGCCGACTTCTGAATAGTGTCGAGCGCTTGGACAGCCGTCGGATCGTAAGGCAGGGTCGAAAGGGTCTTGGGTGCGAATCGGGCCGCAAATTCGGCTGCGTCCTTCGGGCGATCCCGGGCCAGTTCATCAAGCTGAGCCTGGTAGAGTCTTTGTTGCTCGGGGGGCAGGGCGGCGGGGGCTTTTGGCGCGACCACGCTCGGTTGCGCCGGTGCTGTGTTCGCATCGGAGCCGCACCCAGCACCGACGGTCAGGAAGGCCGTAAACCCAAGACGCAAACTGGACATATTTGTCATGCTTTGAAGCGCTCCAAGCGGGGAGGTGGGCCCGCTGTCAGGTCTCGTTCTCAAGCCGGTCCCTGGCGTTGCAACTAGCGTGCCACCTTCGGGCCCGAAGGCAAAGTCCATCAATAGCCAGCATTGAACGAACATGGCGTCGGGGAAAGGTCGGATCGCTCATGAAATGTTTGTCGAGATCACGCCAGGCTCTGGTCAAGGCTGGGTGTTTGTCCTCAGTCATACGCGCAGCGAAACCCCACGCCCGGTGGTCGTTCGGTTGGTGCCACGCCGATGCGGCTTGTGACCCGCAGATCCGATGGGGGGGTTAGGTAGCTGCCGCCGCGGACGGTTCGTTCGGTGGCATAGGCGGGGCCGCGGGGATCGAAAGGTTGGGTCGCCTGGGGGGGCTCGGTCAGGAAATAGGACGACGTCCATTCTGCGACGTTGCCGGCAAGATCAAGGACGCCGTAAGGGCTGGATCCTGTTGGGAATCGCCCCACGGGCGCGCGGCCTGCGAATCCGTCAGCGTTGTTGGTGGTCGAAGAAGGGGCGTTGTTGTCGGCTGGGTCAGGGGCCAATGGTTCGGGCCGTCCGTGGTTGGCGCGGGTGCTGGAAAAATCCGATCCCCAGGGCCAGTGGTCATGGTGTGGCAGGGGGCCGCGGGCTGCCTTTTCCCATTGGGCTTCGGTTGGCAGGTGCCCCTGTTTCGAGCGGCAGTACGTGTCGGCCTCGGACCAGGAAACGCGATCGACGGGCCACGCGGGATCGTCCGTTAAAGCCCCGGACAGCCGCGGACGACAGACGCGCGCGGCGACGCAGGCCCCGTACGCGGCGACGGTGACTTCGGTTCGATCGATCGCAAAGGTCGGGATGAAAACCGAAACCTGTGGGGTTTCGGCGTCGAAGCGTGGGCCGCAACGGGGCGACGTTTCCAGGGCCAAGGTACTTCCTGCGCGCAATTCGTTGGCGCAGGTCACGCGGGCCATCTTCAGATCGTCAGGTGTGGCGCCCATACGAAAGCGTCCTGCGGGGATTTTGGCGGAATCGACCATTTGGGATGACGAAAGAGCTTCAAGGTTGGCCCCCAACCCGATCATGAGTGCCGTCCAAAGAACGCCCGACATGAACTTAGTATGCTCCCTAGGCGGCCCCCTAGGGGAGACCAAGACGCAGAACTGGGCTAAACTGAGCACCATGCATAGTGTGCTGCGTCAGGTCATGGAGTCGTGGGGAATTCGCCTGATCGCCGTGTTGGGGCTGCCGTTCGTGTTGTGGGGCTGCAATTCGCACACTTTCGAGGCGCCAAAGCCCGACCCGAGCGCCGAGAACGAGCAGGTTCGGGAACTGAACCCGATCCGGAATGTCGATCTGCTGTTCGTGGTCGATAACTCGGGATCGATGGGTGAGGAACAGATGAATCTGGCGCGGAATTTCCCCGCGTTTATGGGCGAATTGAAGCAGATCGAGGGCATTGATCTTCACGTCGGGGTGGTATCGTCGGATTTGGGGGGGGGGCTGTCGACGTTTCGGAAGGAAACCTGCCCACTGACTGACGGGGACAGGGGGATTTTCTGCAACGTGAGGGGCAAAGACTGCCGGACCTGTGGTTTGTCAGCAGGGAACTTTTTGACCTACAAAAATGGGGGTGCCGCCGTCAACTTCACGGGTTCGATCGAGGACGCGTTTTCTTGTATGGCGAAGGTGGGGACGGCGGGCTGTAGTTTTGAACATTCGCTGGAATCGATGCGCCGGGCGCTGCATGCCCCGGAAAACAAGGGATTCATCCGGGACGGTGCGTATTTGGCGGTCGTGATCATCACGGACGAAGACGACTGCTCGGCGGCGCCCACCAGCAACATTTTTGCGACCGACAACCCGATGGAAGACGCAAGTTTTAGGTGTGCCCGAACGGGGCATATCTGTAATGGCAAGGCCGTGACAGGGACCGAGGCGATTTCGGCGCCCCTCGGCGCGTGCGCCCCGGCGGACAATGGGGGCCTCATCCCCATCAAAGATCTTGTGAAGGATCTGGTTGCCATCAAAAAGGACCCGCGGTTCATCATCATGTCGGGGATTTTTGGCTGGCCCCTGCCGGGAACCGAGGGGGCCGCCCGGTATTCGGTGACCCGAGCGGCAGGCAACCAGGGGGGCCGCCTGACGCTGCAGCCGATTTGCACGTCCAACAATGGTTCCGCGACCCCTGCGTTGCGCGTGCATTCGTTTGTGAATTCGTTCGCCCAAACCAGCTTCTTCAGCATCTGCCAGGACAATTTCAGCGACGCTATGAAACGCATTGGCGAAAAAATCCGCATCGCCATTGGCCCGCCTTGCGTAGATGCCCCCTTGGCTGACAGCAACCTCCAAAACAAGACCTTCGATATCGAATGTTCAGTCGTGGATCGCATGCCGACCGCCATGGGCTACAACGACACGCCGCTGCCCGAATGCAAGGTGGGGCGCAAGCCGTGCTGGGCGGCGGTTCCCGACAAGATGTGTACGGCGTCGGGGTACAGGATCGATGTGCAAAGGGTGACGCCCCCGCCTCCCGGTCTTTTGCAACAGATTCGCTGCCGGACGTGTGCCAAACCAGGTTGTTAGGGTAGGGTGGGCTCTACGATGAGAATCGGCATCCCCAAAGAAGTTCACCTAGGTGAGCACCGTGTGGCGGCAACCCCGGGAACCGCGAAACGACTGCAAAAACTGGGGTTTGAAGTGTTGGTCGAATCTTGGGCCGGACAGGCGGCGGGTTATACCGATGAACGGTACCGGGAGGCGGGCTGCGAAATCGTCCCCAGCACGACCGATCTGTGGTCCCGCGCCCAGTTAATCTTAAAAGTCAGGCCCCCCGAAGATCACCCGCAGGTGGGGGTTCACGAGACGCAGCTTCTGAAGGAGGGGGCGACGCTGATTAGTTTCATCTGGCCAGCGCAGAATCCGGCGTTGTTGGAAAAACTGGCGGCACGCAAGGCGACAGTTTTGGCCATGGATCAGGTGCCGCGCATCACGCGGGCCCAAAAACTGGACGCCCTATCCAGCATGGCCAACATCGCCGGGTACCGGGCGGTCATCGAAGCGGCGAATCATTTCCCACGTTTTTTCACGGGACAGATCACGGCGGCGGGCAAGGTGCCCCCGGCCAAGGTGCTGATCATCGGCGCGGGGGTTGCAGGTCTGGCGGCGATTGGTGCCGCGAAATCGTTGGGCGCGATTGTCCGTGCGTTCGACACGCGGCCGGTGGTCAAAGAACAGGTCCAAAGCATGGGGGCCGAGTTTCTGGAGGTGCTGATGGCGGAGGACGGCAGTGGCGAGGGGGGCTACGCCAAAGAAGTCAGCAAAGAATTCATCGAGAAGGAGATGGCCCTGTTCGCGGCGCAAGCCAAGGAAGTGGACATCATCATCACCACGGCGCTAATCCCCGGCAAACCGGCGCCGCGGCTTATCACGCGCGAAATGGTCGAAAGCATGAACGCCGGCGCGGTCATCGTGGACATGGCCGCCGAACAGGGGGGGAACTGCGAACTGACGAAGCCGGGACAGATCATCAAACACGGGGAAGTGACCCTGATTGGTTTGACCGATCTGCCAAGCCGTATGGCCAACCAGTCAAGTCAGCTTTACAGCAACAACCTGATCAACCTGCTCGAAGACATGGGCGGCGGGACGGCGTTCAAGGTCGATCCATCGGACGAGGTGGTCCGGGGGTGCCTGGTGCTGAACAACGGCGAAATGTGTTGGCCACCGCCAAAACCGGCTGCGCCCCGCCACCAGGCCCGGCCCAGCGCCGCGGCAGTGCCCGTGGTCAAAACCCCCGCCACGGCCGTAAAACCGGGCCACGGGGCTGCAAAAAAGTCATCGGGCTGGTTGGGGTTGGCGGCGGCGGCGTTGGCGCTGGCGGGTGTGGGGCTGGTCGCGCCCCCATCGTTTCTGGAACATCTCACGGTGTTCGTGCTGGCGGTGTTTGTCGGCTACCAGGTCATCTGGAACGTAACCCCGGCCCTGCACACGCCGCTAATGTCTGTCACCAACGCGGTCAGCGGCATCATCATCCTGGGGGGGCTGGTGCAGCTGCAAGGGCCGCCCACATCAGTCACGTCGCTGTTGGGATTGGGGGCCGTGTTTCTAGCCACCATCAACATCGCGGGCGGGTTCCTGGTAACCCAGCGGATGCTGAAGATGTTCCGGAAATAAGGGCGGCCCATGAATTTTTCTCTCAGTCCCAGTCTGGTTACCGTTTCGTATATCGGCGCCTCTGCCCTTTTCATTCTAAGCCTCAGCGGTCTGGCAAAACACGAAACCGCGCAGCGCGGGAACACCTATGGGGTTCTGGGGATGGCCCTGGCGTTGCTGGCAACCCTGGGGTCGGCCCAGATTGATGGGGCGACCTGGCCCGCGCTGTTAGGGGTGTTGATTCCGGCGGTGGCCATCGGGGCGGCCTTGGCATCGCGCGTGGCGATGACGTCCATGCCGGAACTGGTGGCGGTGCTGCACAGTTTTGTGGGCGCGGCGGCGGTGCTGGTGGGTATTGCTAGTTATCTAGGGCCTCATACCCTGACCGGTGTCGAGGCAACCATCCACGCGGTCGAAATTTACGTCGGCGTGTCGGTTGGTTCGCTGACATTTACAGGTTCGATCATCGCGTTCGGAAAATTACGTGGAACCCTGGGTGGCAAGGCGTTGACGCTGCCGGGGCGCCATGTGCTGAACGCCCTTGTGCTGTGTGTGTGGTCGTTCTTCGCTGCGCGTTTTCTGGGGGCCGATCCTGCCGGGGATCATGAAGGGCTTGTGCCTTTGCTTATTGCTACGGGACTTTCCGGGGTGCTGGGAATTCACATTGTGATGGCCATTGGCGGGGCGGACATGCCTGTGGTGGTCAGCATGCTCAATAGCTATTCGGGTTGGGCAGCGGCGGCGGCGGGATTCATGCTGTCCAACGACTTGTTGATCGTGACGGGGGCCTTGGTCGGAAGCTCGGGCGCCATTTTAAGCTACGTCATGTGCCGGGCAATGAACCGGTCTTTCCTCAGCGTTATCTTGGGCGGATTTGGCGACAGCAGTGGGGCAAAGACCACGGCGGCAGTGGGTCCCGCAGGCGAAGTGCGTGCGACCACCGTCGAGGTTGTGGTGCAGAAGTGTAAGGACAGCAAGCAGATTGTCATTGTCCCCGGCTACGGCGTCGCTGTGGCACAGGCCCAGCACGCGGTGTCAGAGGCGGTCAAACTGCTGCGAACCGCAGGCGTCCAGGTCAGGTTCGCTATTCACCCGGTCGCTGGTCGGTTGCCGGGGCACATGAACGTGCTGCTGGCCGAGGCGTCTGTACCCTATGACATCGTGCTGGAAATGGACGAGGTCAATCACGATTTTCCTGCGACGGATTTGGTATTGGTTATCGGCGCCAACGACATTGTTAACCCCGCAGCCCTCGAAGATCCGCAAAGCCCCATTGCGGGTATGCCGGTGCTGGAAGTGTGGCGCGCCAAATGTGTCGTGGTCTTGAAACGATCGATGGCCTCCGGGTACGCAGGCATCGACAATCCGCTGTTCTACAAAGAAAACACGCTGATGTTGTTTGGCGACGCCAAGAAGAACGTTGACGCCTTGGTCGCCGGTCTACGGGGCTGATGTTCGAAGTTCTGGTGTGGTTGCGGGGGTTACCCGAACGGGTGACCGGTTCGCGCTGGTTGCGAGCGGCCTTAGCGCTGCTGATTTTGGCGGGTCATCTGGCGGCGATGACGGCGGCTGGTCGATCCTGGCTGAAAGTCGGTTTCAATAGTGTCCCAAAGGTGGCGCCCGCGTTTCCCCCCGGGCGGAATGGGCTTGGGGCTCTTAGTGTCTCGAACCGGCTGTTGGCAGCCCGTTGGGATTCATCCCACTACATCGGGGGTGCTTTGCGGGGGTTCGATCACTGTCCAAAACAGGATCTCCGTAAGGCCAACCTTATCGTGGTCAACGACATCTGCGATTTCAAATTCTATCCCACCTATCCGTGGATGGGGCGACAGGTCGCACGCCTGACGGGGCTGGCGGCTGACTACAGCCTGCTCGGCATTTCGTTGCTGGCGTCCGCACTGTTGCTGTATCTGTGGACCAGTCCCCCGATTGTGAGGATCTTGGGGTCGCCCCAGACCCTGTTGTCATTGATGCTGTTCGCGACCTTCCCTAGTGCCTTCTATCTGGTGTCCGTCCATACCGAATCCCTGACGATTCTGACCGGATTTGCAGCGTTCCTGGCATTGCGGAACCGTTCGTATCTGTGGGGCGCGCTTGTCGCTGGGGCCAGCACCGGCGTCCATTTTCGCGCCTTGGGGTTTGGTTTGGCCTACGGGGCGGCGCTGCTTGTGTCTTTTGTCTGGGATCGCCCTCGCGGGCTAAGTTCCATCGCCGCGCGGCTTTTGGGGCTGGTCCTTTCAGGATGGGGTGTTTTTGTCCTATGGGGGTACTACGCCGTTCAGTACCACGATCCGCTGCTGTACCTCCATTCGGTAGAAGCCGGGCGCTGGTTTCCGCACGCGTATAACGGGACCTACGCCGCGTCGATCTTCATGAGCATGAAGCAGCCCTATGCCGGGCCTGTTCTGATGATCGTGGGCTTGGTGGCGGCCTTGGGTATCTGGGATTTTCTGAAGAATCTGACGGCCGCCGAACGGGCATTTGTGATCGTCGCGTTGGCGTTTCTGGTGGGCGCTCCCCTGTTTTCGCGAAAGGGCGACTTTATGGGTATGCAGCGGTATGTCTTGTGCGCCTTCCCGATCTTTTTTGCGGTGGCGCGGGCGTTGCGGGGCCGGATTCTGGCCCTTGGCGGATGGACGACGCTTAGCCTCCTTCACTATTGGCACGTGGAACTGTGTCTGTATCTTTCCTACACGACCAGCTTCGTATGCCCGTGCTGGTCATATTAGCGAATCAGCGGACTCGCGAAAAAATTCCTGCGCGGCGATTTGCCTCGTACTCTTAAAGCCATGCCCCTCGCGTCCGACGATGCCGACGATGATTGGCCCGAGGGGCTGGTCGCCGTTGGCGGCGCGCTGGATCCGGATGTGCTGCTGCGCGCCTACCGTTCGGGCGTGTTTCCCTGGTCGTCCGAGCCAGAGGTGACCTGGTGGTGCCCGGATCCGCGTGCCATTTTCGACCTATCCACGTGGCAAGCCCCCCGCAGCCTGAAGAAAAGCGTCCGCCGGGCCGGGTGGACATTTGCCTGTGATCGCGATTTTGTTGGCGTGATGCGCGCATGCGCTGAATCGACCCCCGATCGCCCTGCTACCTGGATCACGGACGATTTCATTTCATCGTACGCCGAACTTCACCGACGCGGGTTTGCCCACAGCGTTGAGGTGTACGAAGGCGCCGCCCTGGTCGGGGGGCTTTACGGTGTTACCATTGGTGGCTTTTTTGGCGGCGAATCCATGTTCCACCGGCGGACAGATGCGTCCAAGGCGGCCGTGTCCTACCTGGTCGAACATCTGCGGGCGCGGGGATTCGTACTGCTTGACGCGCAGGTGCCCAATCCGCACCTGGAACGTATCGGGGCGGTCCAAATATCCCGCGAGGACTATTTGGGCCGACTGAAAGCCGCTGTCGGGTTGGGCGACCAGATCAAGTTCTGATACGCGTTTGTCGGCCCCCACGCGCAAACTATTCGCGTGAATCCATCGCCCTCCCTCGATTCGTTTGTCGGCACATGATTTGCTTCATGGGAAGGTCATGAAACGTTGGACAGTTGGAATTATCGGGGGGGCGGTGGTTTTGCTGATTCTGATCGCCTTCCGCGGGTACAACAGCCTTGTGGCCTTGGATCAAGGGGTCGCGGCGCAATGGGGACAGGTCGAAAACGTCTATCAACGGCGGGCTGATCTGGTGCCCAACCTGGTCGAAACTGTCAAGGGGGCCGCGGGCTTCGAAAAGGAGACCTACGTGGCGGTCAGTGAGGCGCGGGCACGGGTGGGCCAGATCTCGGCTGCGGGGATTGAAAACCTTGCGAAGGATCCGGCGGCTTTTCAAAAATTTCAACAGGCGCAGGATGGCCTTTCATCGGCGCTATCCCGCTTGCTTGTTAGTGTGGAACGATATCCCGACCTCAAGGCGACCGCCGGGTTTCGCGACCTGCAGGCGCAGCTTGAGGGAACCGAAAACCGAATCGCGGTTGAACGAATGCGTTTTAACGAGGCCGCCCAAGGTTTCAATACGCGGCGGCAGAGCGTCCCCACGGTGTTCATTGCGAACCTATTTGGTGACCGCTTCAAAGATAAGCCGTACTTCAAAGGGGCTGTCGGTTCAGACGTGGCCCCGAAGGTGAAATTCTGAAAAATGCTGTAAGGGGATCCCCACGGGAGATCTCATCCTTCCTACTTGTCTGGTTGCTGTTGCCGACTCTTGCGGCGAGGGCCTGGCAGGGTCCGCCCGCCCCCGACAAATGGGTCACCGATCAAGTCGGCTTCTTGTCAGCGGCGACCGCCGAGGCTTTGAATAGTCAGCTTGCCGGGCACGCACAGTCGACCGGCCAGCAAGTGCTTCTGTGGATCGGATCCACAACGGCCGCCGTCCCGTTAGAAGAATGGTCCGCCCGTGTGTTCAAGGAGTGGCGCGTGGGGCGCAAGGGCATTGACGATGGTGCGGTGATCTTCGTGTTGGCGGAAGATCGGCGGGTACGGATTGAGGTCGGCTACGGCCTTGAGCCAAAGCTGCCGGACCTTCGTGCGGCCGCCATCATTCGCGATCTGATCACCCCACGCCTTGCGAAGGGTGATCGAGACGGGGCTGTACGCGCCGGGGTGGGAGCTGTATTGGCTGAATTGTCGGGCCCCGGCACGGTCGACACCCAGGCGCCCCCGGGACTTCCTCACTTAAGGTGGTTCGAATGGGTCTTGCTGTTGGCTTTTGCCATCCTCGTCGTGGGCTTTGCGGTCACCCATCCAGGATTGGCCGCGTATTTGCTGATAACTATGGCAGCCGGCGGGCAGGGACGTCGCGGTGGGGGTGGCGGCGGATTCAGCGGTGGCGGCGGATTCAGCGGCGGGGGCGGGCGTTCAGGAGGGGGAGGGGCCAGTGGAAGTTGGTAACACATGACACGACGTAAACTTCTTTCGGGTATCAATCAGACTCAGATCGAACGCGCCATTGCGGACGCTGAAGCTGGCACGTCCGGGGAGATACGGGTGTCAATCGCCGGGGCCTTTTGGGGAGATACCCGGCGCATGGCGGATCGGGCCTTCGCGCGCTTGGCAATGGCGCAGTCCAGAGAACGAAACGCGGTGTTACTATTTTTGGCACCCTGGCGACGGCGGATAGTCATAGTCGCCGACGACGACGCCAACGCACGCATCCTTCCCTCTTTCTGGGTCGAGACGACGGAGGCACTGGGGCGCGCCTTTGCAGAGGGAAATTTCAACCAGGGACTTATCACCGCCATCGAGCGGATAGGGCTCGAAATGAGGCGCCACTTTCCCTGGTCTGGGGTCGTAAAGACGGACACCATGCCCAACGCGATCGATACCGACGGCTAAAACGAGGGCCAATAACAGCCGATCAGGGATTATGGACCTCGCAGGTATAAGACGCTCCCGTTCGTTCCATCGCGGTGGCTTGTGCGCGCAGGGTGCTGACCAAGCCAGTGATTTGACCAGAATATTGGCTCTCTAGCAGCGGGGCGGTCGTTCTTTCGGTAGCTCCGGAAACGGCCTGAGCGTGGGCCTGGACTCCGGCCGTTAGGGCTGCGGCGGAATTGCGCAAAGGCGCGAGGTCAGGGCTGCCCGCGGGCCCCGTACACATACGGCCCATCGTCCCCAGCAACCGGTTCATTTCGGCCATAGGGCTGACAAGGCGGCCTCGATCCCTGACCTCGACGTCCTTCCACGCGGCGATGCTGGCCGAGGCCTGGGCGTCCTTGGGGTGCTGGTCAACAACTTTTGAAATGTCATCCAGGGCCAGTTGCAAGGACTCAAGATCCAGAAGCAGGGGTTCGACGGTGTCACCGCAGCCTTTGGCAACGCCCAATGCCAGCCCCAATGTTGTGGCGCTTAGGAGAAGTTTTGTCTTCAGAGTTAGATGTGAGAGCACGGGTCATGGTTTAAGCAAGAGGCGATCCATCAAGGCCGGGTCACCGAATCACCCTCACGGCGCCGAACTCCTGGGCCGGCCGCAGCCAAGCAGCCATCCGAGCCTCGACGTCGCTACTGCCCCGGTGATCCGCCGGGATCCAGTCCGCCTGCAACATTTGCGCGATATCTTCGTGTCCGCCTTCAAGCCCGCCGGGATCCCGTAAATCCCGATTTTTCAAGGTGATGGCATCCATCCCCGGCATGCGCGGCACGGCCGGTTGTCCCATCCGGCTAGGAGCAAGAGCCCAGGACAGATCTGCCGCCCCTTCCATGCGGCCGCCCAGGCTTTCGATGCCGAACCGGGAACGCAAGGTCGCAAGCACCGAAACGTGTTCAAAGGGGGTCGAGACGACCGACCCGGGTGCCACCATGGGGCCCACCAGAATTGTGGGCACGCGGAAACCTAGCTGACGGAACGCCGGCCGCGGATCGGCCACTGTTTCTGGTGCAACATGATCGAAGAAACCGCCGTGTTCGTCATAGGTGATGACAAGCAAGGTCCGCGACCATTGGGGGCTTTGCTCGACGGCCCGTACGACGGCCGCCACAAATGCTTCGCCCAAGGCTAGTTTGCGTGGCGGATGCATGTCTGACAAAGCGTAGTCGGGCTCGATGAGTGAAAAGGTTGGGAGCGACCCTTCGCGCGCGTCGCGAAAGAAATTATCCATGCGCTGGGGAACAAGCGGCCCGCGTCCCGACAGCAGGCGGGAGGGAAAGGCCAACGTATAAAGCGAGATTTCCCCAGCGAAGTAGCAGCGAGCGTCCAGACAACGCTGGGACATCAGATCCCATACCGTGCGGGGCCCACGACCTAAAATGGGCGCGTTGGCGGTGTTCCCCGCCGAGGTTGCCGCCTGCAAGAAAAAGCGGTTGGGCCAGGTCGATCCCATGACTGATGCGAACCACTGGTCGCATACGGCGTATCGATCAGCCAGGGCGTAATGAAAAGGTGCCCATTCACGATCGTGGTAGCTCATGACGTCGCTTGCTAGATGGGCAGGGTTGGCGGTGACGAAGCCGTCGTTGCGCCCTAGGTTCCACGCGCCGTGCGAAATGTGCCATTTAGGCCGCAGATCCAAGGCGGCAACTTCGGCCGTACGGCGGGTGATGGGCACGGGGCGACCGGCCGAATCCGGGTTGCTTTCGTCGCCACGAAGGCCGTCGATCAGGTGCCGGCCCGGATAGCTGCGATCCAGCGCCAGTGCACCCAGTAGGTGATCAAACGATCGGTTCTCCATCATCAGCACGATGAAGTTATCGATCCCGCCTAGCATCTGCTGGCGCATGTCGCCTGTGGCGCCGCAGGCAGTTGAAGGCGGCGGGCCTTCACATGCCGCCAAACCTCCGAACCCTGAAATACCCGCCATGAGACCGCGGCGACTTATGCCAGGGGGCTGTGATGGCCCCTCGGGGGGAGCTTTTGAACGACTCTCCATTGGTACTCCTCCCCCTCAATATGAAGTACGCACGCTGTCCAGGACGTCAAATCGACGGCCGGCAAGATGCATTTCTTGCAGGGAGGCGCTGGTTTTGCGCGTCCATGCTGTGTCATCTGATACCGACCCTCGTATTTAGGGACATTCAACTTGGATCAAGACTTGCGTGTGGAAGTCGAGTGTTTGTCGTCCCCGGCCGTGCGGCCATCAGATCTGTGATCCTAATCGTGGCCGCTTCTGGTGGACCGACGAAGGTCTATTCCCAAGGGCTGGGCAGCCTAGACCCACCGCATCAGGAGAGTGCATCGCCCTCACCCCATCGAGTCCGGGCGGCGTTAGAGATGTTGAGCGTGCTGGGGGTCGGGACCATCTGGTACTGGACAAATAAAGATCTGAATGCCCGCGATTTCGACCTCTACTGGAATTGGCCGACCTTCCGCCGCAAGATCCTTGGACAAGAGACCCGATTTGATCGAAATGCGTTTTGGACGAACGCATATAGCCACCCGCGATCGGGGTTCATGCTTCATAGCGTGGGCCGGGCCAATGGGTTGGGTGTGGGCGAGTCGGTTGTTTTGAACGCGGCCGCAACTTGGCTCTGGGAGGTTGGCGTCGAATTTCGGGAACGACCGTCGCTGAACGACTTGATCGTGAACCCGGTAGCAGGGCTGGCGTTGGGGGAATCGATCTTTCAACTGGGGCTGTTCTTCCGTCGCAGCCCAGACAATGCCTTGAACCGATCCGCTGGCGTTGCCTTTTCACCGCTGGCTTCGCTTCACGACCGGCTAGATGGTCGTCGCCCAAAACGGGATGCGGGCGATGACCTCGGGTTCTCGCGTGAGGTCTGGCACCGGTTTCAGTTGCGCCTTTTGACGACTACGACATTCGCCGATACGGGACGCCGAGATGACGTCGGCTTTGGCGTCGAAACAGAGCTTGTAACCATCCCCGGATGGGGACGGCCTGGCACATGGGGCGCAGTCGCGCGCGCCGGATCTTGGAGCACACTGCGTCTGGGGATGGGCATGTCGGCAGGAGAGGTGTCCGAGACCGATATGCTGGCGCGCGTGTTACTGTTTGGTTACGCCTGGCAGCGTATGAGCCGGGACGGTGACGAACGTCCGCGCGGGGTGGGTTTCTTGTTGGGTCTCGCGAACGCCTTTGACTTCGAAACGCGGCGCGAGCCGGGGTACCGCAGCGATTTGCTGGGCAACATCAACGTACTCGGTCCGATCATGGAGGTGTCAGTCCATCGTGGCGGCGTTTGGGTGCGCGCGACGCTTGAGGGCTACATCGATTTCGCTATGGTGCGCCCGCGGTCGCTTGACGCGTACCTGGCCACGCAGCCTGACAGCACGGGTATCAAAAGCGTGGTGCGCTGGTACGGCTATGAATATGCCTGGGGAATCACCGGGCGTGGGCGTCTTCTGGTTGAATCGCGTGGGTGGCATTTGGGAATTGAAGGGACCTGGGATCGTTTCGATTCGATCGAAGGGCACGACCGCATGCAGGAGGAAGTGACTGACGATTTTCACCTGATCGACCATCGCCTGGTGTTGCGATCGACTTTGGGATTTCAGCCAGAGGGATCCCACCTTCGGGTTAATTTAGCCGTAGAACATCGCCGGCGCGATGGCAGCATTCCGGCGAAGGCCGTTGCGACCCAGCTAAAGGAAACCAGCCTGATCGTGGGCATCAGCTTCGTTTTTTGAATGCATGCGATCTGCCACGGCGACGACGTCAGAATCGTCGTTCTACACCCGCAACCAGCGTGGGCCCAAATGCATAGGCTGTGCCTTCACATCGTGCGCTGTATTCGTAGGCGCATGACCAGCGATCTACGACACCAGCGAGACCAAACCCCACCTCGACGACCCATCCCGCCGGTGAACCACGTCCTTGGATATAGTGTCGCAGGCTGCCGCCCAGGAACAACCAGAGTTCCGGCCGCCAGGTGAAATCTGCCGCCAGGCTGGCGGTTCGGGCGACCGGGACTTCGAAACGAAAAGCTATCTGAGAGAACCCGAATCGCCAGTCTTGATTCTGACGGTCGCGAAAAAAATCGTAGGCATAGCGAACGGCCAGATGGATGCCGTCTTGGGCGCCCAGGCGTGCGCGCAGGGCCAGTCCGGGGCCCCCGGCGGCAAAGGAATGCGTGTGCAGACCCAGCGACAGCCCCGCTGCGACCAGATCCGTTGCATATCCCGCCCCCGCCCACAGGTATGCCGATCCACCGGCTTTTCCCGACTGAAGGGCGACAGCCACCGGGGCCAGCGCCAACTCCAAATGCAAATGCCCCGGCCTGTCGTGTTCAATCGTTAGATCGTTGATGGCGCCTGCCCCTTGGGACGGAACGCTAAGAAACGGACGTGTTGTAGCGCGGACGCGTGTGACGTTTGGCGTGCGTGGTGGCGCCCAGAACGACGCCTCTGGACCCGCCAAGACTTGCATCCATAGGCACAGCGCTACGATCATCACGCCCCGGTGCGTCCCTGACTCTCCCATTCGAAATAGTGGCGTGCGAAGCGAACAAAGTCGGCTTCTGTCACGATGCCAACCAATTTCCGATTCTTGACCACCGGGAGGCAACCAAACTTGTAGCCCTCCAACAGGCGTGCCGCCTGTGACGCCGCTGTTTCGGGATCTACCGTTAAAACATCCCGTTCCATGATCATTTCGACCGGAATGTCGTGGGCTACGTCTTCTGGGCGTTCCCGGTTGGGGCGTCCGTGGCTAACCCAGGCTTCAAGAATCTTCCGGTTCGTCACAAGTCCAATCAGATGTTCTTGTCCATCGACGACGGGAAGGTGACGGATGCGCGACCTCTCAAGCAGGTGGCGCGCCAGATCCAGTGAATCTCCCACTTGCAAGGTTTCGACCACTTCGGTCATCAGATCGGCAACTGTGGTGATAGGCATGAAATCCTCAGATCTTGACGGGGCGGACCACCATGACCGGGCGGGGGGACTTGTTCACCAGGGTTTGGGCGACCGATCCAAGAAGCGTTCGGCCAAGCCCGGACCGTCCATGGGACGCTAGGACGATGGCATCAACGCCCAGTCGATTTGCGGCCTGGTCAATGGCATCTGCAGGGCTTTCGCCAGACAAGACGACAACATCGGTTGAAACGTCGCGAAGACCGGCGTCGGTTACAATGAACCCTGATAGCTGCAGGCGCAGCCGCTCTTCACTTTCGTCATCGGGCACCGACCCCCCGTGTGGCTGTTGGACGTGACAAATGAACACATGCCCATGGCGACCTTGCAGCAATGCGTATGCGTAGGGGATCGCTTGATTTGAAAATTCCGAAAGATCGGTGCTGACCAGGATTCTTTTGAAGCGAGGCAACGTGGGGAATGCGGATGGGTGGTATGCCGTGGTGGGGACGCAGAAGACGGGAACCGTGACGTTCTGCAGGACCGGTTGGGTGGTTGATCCTAGGCGCAGGCGGGCCAGGCCTGTTCGTTGATGTGTACCGATAACCAGCGCGTCGGCGTCCATTTCACTGGCCTGCACGCACAGGGCGGCGGCGATCGAACCCCAGCAGGGAACCACCTTCAAGGTGATCGGCCCGGCGCCGGGAATGTGGGCTATTGATGGGCGTAGCTCTTTTTCAATGATGTCGACAACTTCGAGATCAGCCCCCTTGTATTCCGATGGTGCATGTGTGCCTAGCCGTTGCGCCTCCGCCAGAGGGGAATAGAAATGCACGAAATGAAGATCGCAAGGTCCCGCCTGCCGGAGGCGCCCGACCCATTCAATGGCCGCGCGGGAGGCAGCCGATCCGTCAAGGCCAACAAGAAGTTTCAGGGGGCGGTCGCCCCGGGCCCAGGATGCCCAACCTTCCGTGGGGCCATTGACCACAAGAATCGGTCGTTCGGCAAGCATCACGGTGCGTTCGGCGACGCTGCCCAAAAGTGTCCGCGGGAGCCCTCGGCGACCATGCGTGCCTACGACGGTGAGCCGTGCGTCCAATTCGTGTGCCAGGTTCGTAACCGCAGCGGGCGCATACCCCCGCAGGCAGCGTTCTTCAACCGGCATTTCAGCCGTGCGAATTTCGCCCGCAATAACCGCCAGTTCATCGCGGTATCGCCGCTCCAACGCTTCGTCAAGCGCCGGATCAGCTATCATCGTCGAATATTGTGCAGCCGCCGCCATGGGCTCCCAGGCGTGCGCGACCACCAAAGTATCGCCGAATCGTCGTGCCAAAATTGCGGCCACTTGGCCGGCGCTTTTGGCAGAAAGAGAGAAGTCCGTAGCGCAGACGACATGCATGGAGCTATCTCAAGCGAACGCCGTGCCAAGAGGGTTTGACGCTGTGGACGGCTGGGGAATCTGCAAATCAGCAGGATTTGCGTTTCACCCTTGTGGCGCGCAACCTTTGCGCCACTTCTGAAGAGTGGGAACTATGGGTTGTCGCCCGATTCTGTCCCGCGTTCCAGGGCGGCTTCCTTCTGTCGGCGGGTCTTTTCGATCATGAAAACCAGGATGATCGAAATGTTGTAAAGGACGAACAAGGGACCCGCGAGCAGAAGCTGGTTGAAAGGATCTGGGCTGGGCGTCAAGACCGCGCCCACGATGACCGACAGCACCAGAGCGTACCGGTTAAACTTCCATAGTTTTTTTGCAGAGACGATACCCATGGCGCCCAACGCTGTCAGCACCACAGGCAGTTCGAACGACACGCCACAGCCTGCCAAGAGCAACATGAGGAAGTCGGTGACCTCCTCAAGCATGTAGGCCGGATTGACCAGAAGGTCGCCAATCTTGAACTCGGTCAGTAGGCTGGTCAGGTAGAACGTTGCCGACCGCGCCAGCACGGCCCATCCGAAAATCGCCCCGCCAATGAAACAGCCCGCCGTTGCGCAGGTAAGGAGAAGAACCATCTTCTTCTCTTTTTTGTAAAGGCCCGGTGCCACGAACTTCCAGACCTCCCAGAAGATCAACGGCCCCGCCGCAAGGAAGCCCAGGACCAGCGACATCTTGAACATGACCCAGAACCCTTCGGTCATGCTCTTGACGTTTAGAGCGGGAACCGCGATCCCTGCGTCCTTCATACCCAGAATGACGGGCCTGACCAGCAGGGCAAAGAACTGGTTGACTAGGAAAAAGGCCGCGATCATCGCAGCCATGAACGCAATGGCCGCGTTTCGCAGCCGCACCCGCAACTCGGACAGATGTTCGAGCAGGCTCATCCGTTTGTCGGTCAGTTCCCCGTCAACCGGCTCGGCCGCGTCGGGTGGTGTTTCGGCGGACGTTTCGGTCGGCGCCGGATCGACGGGGGGCGTTTCAGGCGTAGCCTCTTGCGACAATCTCAGTCCTTCTTTGTGGGGTCAGCAGGGGGCGGCGGCACCGTGGGCGCCGTTCGGCTAAGGCCCGGCGCGGGCAACCGACCTGGGGCTGAACCAACGCCGGGAATTGGCAACGACGGCGCAGGCATTCCATACAACGTGGCGCTGGGGTTTCGCGGTACGACCCCCGTCGGGACAGACGGGACGGGTGGGGGCGTCGGACGCCGCGCCGACGAACCGCTGGGCAAGGGCAATCCGGGCGTCGTCGGCATGCCTTCCATCACCGGAGGCGACGGCATGGCGATGGTCCGGTCAGCAGCAGATACGGCTCCGGGAAACAGCGCGGTCCGCGACACGGTGGGCGGCGACGGCGACACGGCGGGCGGCGACACGGCGGGCGGCGACACAGCGACCGTTGGTTCGTTACCGCCTTCAAGCGCTATTAGGGACGAATCCGACAGAGGTTCCGGGTCGATATGCTCGTGACCGGTCTCATCGTGCGTGCCATCGGGCGAATGGTATTGCGGGTCATGCGCGGCCGGATCAGCCCCTTCGATGATTCCCTGCTCAGCCTCGCGCTTTCTGGCCTCTTCCTGTTCCTTTTCCCACCCGGCGCGCCACTTCTTTTCTTCGTCTCGCCGTTTCAGCTCTTCGGGGGCCAACATCGTAGCTTCCCGCAGCTCTTCCAGGGGTTTACGGAAGGTTTCGTCCAGTTCGATTTCTTGGCGAATATCGACGGTCGCCTTGCGCACCTCGCGAATGGCCTTGCCAATTCCCGATGCGAGTTCAGGTAGTTTTGAAGGGCCCAGGAAGATCAACGCAATCACAAGGATTACAATGATCTCGGGCATCCCGATCGGACCCATGGTCCCCCAGTCATATCGCGGATCGGGATGCTATTCCAGCCCCGTTTGCGCTTTCCGTCATCCGCGAAACAGATCAAGCTGTCGCGGGGGGCCTACGGCATAGGCGTCCAGCCCCAGTCCCCGCAGGTGGGCGGCGAAAGATTCCGCGAATCCGCGGTGTACGGCCACCTCGCGGGCCCCAGTTTCCGCGATGAAAGCCAACAAATCTGAAAACCCTGACTGGTTGGTCATGGCGATGGCCGTGTCTGGACGCACCCGGGCGACAGCGTCGGGATCCAAACTGAAACCTGACACCAGGGCGAACCGGGGGCGGCGTAAATCCGACAACCGAGGCGAATCGCGCTCCTCGGGTGGCCATAACAAGGCTTGCCCCACGCCTAAGGGCTTGTGTTTGTGAAAGGGCAGGATGGGCCCCGGATTGGCCCCGACAGCCCGGAAGGCCTTGGCGGCCTCAATAATGCGGAGATGTCCTCGCACAGAAAACCCGGCCGATCCTAGGGATGCTGCAACATCTAGGGCGGTGCTGTATGCGGGGGCCAAGATTACCGGGGAGTGGCCGGTGGCTAGGCTTTGTTCGACGAACCGCCGAACCTGGGCAAGGGCTTCGTCGACCGGGGGCAGGACAAAACGGGGATCGCCAAATGTCGCGTCGACGCACACGGCATCCACATGACGGATCGCTTGGGCCACCGCCCCGAAGGCAGGGGGCCCGCGTCGGATGGTTCCGGCGTACATGATTCGTCGGCCGTTGGTTTCCACCAGCAGCGCGGCAGCCCCTGGCAAATGTCCCGTGGGAAGAAGTTCCAGGCGGGCGCCCCCCAACACAAACGGGCGGCCCAACACCGCGGGCAACGAGTTTGATTCCAGCCGCTGCCCGGTGCTGCCCAACAAAGCCACGGTTTGCGCCGTGGCGATGATTTCCGTTCGCCCCATGCGGCGGGCCCCCAACCGTTTCCGCGACAACCCCGAGACGGCTTGCCCATGAGACACAAACACGAGGTCGCTGGCCAATCCGGTGGAATCGCATGCGATGGACGTGCCTTCGATGCAGATCCCTTCGCGGTAGCTAAACGATCGGATCGAAGGCGGCCCGGACATGACAGACGGCGCGGTCAAACGCCCGTGATCTGGCGGTCGCGCAACAGGACGACCACGCGGGCGATGACGTCGGCCTCCGGTTCCGTCCCGTTGATGCGCAGGTCGCAGGGCGCGGTGCTGCGGCCGTCCGGATCGATGTCGATGACCAGGCTGGGAAAATCCGGTATCAAGGCCCGCACCTGATCATAGTCCGCAAGCCCGATGGCGTTGGTCGTGGACACAATCAAGCCGCCTGCATCCAGAAGGAGGTGCGCGGCTTCAGAGAAACGCCGGACCAATTCCTGTTGCGTGGTGTCCACGAACAGCAGATCTTGATCTAGGCCCAGAAGGATGTTGGTGCCGTCCAGTAGATAGGCGTTATGCCCCGCCGCGAACAGCGCGGCTTCCATCGCCATGGCGTAGCGGCCTTTGCCGGTCCCAGACTTGCCGACGAACATGATCAGACCGGCCTGGTGCCCATGGCGCTCGGCCCGCGCGACACGGCCAACGGCGCCCTTGCTCCAATTGAAATCGCGATGGCGGGCTTCGGCGCGAAATTCATCCTGCACGTCGGCGACGGATTCGACGATGATCCCCCCGCCTGCGACGTCATATCCGTCCACGATCACGAACCGTCCCGTGGCGTCCGCGTCCGCTATCAGGTCGAATGCGATGGGCTGACGGGTTTCCAGGATCAGATCAGCCACGTCGTGTCGACCGACGTGATCCTTGATCAACGTGCTGCCGGCCTCGGATGCGTCCATCACCTTGTTGATCTGGTGGATGCGGACGGGGACGGCGGCGGTGTGCAACTTCAACTTGTAGTCGCGGTTCTTTTCGAAGGGCTTGCGTCCCAGCCAAATGACATTCGCGCGGAACCGGGTTGACACACGCGGGGCGCCTTCGACATGGCTTAGGATCTCGCCGCGCAGGACGTAGATTTCTTCGGTCAAGGTCAGCCCTGCCGACCAGCCCGCATCCAGTTCAGTACGGGCGGATGTGTTGAAACCCTCAATCGATTTGACGGTCGTGGATTTGTTCGACGGCAGGAACACCACGCGGTCGCCGACCTTGACCCGACCCGCCTCGATGCGTCCGGCGATGATGCGGCGATCGTCGCCTTGCCCTGTGAATTTGTAGACCTGCTGCACGGGCATGCGCAGGGGCTGGTTCGATCGCGGGGGCGCCTTTTGGAACTTGTCCAACATTTGCAGCAACGTGGGACCGTCGTACCAGGACATGGCGGCGCTGGGCGTGGCTAGGTTGTCGCCGTTGATGGCGGCGACGGGAATGAACATCTTCGGATCGACCGCACCGATTTCCTTCAGAAAGGCGCGGTATTCGCGTTCAATGTTGTGAAAATGGTCAGCCGAATGGCCCACCAGATCCATTTTGTTCACGCAAACGACCACCTGCCGAATGCCCAACATGGCCAGAATGTAACCGTGGCGTCGAGAATTTTCGCGAACGCCTTCTTTTGCATCGATGACCAGCACGGCGGCTTCGGCGCGTGCCGCCCCCGATATCATATTTTTTAGGAATTCAATATGCCCCGGGGCATCGATGATGATGTATTCCCGCCTGTCGGTCTTGAAGAATGACCGGGCGGTGTCGATGGTGATCCCTTGATCCTGTTCATCGGACAGGGCATCCAGCAGGAAGGCGTATTCGAATATCTTGCCCGTCCGGCGGCATTCTTCGCGAACCTTGTCCAGCTTGCCCTCGGGCAGGGATCCTGTGTCGGCCAGCAACCGTCCGACAACTGTGCTTTTGCCGTGGTCGACGTGGCCGACGATCACAATGTTCATCTGTTCGCGGGCCACCACGGACTGACTGTCGGGCGCAGCAGCCATCACATGTACCCCTTACGGCGCAGCCCTTCGAGCCCGTGTTTGCCGTCTTGGAGCCGCCCCGATCGCTCGGCCACGTTTTTCAACTTGCCGCTTTTCAGTTCGACAATGATGTCGTCCACGTTGCGCGACTGACTGGCGATTGGTGACTGGCAAGGGCCGCAGCCGAGGCTACGGTACCGCTGGCCGTCGCCCTGATTGTAATACAGGGACACCGTGGGGATGTTTTCCCGGCGGATGTATTCCCAGATATGAAGTTCGGTCCAATCCAGCAGTGGGTGGATGCGGACATGGGTGCCGGGGGCGAAATCGGTCTTGAACTGGTTCCAAAACTCGGGCGGTTGATCCCCGACGTCCCAATCATTGTTTTTGTCGCGAGGGGAAAAATAACGTTCCTTGCTGCGGCTGCCTTCTTCATCGGCGCGCGCGCCCACGATCACACCCTGGTAAGGCTGACGATCGGGATCGTTTTCGTATTGGCCCGACGTCAGGTTCAGGCGGCGGCGCTGCCTTTCGCCGGACAGCGTTTGTTTCAGCGCTGTGGCCTTTAACTGCATGCAGCAGTCCTCACGGGTCAGTTTATCCGGATGGCCGTCAGGCAGGTGCTGGGTGTCCGGGAAGGTCCGCCGGGCGGCGATCTCTTCGGTGTTTTGGCCCACGACCATTTGCAACTTCCACAGCAACGCCAATTCGTCGCGGTACTTGATCATTTCGGGAAGTTTGAAGCTGGTATCAATATGAACCAGGGGAAACGGGACGTGGCCAAAGAACGCTTTTCGCGCAAGCCAAAGCAACACCGTCGAGTCTTTGCCAATCGACCACAACATGCACAAACGTTCGAAATGCCGGTAGGCCTCCCGAAAGATGTAAACGCTCTGCTGCTCCAGTTGATCCAGATGGTCCATGTGTGTATTGGGGTCCTGGGAAAAGGGCCGGGAGTATGCCACCAGGAACCTGAAAACGCACCCCACGAAGATGGCAAACCTGTGCGAAGCTGTCCCCGTGCTGGCCCTAGGCCCCGATGTTGCGCACGTCTACTTCGTTTTGCTGGACGAAGCCCACGATCCCGCGCTGTTGGACGCGTATCACGCCCTGATGTCCCCGGACGAGGCCGCCCAGCACGCCCGGTTCCACCGTCCCCGGAACCAGCACGAATATTTGGTCACCCGGGCCTTGGTGCGCACCGTGTTGTCCCGGTATGCCCCGATAGATCCCCGCGACTGGGCGTTTGTGCGCGAACCCCACGGCCGCCCTGTCATCTCGGGCCCGGCGGGGGCACCCCCCCTGCGCTTCAATCTGACCAACACGCAGGGAATGGTGGCCTGTGTGGTGGCGTTCGACCGGGATGTGGGCATCGACGCCGAATCGCTTGATCGCCCCACCCAGGGGATGGATATAGCCGAACGGTTTTTTGCGGCCCCTGAACGCAATTCCCTGATGACGCTTTCGGACGCCGAACGAAGTACCCGGTTCTTCGACATCTGGACTTTGAAGGAAAGCTACATCAAGGCCCGTGGCCTGGGTCTGGCGCTGCCGCTAGATGGGTTTTGGTTCACGGTACAAGGTGACGACCGGATCGAGATTGCGTTTGCTGCGTCAATCGAAGACCAACCCGCCGCGTGGCAGTTCGCAATCCACCGGGTATCGCCCGTCCATGTGTTGGCGACAGCGGTTCACAAAAAAGGCGATGCGCCGCTGCGGGTGCAAGTGCGGAAGGTCGTGCCGCTGCACGACTAGGTCTGGTGGTAGAATCAATTCAGGTAAATGTCTAGAGACAGCACAGGGTCGGCAGCCGTGGGTCATACGCGCTGGGTAAGGATCTCGCACTGGATTGTCAGTGGCAGTTTCCTTGCGCTCGCCGTCAGCGGGTTTGTCATTTTGATGGCCCACCCACGTTTATATTGGGGCGAGGTGGGAAACGATCTGACGCCTGCGCTGTTCGAAGTTCCGATCAGCCGAAACCATCAGCACGGGGGCTGGGGGACCAGGACGCCGTTTTTTGAAGGCGAACCTTCTGCGGTCACTGCGACCCGAACCATCAGAATTTTCAATGAGAACGGCTGGGGGAGAAGCCTTCACTTCCTGGCGGCTTGGCTGCTGGTCCTTCCTGGGGCCTTTTATCTCTTAATGGGAATTTTCAGCGGTCACTTCCGGCGGCATCTGTTGCCCCGGGCGGCCCAGATCACGCCGCGCCGGTTCTGGCAGGATTTAAAGAATCATTTGCGTAGGCCTATCAGCCCTGTCGCGCCGGGATCGCCCTACGGTCTGATGCAGAAATGTGCCTACTGCGCCGTGATCTTCTTCGCGCTACCCCTGATGGTGCTGACGGGCCTAGCCATGTCACCCGCGATTACGGCGGCGTATCCATTCCTTTCGGCAATGTTCGGCGGCCTTCAGTCAGCTCGCACGCTGCACTTCTTTGCATTTGTCGGGCTGCTGCTGTTCCTTGTGGCGCACGTCGGGATGGTTATCAGGTCCGGATTCAAACGTCAGATGCGTGCCATGACCCTTGGAGAATAAAATGAAAATCAATCCGTTGATCACCCGCCGTCATGCCCTCGTGGCAGGACTTGCGTCGGCAGGTGGGTTGATAGTTCCTGGTTGCTCGAAACCATTGCCTCCAACCTACGGCAATCTTTTGCGCATGGGCGACGTGCTGACTTACACCGCCCACCGTGCGCTGCTGCCCGGGCAGTCACTGGCGAAGGAATACAGTCGTCGGGACATTTCGTCGTTTCCAGCCATTGGCACTACCAATCCTGGTGATCCGAAAAAAACCAAGTCATCTGCCCTGTACCGGCAGTTGCAGGGCGGCGGGTTTTCCGACTGGCGTTTGTCGATCGAAGGGCTTGTGGCCAGGCCGGGGAATTACTCGCTTGCCGATATCAAACGGTTCCCGTCGCGGACCCAGATCACCAAACATATGTGCGAGGAAGGCTGGTCCGCCATCGGCCAGTGGACCGGGACGCCCTTGCTCCGCATTTTGGACGCCGTTGGCATGTTACCTAATGCCCGTTTTGTGAATTTCTACGCCTTTGATGGCTGGTCCGATGGCCTCGACATGCTGGATGCCCTACATCCGCAGACGATCCTTGCCTACGGCATGAACGGACATGACTTACCCATTGCCCACGGTGCGCCGGTGCGTTTGCGGGTAGAAACCCAATTGGGGTACAAAAGCCTGAAGTATCTGCAGCGCATCGTCGTCACAGAAACCTTTGACAAGATTGGGCACGACGGCTGGGCGTGGTATGCGGGCATTTGAAGGCTACAGACCGCAACCTATTGTTTAGCGACGGGCTACCGGTACAAACCCTACCCACTGGGGGGCCGAGTCCACCGTCACGCCGTCCTTGGGCGATAAGGTTCCCGTGTTTTCATCGACGTGAAAGCTTTTGACGGTGTTAGACCCGCGGTTCGCAGCCAGAAGAATCTGGCCCTGGGGGTCGAGGGCGAACACCTGTGGCTTGGTGCCACCTGTGGCTTGGTGACCGATAGGTCGCAGGGTTCCGGTCGCAGGGTCGACGCCAAAGATGGCAATGCTGTCGTGTCCCCGGTTCGATGCATACACGAATTTGCCGGATGGGTGCATGTGAACGTCTGACGCTGTGTTGCCCTTCGGATCCGCGCCTGCAGGCAGCAGTGATATCGTCTGGAGGGCTGCCAGCGTTCCTGCCCTAGGGTCAAAGGCAAAGGTCGATATGGTGCTGCCGTTTTCGTTGGCCACATAGGCGTAGCGCCCAGCCCGATCAAATTCGATATGCCTGGGGCCCGCACCTGAATCGGTGGCCACCGATGCCACGGCGTTTGGGGTCAGGGTGCCGTTTGTTTTATCGAACACAAACTGTGAAATGTTGTCAGATCCCAGGTTGGCTGCGACAACAAAACGTCCGGTCGGATCGGGCAGAACCGAATGGGTGTTCTTGCCGGTTGCGTAGATCCCCAGTACGGCTCCCAGCGCGCCATCGGGATTGATCGCAATGGCTGTGACCTGGCCGCTTGTATAACTGGCGACCAGCAAATGGCGTGCGTCCGCATCCAGCGACACGTATGCGGGGGTTTCCCCAACCTTGACCGAGTTCCGCACCGTCAACAGGCCCGTGCCTGGATCGATGCTGAACGCGCTGACGGTATTTGTGGCCAGATTCGCGCTATAAAAATACCGGCCTGCCTTGTCTGTAACCCCCATCCAAACGGCGTCGGCCTTGACGCTGCCACGCGGGCTGAATTGGCCTGTCGCCGCGAGCACATCAAAAACGTATACGGTTCCGCTGGCACATCCCACGTAGGCCCGCAGCGCTGACGTCGACTCCGGGGCCTGGGTTCCGCCGGCAGGCAGGGGCTGTCTGGCCGCGCACCCAAAGGTGAACGCCAACAAGAGGGGCGACCATATGAAAGCTTTGCGGACCCGTTCGAACCACACACAACAGTTGGCAACTGGCATAAACTGAATTTGGCCCAACATCCGCAAGGTGTCAATACAGAAAACAGCGATGCTGTATTGGCACGTTCGCCTCTTGGACGGCCTGGCGCTAACACACTATGGTGGGACGAATGAATTCGCACCACGGTCTGAAGTCAGTGATTGTTACGGTCGTTGCGGGTGTTGCACTGCAAATGACCATGTCTGCGCGCCCACGTGCCGATGTCCCCGCCGCTAAGACAGGCTCCTCAGGCACCCCACGGAAAACAGCCGCGCCCATTACAGAGGATGACAAGGCGTTTTACACTTTGGGACTGGAACTGGCACAAGGGGTCAGTTTCTTCTCCTTGTCTCCGCGCGAATTGGAGATGGTTCAGTCTGGTTTGAACGACGGCACACTGAGAAATAGTGACGGGACGCCTGTGCAGCGCCCCGTGGTGGACAGGGAACAATTCCGCGACCGCTTGCAGGCCCTGGCCCAGTCACGAAAGGCCGCCGTGGCGCGAAAGCCCGATAAGATTCCAGACCCAGCAACGAAACAGATCAAGGCGCCGAACCCCAGCGATTTCATGACAGAGGCATTGAAGGAAAAGGGCGCCAGAAAACTCTTGTCGGGCGTGATCTACACGAACCTTCGGAAGGTCGCGCACGGTCGGTCACCCAGTTCCACCGACACGGTCAGGGTCCACTACCGGGGCACCTTGTTGGACGGCACCGAATTCGACAGCAGCTACAAGCGCGACGAACCCACCGTATTTCCCCTCAACGGTGTGATTCCCTGTTGGACCCAGGGGGTTTCCGTGATGAAGGTGGGCGAGAAGGCCCGGCTGGTCTGCCCGTCTGACACCGCCTACGGCGACAAAGGCAGCCCACCGCAGATTCCGGGTGGCGCGACGCTTGTCTTCGAGGTCGAACTGCTCGGCATCGAACCTTAGCCTTGACGTTTCGCTTCGACTAGCCAGATCGCCCCACCCAGCGTCACAAGACCATTGCTGTCGTGTGGTGTAAGGGCGGTGTTAAGGCGTGCCGCAGCGGCCGCACGGACGTCTGGGCCCAGATCCGCCAGCGCTGCGCCCGCAGGGCCCATCTGCATGACGAAGGGTACCGCGTTGGCCAGCCCGCCTTCGCGTGCCAGGCAGACAGGGAAATCGAAAGGATCGATTTTTATGTCCACAAACCCTGCGTGCTCCAAGATTCCCTTCAGCCTAGACCTGTCCGCCAAGGCAAAGGGCCCTGGCGCGTGCAACACCTGTGCTGGCGCGCTGGGTAGCAGGTCCAAAATGGCCGCCATCGGTGCGCTTGCCCACTGATTTTCGGCCGCTGCACGCCAGCAGGCAAACAGCAGCCGCCCGCCCGGACGAAGATTGGTTGCAATCGTCGCGAACGCCGATTCCGAATCGTCAAAAAACATCACGCCAAACCGTGACACCGCTAGGTCGAACGGCGTTGTGCCCATCCAGACGGACGCATCCGCTTGGTGAAGTGTGGCTTTGCCCTCGGTCACCTTCGCTGCGACCGCCAGCATCGGCGCGGAAACATCTACGCCTGTTACCTCGGCCCCGCCTTGTAGCCAGACAGCACAGGTTTCGCCCGTGCCGCATCCAATATCCAGCACCCGCTTCCCACCCACCGATCCCGCCCGCACCTTCAATGCCTCGGTGGCTGGCGACAACATCTGATCCAGCCTGACCTGCAACGCAGCCCATTTTTCGCCCGCGCGGCCGTTCCAGTAGTCGATCTGGGCGTCGTTTGATCTGCTCATGAACGTATCAGGCTGCCATGGGCGGTGGCGCATTGCCAGGACGAGGTGAAAATGCTGTCATTGGTTCCGTGACACCTGTCGACCCAGGCGCCAGAACAGCAGGGCGTGGGACATCAAGATGAACGGCACCACGAATAGCGGCAGGGCCGCGTAGGGCAGCCCCGTCAGCAGGGTCTTCATGCGCGGATCGGGCGTGATGAACAGAAGCTTCTGGGCGGTGGCAAAGGCTATCAGAATGTCGAAAAAGGCGACCAGGTTCCAGGCGAAAAGCCAACGTTTGTGATGGGCGGGATCCGCAGCGAGAAATCCAGCGGGTAGGGCCAGGATGCCGACGAGGATGTCTCCCGGCCCCGCCACCCTAGCGAAGATTTCAGGCACACGCAGACCGGCGTCAATAAGGAACATGATCCCGAAGTACACGCGCCCGACGTGGGACCAGACGATGAGACGTAGATCCACCGACACGAGCCACGCGCGAAACCTTCCTTCACGGCGGGCCAGCAACACGGCGATCACGACGGGGCCCCAAATGAGGCCGGGAACCACGGCGGGCGGCAAAGACGACAGGGCTCCCGAGCCACCGAGGGCGAGGGCGGCAGCGGCCCACGCGAAGACCGCGATCCAGGGCGCGATGAACGGATGGGGGCGGGGCGCGGATGGGGTTTGTAGGCTGGTGGTACTCATGGTTCGTAGGTCCTTCAGGAAGCGTGCCACATTACGACGGCCACCGAACCGCCGGTTTTATCTGAATTGCGTGCGAAGGAACGCCGTGGCGGCTGTCGGGTCGCCGACAGGTGTCGGGAAATCGACATCTTCCCGGGGGCAGTGAAACCGCTAAAGTGTCGCAATGGATCCTGCGCAGATGAGCGGCGTTGACGCCCCCACGCGGGCGCTGCAGATCCGCACGGTTGGAACCGCATTCCTGCGCGTGCGGCCCTGGATCGTGGGGCCAGCCATGATCGCGACCTTTGGAATTTTAGTGCTGGCACACGCGCCCGCCCGGCAACTGACAGCGTTGGGCGTGGGATTTTCGGCCATGTTGCTTCTTTTCGTGAGCGAGGCGGTGCGGGGCCGTCGGCGGTCGTTTA
>JAYUUT010000200.1:0-9536 GCA_043754455.1 Myxococcales bacterium
GAGATTGCTTGTTTTCGGGTTGTTCAGGAAGCGATAACCAATGCCCTTCGCCATGGATCACCCCGTACGATCAAGGTAATCGCACGACGCCACGAACAAATCGTGTCCCTTCGTGTAATGGACGATGGGATTGGTTTTCAACCAGCGGATCGGATCCCCAAGGCGGCCAGTGCCGGTCACCTGGGCGTCGTTGGCATGCGGGAACGGGTGCGCATTCTCGGGGGTGAATTTAACCTGCAGTCGCAACCCGGCGCAGGCACGACCGTCACCGTAGATCTTCCCTCGTAAGTCATGGCGCACCAGGACACGGCATTTTTGAGCCGTGTCCGCAACGCCGGGACACTTCCCCCCTATGAAGTACGCTGCGCGCACGGGATGTTGGCCGATTTCGTCGGGCCTATCGTTTCGGACGATTTTGCTGATAGGGGTCGCTTCGTGCACGACAGGGGCCACGAAGGGTGAAGCAAATCTACCCGATGCCGCTGCCGAGGCCCGAACGGAGGCGCAGGGTGGCAAGCCGGCGACCGTTCCTTCGGGACGCGGCGGCAGTACAGACAACCCAGCGGTATCCACGGGACAAGGGGGCTCGCCTGCGACCCCCGGAATCGGCGGCTCGCCCGGGATAGAAGGCAGCGGAAGCAGCCGCGACGCTGCGGGGTCCACCGCTGTGCCGGCGCCCAAACCCGATGCCGCCACAACGACCGTCGCGACAGATGCAGGGCCAGGCACGGCGGCGGGCGGCGGCGGCTTCATCACGCCCCGGGCCGGTTTCACACCGGCCTCACTAACGAACCTGGTCGTGTGGCTGGACGCCAGCAAGGACGTCACCGCGACGGGTGCAAAGGTTTCAAAATGGGCAGACCAAAGCAGTGCGCACAACGACGCCACCCAGTCAAACGCCGCAAAACAACCCCTCCTGACCCTTGCGGGACTGGCTGGAAAGCCCGTTCTTAGCTTCAAAAAAAGCACGCTGACCATCGCAGACAGCCCCAGTCTCAACTGGGGAGCGGGCGACTTCACGGTCACGATGGTGGCTAACTATCGAAACAAAGCCGGCATCCACCTAGCCGGATTCGCCTACTTCTTCCATAAGAACGCGAAAGTCGCCGTCGAAGGCCGGCCTGAAGCCGCAGAAGTCATCCTGGCGGGCAATTGGCCCAATGGCGACACCGTGCCTATGGTAACAAAAATTACGGCGTCCCTAAACGCCCACATGATCAAGGCCCACAGCAAGGACGTGGGATACAACGACGGCGCCTTCCGGGTCCTAACCGCCACCCGCAGCGGCGGGAAGAAGCTGGATATTCGCATCAACGGCGCGGTGGCAGGGACAACCGGGGCCACATGGAACGTCGATTCCGTAGGAACCCCCGCGACCCTAGGGTCGGCCACCAGTGGAGGGTTCCCCATTGAGGGCGACATCGCCGAGGTCGTGATCCTCAAAGGCATCACCAACCCTGAAGACATCCAGGCCCTTGAGGCCTATTTGGCCGCAAAATTCGGCTTCAAACCCTAGTGCAGGTTTTACCCGTTTCAGCCTTGTGTGGGGAACGGAAGTCCAGGCAAGGTAGGCGGATGAAATCGAAAACTTTGTTAAGATTCGCCGCCATGACAACGGTCGCTTTGTCTGTGGGCGTGGGCATGGTGGCCGCCCAAGTGAAGAAAGGGAAAACCAGGCCCTTGACCACCGCACAGCTCATGGGTGGAATCGTGAAGCCCCATACAGAGGCCCTAAAAAAGGGCCTGGAAGCCACCACCATCACGGACGACGGCTGGAAATCGTTGATGCTGAGCGCCGCCCTGTTGAACGAAGCGACGTTCACGCTGATGGACGACGGGCGATGCCCCGACACGGTTTGGGCGGACGCCGCCACAAAACCGATGCGCACCGGAAGCGCCGACCTGCTGAAGGCCTTAGAAGCCAAAAGCCAGCCACAAGCCAAGGCGGCGTTGGGCGCGATGACCAAATCGTGCAAATCGTGCCACGAAAAACACAAGGCAAAATAGCGCCCCCGGACCCCGCCCAAAAAAAAACTTGGGCCGACGACGATTGTCGCGCAGTCTTGGGGCATGATGGAAACCGGCGAGGGGCTGCGGCTGATACTAGTGGCGATTGGGCTTGGCGTCGCCATCCCGGTTCTGGTTCAATTGTTCCTGACCCTTCGCGAGCTCCAACGCACGGCCAAGGTGCTGAACACGCAGGTGGAACCCACGTTGCGCGCCATAAACGACCTGACCCAGCGTTTGCGGGACACCCCACCCGCCGGACAACAAAGCACGGCCATCGTCGCCGCCCTGATCCCCGCCGCCATCGCTGCTTACCGTGCCTACCGCGATCACCATGGGGTCGAAAAAGCCGATTCGGAAGCAACTGCAACGCCAACAAACACAGGGGGGAAATCATGAAAGAAGAAACCACGGTGGTGTATCGAGGCTTCAATGCCGGTCACGTTTTACTGGCCCTACTGGGTGGTGCGGCGGCCGGGGCCGCTGTCGCCTACTTGACGGCCCCCCGATCCGGGGAGGATCAAAGGCGTCGGCTTCGCGCGATGGCCGAGGACACCCGCGACACCGCCCACCGCGTGCCCGCCGCCCTTCGCAAAGCGACTGAGGCGGCGCGCGAGGCCTTTATCGCGGCGCTGGAAGAGACCCCGACGACTAGTTCGTGACGGGAAACTTGCGGTCAGCGTTGGGGGCGAGGACGCTGTAGCTGAATGCCCCCGCATTTCGTTCCCCGTTTGCTTTCGAACCTAACCCTTTTGGGGGCGGTGCTGGGGTTCGTTGCGGGTGCGGTCATCGTGCTGTTCACCATTGAACGACTGGTGGGGCGGTTCGTCGCCCACCGATGGGGCTGGGGGGGCGTGCTGCTGACGGGATGGATAGGGGTGCCGCTGCACGAATTTTCCCACCTCATCAGCGCCAAACTGTTCGGGCATCGCGTCGTGGATTACCGTTTGTTCGCCCCTGACCCGGCCACGGGCACCCTGGGGTATGTCCGGCACGGTCCCACACGTCCGACCTTCTATCAACGCGCGGGGAATTTTTTCATCGGCGTGGCCCCCTTGGTCGGCGGCGCCCTTGGAATAGGCGCCATCATGATCTGGACGCTGGGCGCCGACCGGTTCCTGGCGTGGCTGCAGCGGACCGCCGACGCACCGCTGTTTCCCTGGCAACACCTGGAAGGATGGGGATCCCTGTTTCGTCATCTGGCGGGACGTTCTGTCGTCCTTGCCGATCTTGTGTGGCAGGCCCGGACCCCGTGGCTTCCGCTGCAGCTATATCTGGGCATCGCCGTCGCAAGCCACATGGCCCCCAGTGGTCGGGATCTGGTAGGCGCCACCCGGGGCGCGTTTTTGGTTTTGTTCCTCATCGTGGCAGCCGTCACGGCCGCCACGGCAACGGGAATTCGTCTGACCGGCGCCCTAGGCCTGGTTGCGCCCCTGGGTGCGTTCGTCTTGCTAGCCGCAACCTTTCAAACCCTGTTCGCCACCATCGTCGCGGTGGCCTGCCCGCTGCGGGGCCGCGCCCCATAGAAACAGACTCGTCGGGGGGGCAGGTCTCTTTTCAATCAGGGGCTGGTTCGGGGGAAATCCAGATTCCGCGTGAGCGATGCTCCGGTAACTTTTTCAGGCAGCGGCGTGTGCGCCAGGATGGCGGCCAAAACGGATTCAAGACAGTGTGCGAACGGCGAGTCGGCCAATGAGCCTCCGATCCGGGTCGAAATCTTTCCGAGCGCACCATCGTCGTTGGGCTCACCTGATCGTGGCACGCCGATGTTGATCACCATCCGGCCCTTCGGCTCGTGTTGGTTTTCGCAGACCCGAAGATAGCCAGACGCCAGCAACTCGCCAAGGCGAAGCTTGGCAAAGTCCATCCCCATTACCGCATCAGCGGGAGCGATGAGGTAGTACTTTTCTTGCCCTGAGCGAACCTGTTCGATGCGACGACGGAATTCGGGGGTCTCCACGCGCTCCTGAAAAACGTTCAGATCCGGAATTGTGATGCGATCGATCTTTACCCGGCAGATCTGTCCTCGACACTCGACATTCACGGCTGATGATGAAGTAGAGATATCGAGTTTTCTTCGAACGAAGGCGGCGATCTCGAAGGTTAAGGGACCGTTCTGGCTTTCGTTCCCGAACTTCTTGTCCAGCCCTTGGTCACGGTCAATCGCGGATTTCATCCTCGCCAAACGGCGTTCGGCTTCTGCTAGTTCAGATTGGCAGACAGATACCGTTGGGGGATGCAGATCAACCGCCGGCGGGAACACGAAGGGCGGACCGGCTTGTTTGGCGGGGTGGGGTATCCGCTTCCCTGAAGAATCAGCTAAACGAAAGTAAACGTTGTTCTCAGAAAAAGTACCACCTGAGACCGGATCTTTGACAGGCGAGCCGCCGAAGAAACCAATGCCTCGGGTTCGATCGTACAGCTCGATATCTTCCTGCAAGGGTTTCACCCATGTCTCACGCTGATCATCAGGTAACAAGACTGTCATGCGACAGGCCCAGCTGCGGCATTCGAAATTAAAGTCGGGTGCCGTGCTGCGTTCGCCTTTCATGACCCGGGCCAGCGCGGGCAGGATCGCTTTGGCGGCGATAGGATTCGGGACGCCGTCTTCGAAGAGCTTGTTGGTACGCACCGTCGCGACAAATTCGGGTTGCAGTTCGCGAATCTGCGCGCGCGTGGCGGTGAGCTGGGCGTCGCAAAGGCCCAGAGCATCCACCGGGCTGCCAGAACCAAGAATTGGCGCTGGCCGGCTGGGCAAGCGCCCTGTGATCCCCGGAATCAAGACCTCACCCTTATCCTCAACGGCTTGGGTTTGACTCCCGGTTCTTTCGCGTTCGGAAATTCCTGACCGCCGTTTCGCCTGGAGAATTGCCGCGACAAGGACCGCCCCAAGAAGGACACCCACAGCCACACGCCAAGCCCAAGGAAAACCTTTCGAGATGGGAGGCGTCGCTTGCGGAAAAAACAAAGCGATCCCGCGCAGCCATTCGTCGCGGCTCCCGTGGTGCTTCTCGTCCATCCTTAGCCGAAGAGTGTCCACTCCGGTTTTCAATCGCCAGCGAATCGTCCCTTCGGGCACCCTTAGAATCTTCGCGATCTGCACGCTTGACAGTCCTTGGTAGAACCGAAGGAAGATGACTTCCCTGATGGGCGGAAGCAGTTCCAAGGCAAGCTCTGCAATCAACCGTTGCAGTTCCATTCGCCCGACCATCTCCTCAGGCGACGGAACAACCGTGGACGCGACCATCACGGCATTTTCGGCGTGCCGGCCTTCGCGTCGTCTTTCCGATCGCCGTTGATTCGACGCTAAATGGCGCAGCGTCTCTGTCAGCCAGGGCCTAAGCCCTTGTCGGTACGAGGGAGCCGTTCGCATGACCGCGACCCAACCCTCCTGCACAAGATCCTCGGCGTCGGCGTGGGAATTCGCCAAACGGCGAGCCAGACGAAGCGCCCACGATTGATCTGAAAGAAGTTGTTCAATGGAGGGAAACAAGGAACTGTCCTGATTCATACAATGTTCACACCGCCCGGGAGCAAAACGTTGGCCTAGGTTGGTGTATCCTGCTGCCCATGCCAATGCGATCGTCCGCGGCGCTTGCCCTCCTCCCGTTGCTTTTTAACCACGCGCCCGACGCACGTGCCGCCGATGCCGCAAATGCGCCAACAACGATGAACGTGTGGCCCAACAAGGTTCCCGGCGAAACCGGCCAGATGGGCCCCGAGGTCCTACAGCCGCAAAAGGCTAGTGAGCGGCAGGTGGTTCGTCTGACTAACGTCAGCAAACCAACCATCGCGGTTTATCGTCCGTCAAAGGACAAGGACACAGGCACGGCGGTGATTGTCGCGCCGGGCGGCGGCTACTTTATTTTGGCCATGGATCTGGAAGGGACCGAAGTGGCCACATGGTTGAACTCGATCGGCGTCACCGCCATCGTGCTGAAGTACCGCGTGCCACGCCGCCCCGGCACACCCAAGGATCAGCCGCCCGTAGGCGCCCTACAGGACGCCCAGCGCGCGATAAGCTTGGTCCGCAGCCACGCCGCCGAATGGGGCATCGATCTGAAACGCATCGGCATGATGGGTTTTTCCGCGGGTGCTCATCTGACGGCATGGGCCGCCACCAACTTCGACCGCCGCGCCTACCCGGCTGTCGACGCCATCGACAAGGTTAGCTGCCGGCCGGACTTCGCCGTGCTGCTGTACCCCGCTTACCTGGCAAACGCCGAAAAGGGCGGGCTTGCACCAGAGATCCGCGTGACCGCCCAGACGCCCCCGGCTTTTTTCGTTCATGCGGACGACGACAAATTGTCCGCCGAAAACAGCGCCCAGACCTACGTGGCGCTCAAACGGGCCGGTGTATCGGCCGAATTGCACGTCTACCGATCCGGCGGTCACGGTGTCGGCCTGCGGCCCAGCGCCGACGCGGTGTCAACCTGGCCCGCTAGGTGCGCAGATTGGATGCGCGGGATGGGGTATCTGGAACGAAAGAAGTAGCGCACACGTCGTCGTCAGATCATCGGTGGGCCGGTAAGCATCGGGAACACCCGCCTCGATCCGCTTCGCATAGCCTGCATCCGCGGTGGCCCCGTTTGCTGGCACCCGGGCGGAGGGCAAAAGCTCGTGGGACTGATGACAGGCAACGAGAGGAAAAAGAGACAACGCTGCAAATGAACTCATCGCGATCGGACCTTCGCACGCAGGCGCAGCCGCAGCCGCGTCGCAAAGGCCGCCGCCATTAGCAGAACCAACGCCGACAGCGACGACCTTCGATTCCCCCCAACACGGCAGCCACAACCACCCCCACGGGACAAGGACGACGACGCGAATACCGGGTCGGCCTGGGCGTCGCCGGGTTCTCTTTGCGGGCCGAGCCCCACATCGCTTTCTTTCGCTGCAGCGTCCACGGGCCTAGCGGTGTCGATCGCTGTAGGACTACCCCCGTCAGTTCTGACCGACGTGCCAAGCCCTGGTTGCGCTGGTTTTCCCGTAATGTACGAAAGCGAAGCTGCACACAAATCGCCCTGGCAGGCCGGCGTGCTGATGTCTTTGGCGCGAAACAGCGCTTGCCAAGAAACCCCGTCGTCCCGCGAGATCCAAGCGCCGTCGACCCCATCCAGAACCCCGGATGCCAAAAGTTTGCCCTGTGAGACCATCAAATTCTGGGCGCCAAATCCCTTCGGCAGAGCCTGAAACGTCTTGCCGTCATCCGGCGAAAATATAAGACGGGGCTTATCATCGGCACCTCGAATGGCGATCCATATCTTTTCGAAAGTGGCGGCGAGGCCGATGACGTTTTCCCCCAGGACCAGGGTCATTATCTTCCCCGGCCCTCCATCAAGATGGAGGCTACGCCAAATTTCGACAGGACGGTTGGAACCGGAAGGCTTGACCTGAAAGTAGAGGCGAGATCCTAAACTGGTCAACACCCGAACGTCATCCGTCGCACCACCAATGCCGCCCTGCTGGCGCGAATACATCGATCCGGCAATCGAGGTCCACAGGCCGAACGGCTTCGAGGAAGCCTCGAAGTACGTGCTGGAGGCCCCATGTGGGGCATCACCCGAATGCAGGCGGCCCATCTTTTCGGGCAGCGTCCCGAACAATTCAAACGTGTCGCCATCATCCTTCGAGATCAGGATCTCCGTGGCGTCTGGGGCCTTCGGGCGCACAGCAAAAAGTCGATTTGACGAAAACATGTGTGTCATTAACTGCTGCGCAGAATCGATCGAACTAAGCCGCGGCCAGGAACACTCCTGCATCTGACCTCGTGCCCAACGGGCCTCGGTGCCGTCAAAACCGCCCATAAACAGCGCGCCGCCATGACCAAAAGTTGCGTGTATTTGCACAGTGCTAGTCGCTTCAAACTCGTTGGGCGTGGGCCAACCGAGCAGGCGTGAACAATACAGCGACCAGGTCACGGCATCGTCTCGGGTCAGCAATACCCCATGGTTGGTCACCACGGCATATACCCCCGGATTCTTCGAGAACGAAAACGCTGTCACCCTCATGGGATAGAATTCAGGCGGTAGCAGCGCTAGCGCATCGGGCGGATGGGCTCCGGTCATCCCAAACACCACCGTTAGACAGATAAGCCAGGCGTTCCGCATGGCGATAGTTCACGGCAGCACTGACCGAAAGTCAAACGGTGCCCCGTCTGTCGTGTGATCTTCGTCACATAAGGACGGCGCGGATTAGTTTCAGGTCCCTCGCATATTTACGTCCATCCATTTCAGGCGGCCGCCAATCCACGTCTGCAAGTAGGGGACCTCGTCGCCAAAGGTTATCCGGTGTCGACGCCACCCAGTCCTTTGCCTTCCGCCTCAGCGGCGCAGGGGTCGCAAGGTCCAACGGGTTCTTGTCCTGTTTGATCTTTTCCGCCACCACGTAGATCCCCTGGTATTTCCCGTCGATAGAGATCTCGGTGAATCTTGTGCGCGATGCGTACCGGCCCTCGTCGCGGCCCAGCGCGTACGAAAGGGCATTTCGCATACAGGTATGGTCCTGCCCGCAGCTATGAAGGATCCAGTCGGTTCCTGCCAGCAACCCGACCAAGGGCTGTTTCTTTCCCAAACCTGCATCATCTTGCAACTCGATGCCGTACGACTTCTTCGGCAACCCCAGGGAGTTGTTTTCTGTCAGGGCTAACACGGTGCCGTCGTGGTCTTCGACAACGCTAAGAGTCCCCTGATAGTCCACATTGGGCACGAAGGCCTTGCCCACCGTGAACCGAAGCACGGGCCTTTGCATTTTTTTGCCGTCGAAAACCAAGGTCTGCATGACAATTGCGTTTTTCTGATGTTAGCGAATGGTAGGGATTGGTACGTCTTCTTATTTTCGTCCCAATCGTGGTATTCGGCATGCCATCTGTTGTCTTGGCGGCCAACACCGTGTAAACCGGCCCGGATGCGAATCCTGATTCTCTTTCCGCTTCTCGCTCTCGGCTTGTGGAGCACCCCAGCGCAGGCCGACCCACCCATCCGCCTGCACCCCAAGAACCCGCATTACTTCGAATTTCGGGGCAAGCCCACTGTCCTTGTGTCGTCGGCCGAACACTACGGGGCCGTGATCAACCTGGATTTCGACTTCGTCGCCTACCTCGACACGCTCGCAAAGGACACACTGAACCTCACCCGGGTCTGGGTCGGGGGTTATATCGAAGACGGAAAATCGTTCGGCATTTCACAAAACACCCTGGCCCCCAAAGGCGACCGATTTCTGGCCCCCTGGGCGCGAACGGCGGTACCAGGACCGAAGGGATACGGGAAGAAGTTCGACCTTTCGACCTGGGATCCCGTCTATTGGGACAGGCTGAAGCGTTACCTCAGCGAGGCCGGCAAACGCGGCGTCATCGTCGAGGTTGTCCTGTTCTGTGCATTTTATAACGACGGACAGTGGGCTCTTTCACCTTGGAATGAAACCAACAACGTCAACGGCATCGGCAAGGGAGTTTCGCGGGTCGATTTCTTCAGGACATCAGACGCAGCTTTGAACGCATCCCGCGACAGCTTGGTCAAGAAGCTGGTGACCGA
>JAYUUT010000201.1:0-4792 GCA_043754455.1 Myxococcales bacterium
GCAGCAGGAACTGCCGCTGGGTACAGCGACGGGTGATCATGTAGGACCGATTGGGCAAAACCTGGCGGGGAAGGGACATGGTTCCGCGGGTGTCGGCGGTGGTGCCGAGAAGTTGCGTCCGGACCGCCAGAAAACTGAAAAAATCAACCTGGGAGCGGGGAGGCGGGGAACTAATCAATCTGGGAGCGGGGAGGCGGAGAAGATAAACGCCGTCACCCCCAAGGAATCGCCGCCAGGGCGGCTGCCAGTAACTTACTTTGCAAGTGGGATTTGACGCGGCTCATGGGGACCCGGGGGGATTGATCTCCTTGATGGTTCCGCTAACGTCTCGTTGCGGTAACCGAAGGTGCGTATCTGCACGATATTTAGTATGCTTAGGCATATGAGGACCAGTGTTGAGATTCCAGACAGCCTTTTGGCGCGGGCGCGTCGGGTTATGCGCCGCAAGGGCCTGACCCTGCGCGATCTGATGCTGGCGGGGCTGCGCCGTTCGCTGGACGATGCTGAACGGGCCGACAAGCAGTTCGTCCTTCGCGATGCACGTTGGTGCGGCCCGGTCGGGTTCGCGCCTGGAGTGACCGCTGACGATCTGTCTCGGGCGCTGCGCGATATGAACGAAGAATGGCGACGGTCGTGATCGCGGTTGACACCAACATACTTGTCTACGCCCACCGCTCCGAATGCCCGCAACATGGGGCTGCGAAGGTCTGTGTTGCGGGGCTGGCAGAAGGTGGTGCCCCTTGGGCCATCCCCCAACACTGCCTTGTCGAATTCACGGGCGTTGTCACCAACCCCCGCATCTGGACCGTCCCGTCATCGCACGAGGCTTGTTTCGGACAGATTCAGGCCTGGCTTGAATCTCCGTCGCTGGTGGTGCTGGAGGAAAGCGCCGGGTTTTTTTCAGCCTTCGCCGAGATCGCGTCCCAATCCCAAGTCAGGGGGGGCGGCGTTCACGATGCGCGCATCGCGGCCTGCTGTCGCGAGCACGGCGTGGGCGAACTTTTGACCTGCGACCGCGACTTTTCGCGCTTCCCGTGGCTGGCCGTGAGGAATCCGTTGGTTTCGATTCCTTGATTATCTGATACGGGTGCCCACCAAACCCCCGCACCGGGGTTGATTTTGGGGCAGGTCCAAAATCGGGGACGCGATGGCGCCTTACGGCTGCGATCCAGATGCGCGCCTTCGCGCACGCGCGTTTAGGGCGCTGGCGCCACGCTCTCGACGAATGCTTTGCGTGCCATAACCATCTCGCGCCAACGCGGGACGAACTCGTCGAACTTCTTGAGCTCGGCCGTGACGCCTTTCGATGTGTCGGTGGCCTGATGCAGGACCGCCACCACGCGATCGATTCGCGCCAGCATGTCGGACGGGATCCAGGCGCTGCGGATAAGCGTGCCCACCCGTGCGCGGAATCGCGCGTTGAGTGCCGGGGCCGCACGAATCCGGCCCGAGATCATGAAGGGCTCGACCAGCCCAGAGTTGCCCAAGGGCGCAAAGGGATCGAGCTTGGCTTGGAAGCCGTCGGACAGTGGGTAGTTGGTCGAACAGAGCCAGTCCATCCCGTGGGGGATGATGACAAACCGGTCATCGGCCTTTCGATGGAACAGATAGTAGTTGTTGGACTGTCCATAAGGTCCGTCGCGGTGTTGCAGGATCCCGTCCAAAGCCATGGTGCTGATGATCTGGTCTAGGTTGATGATCTTGTCAGCGGCTTGTTCAAATTGACCTGCGGGCGGATTTTTCACGACCGCCGCAGCCGCATTGATGTCAGTGCGACTGCGCATCTCTTCTTTCTCGTTCTTAAGCTCCATCTTTCCCGGATCCTTGGCGAAATCCCAGCGCAGCGCCGCCTTGTATAGATTTCCGTCCCGTTCGGCCTTGCCATAGCTTCGTTCCAAGAAATCCTTGCCAACTTGTTCCTTGAGGACAAAAAATCCAAGCGGCTTGTCGTTGAGGTAGACCAGCGCATGGGAGGTTAGCGGCGCCGCTTGACCGGCTTTTCGATAGATCTCATAGCCCAGATGCTCGTTGAGGAAACTGGGATCTTGTTGGGCATTGTTCAGAACGATGTGACTGATGCCTCCGGCAAGCTTCTGCGGCGTCACCGCGTCGAATGTCACATTAAGAGAAGGCTTGTTCTGCGAGAGGGATCCGTAGCTGCCTTTGCGGTGGCACTGGCTGTTGGGCAGGGACTGACCATCGAAAACGATGTCGCAGGGCACGTCCTTGCGGCTATTCCTTAAATCACTTTCGAATGCCGATGTGACCCGAACGAGGTGGAGGCGGTCCAAATCAAAAGGTGGACCCGCCTTGCCGCCGTTGACGACAAGCACTGAACCAGCGTCCCCTCCGGACGGGATGGGCAGGGCGTCCGCTCCTACGGTGAAGGGCGGAAGTCCCACACCAAGATCCGCGGCTGTGTCCAGGCGAAGATTTGGGGATCCCCCAGATCCTGTGGGCCCCGGAGTGAGGGCGGCCTTCCCCGCATCGCGCTGTGCTTGTGCGGTCATGTTTCCCGCTGCCGCGTCTGGTTCGCGGCCCTGTGCCACGCGGGTATCGGGAAGCTGAGTTGATGGTACGTCGGACTCCTCCGGCTGCGCCGCACACCCCAAAGCAAGTGTCGCTAGAGCGAAACGGTAAAAGAATCCATTCCGGAAGCGACTGGTCAGCGACATCTGATACTCCTAGAAATGGGACGTCTCACAGTCGCTCGCGACCGACGATCTGGGTCGAAGGTGCGCGGTAGACTGCGATGTCACGAACGGTCTGCTTGACGTCGACGTTATGAGGATGCGACGGCTGAAAAACAAGTCGCAGGAGCCGTGTGCTGTAGTTGGCCATCACGGGTTGGATGACGCCTTGGCCGAACAAAAATCCCATCATCACGACCTGTCGCTGCGTCCATGTTGCGCCATCGTTGGACGTGGCGATACGGTAGGAGATGCTGTCGACTGTCGGGCCGAAGTTGACGTCGATCCGACCAAGCGGCATGACAGCACCAAGATCCACCGTAAGTACGTCGGCGTCGTCGATTGCCGTCATGGGGTTGCCGTCGAAGGCGGCCGGCGCATTCTTCGAGTTGCTGCCGACCGTCGGGCGTCCCTGCGCAACATTTGTGTTGTCTTCGGCACCTATTTGCGTGGGGACATCGAGAGCGCTGATGTTCCAAAATCCCCAGTAGCGGCCCTTGGTGTCAAACTGTGATTCGATCTTGATGTACCGCTTGGTCTGCCGGACGAAGCTAAGTGCCTGATACCAAAAGCCGCCGACAGGGACGATCGTTCCCATCCAAACCGGCTCGCCCCACGAGATCCCATCGTCCGAGGCAAAGACGCGCATTTCCCGCAGCGGATCGTGATCAAAAGAGAGGAAGATCTGGTTGAAGGTCTGCGGCGCGCCCATATCGATCTTCACCCAAGTTCCAACCGAAGCCCCCGCCCGGACAAGCCAATGGTCGGGGCCGTCTATCGTGCCGCTGGGATCAATCCAGCCCTGTTGTGGAGACGAGATCGCAGCCTGGCCGCCCCCCGCGCTGGAGCTCAGCTTCCAGCTTTTTCGGTCGAGCGGCGCCGGATACACGATGGGTGCGCAGTCGCTGCCCGCGTCCGAACCGCGGGTATAGATCTCGAACTCTGCAACCGCGGGCAGGATGTTGGGATCTTCACCGCGCGCCGAGTTTTGAAAGACGACGACGCGGACGAAACGGAACGAGACCTTTGGCAGGACGCGTTCATCGACGAAGTTTGGATTGTGGACGCGCAGAACGTCCGCATAGGAAACGCCATCCTGCGACCCTTGTAGCTTGTACCGCTGGGGCGTGACGCCCGCGAATGTGACGACGGAGCGAAACAGACTGGCGGGTGCGCCCAGATCGGCTGCCAAGATGCCGTCCCTGTTGGTCGGGGCCCCCGTGGTGGTCTTGATATCGCCATCGAACGCGTTGGCGCCATTGCTGTAGTTAAGGCTAGATGCGGCGTGAAACTTGTTCCCGGCCACGTTCGCGGTGCCGGCGCCCATCAAGGTCGGGGTCGCGCACGGATTGACAGCTGCGACCGGCGCCAGCGGTCCTGGGGGCGGACCAGGAGGCAATGGGGTCGGCGTGACGCCCCCATCGCGGCCCGAGGATGGCGGGGTTGTGGGCGCGGGGCGCGCGTCAGCAGATCCAACCGGCGGGTTAACCGGCGTCGGGGCTCCCGGGGGCGCGATCTGCACGGCGCCTGCGTCGATGCGAGGCGCCGGTGTGATATTTTCGCCGCGTTCGGCTTTTGCATCCGCCGCACCAGGGGTGATCGAGGAACCTGGCTCCTGCGTGCCGTCGTCGGCCGAAGGGCTGCCACAAGCCGCTAGCCCCAGCGCGACAAAACAGGTCGGAAGCCAAATAGGGCGGGACCAAAGACCGGTGCGCATGGTCGAATACTCTGTGGGCCTCATCGCTATGGGACCATATGCCTTTAGACATGGTCGAAGTCGCCTACGACGGGCGGTCCCGCGCGCGCTTCAGTCTCCATCGGGACGGCGCGACCTGAACATGAACTTGCACCGGTTTGGTGGACGAGTTGATTAGGTTGCCAGCCGTTCAAGGATAGCAACGGTTTCGTAGTGAACTGGACTGACGAGGCCGACCGCCGAATGGCGTCGACGACGATTTGTAGAATACCTCAATCTATTCGATGAGCGCTGCCCGGTGCACGTTCAGCGGAACCTGTAGCGCGAAAGTGCTCTGTCCCCGGCCTTCACCAATATCTTGCCGTCGACACCAAACCGCAGGTCGCGACTGGCCGTGGCGGTCGAG
>JAYUUT010000202.1:0-16310 GCA_043754455.1 Myxococcales bacterium
GCCAACCCCCCCCAGGGTGCAGCATCCCCAGTACCTGCCTTCCTGCGACGGGCGTTTGCGCGGCCGCTAGCCTTTGTTCCTGCGGCGATGGCGTGCGGGGTGAAGCCCAGGTTCCCACATCCATCGAATTCGTGTGGCTGGCCACATCCTGTGTTGGTCCCGCAGACATTCTGTTTAGCGTCGATGGCATCGACATCGCACAGACCCAGGCCGACGCGGGGAACTGCGCTTGTTACTCGGGCGTCCGGTCGACCACGGTGACTGCCAGTTCGGCTCTGGCGCTGCTGCAACGAGGAAACCATGCGTTTGGCGTGGCCACGGGGGCCTATCTGGCCTGGGCTGTCGCTGTCATTCGTGATGGTGGTGGAAACACCCAGCAGATCGTCATATTCGACGCGGACAACGGAGGTGACGCGTCGGCGCGGAACCCTGATCTATGTTCGGCAAGTTCTGGGTTTGCACCTTTAACGCCCACTCTTGCGCCCGTTTCATTGGGCGAGGAATGCGACGACGGAAATGCCGTCAGCGGCGACGGATGTTCATCAATTTGTCAAACTGAAGCCTGTGGCAACGGACGCATGGAAGGTCTTGAGGAATGCGATGATGGCAACACCCTTGGCGACGACCGCTGTTCGCCCTCTTGCAAACTTGTGAAGTGTTTCAATGTCAGTTGCCCAATCGGCCAGTGCGAGACGTCATCCTGCGATCCCGGCTCCGGACTGTGTGTGTCGTTGCCATTCGACGACGGGACCGCCTGCGACGACTACAGTCTGTGTACCGGCGATGATGTTTGTCGGGCCGGGGCTTGTGTCGGATCGACGAACGTGGTCTGTCCGGAACCCGATGCGTGTCACACCGGCACGGGGACTTGCAACCCGTATTGGGGAACCTGCGACTATCCTTCAAAACCGGAGGGGTCGCCCTGTGAGGACGGAAATGCATGCACGTTCGGCGATACCTGCGTCTATGGATCTTGTCGAACCGGTCAGCCTCGGATCTGCCCCTCGTCCGCTTGCCACGCGGCGGGGTCGTGTGATGTCGGAACCGGTCGATGCATCAATCCGCAGCTAGCTGATGGGGCTGCCTGCAACGATGGCGACAGTTGCACCGCAGGTGACGCCTGCCAGTCCGGAACATGTACTCCGACCAGCGTGTTGGCGTGTACGGGAGATCAGGGGCCCGCCCTCGATCGGACGGCACCCATTCCCACCGCAAAAGCCATCGAGTTTTTCTACACGGGACCGAATCCCGTCCAAGCCGGGGTCGTGGCCGGTGCGATTGTTCCCAGCATGGCGGCGGGCCTGCGGGGTCTGGTGAAAACGCGGCAGGGTGATCCGCTGCAAGGGGTCCACATCAGCGTTCTATGGCATCCGGAATTTGGTCAGACGACCACGCGGGCCGAGGGCCAGTTTGACATGGCGGTTCATGGCGGCGGGCCCGTGACCCTGACCTACGAGAGGACGGGGTATCTTCCCGTCCAGCGGACCGCAAACGTGGCCTGGCAAAGCTGGACGGCTGTGGCGGACGTTGTGATGACGGCCTTGGACTCCCAGGTCACCACCGTTGATCTTCCGAGCGGCGGGCTCACCGTGGCCCAAGGTAGTCCGGCGACTGACGAAGACGGAACCCGACAATCGACCCTGTTTTTCCTGCCGGGGACGACCGCTGAAATGGTTATGGCCGACGGAAGCAAGACGCCCATCAACCGTCTGAGCGTCCGTGCGACCGAATACACCGTCGGCGCTGCGGGCCCAAGCGCCATGCCTGGGCCGATTCCCCCCTCGACGGCTTATACTTTTGCCGTGGAACTGTCGGCTGACGAGGCCATCGCCGCGGGGGCCGACTCCGTGAATTTCAATCAGCCCGTGATCCACTATGTTGACAACTTTCTCGGGTTCGCCACGGGGGATGTGTTGCCCGTCGGGTATTACTCGCGACGAAAGGGCCAGTGGGAAGCCACCCACAATGGCCGGGTCATCACGATCGTGGACGTGGTTGGGGGAATGGCGGAACTGGACGTGGATGGCACGGGCGTTGCGGCTGGGACCCCGGCATTGGCGGTGCTTGGCGTCAGCGATGCAGAGCGTGCTGAATTAGCCACGCGTTTCCCTGTGGGAAAATCCCTGTGGCGTGCAGCGCTGCCGCATTTTACGCCTATCGACGTCAATGCACCGTTCGGGGTTTCAAAAGCGGCGTATGCGGCCTCTGCCGAGTTCATCGAAGCCAAGCCGACCGACGATGGACGTTGCCAAGAGGGTTCGATCATCGATTGCGAGAATCAGGTCTTTGGAGAGCGCATTGGCATTACGGGGACCGCGTTAAGCCTGAACTACAGAAGCGACTGCGTCCCGGGACGCACGGCGGCCAATGAGCTTGTGATTCCCCTGACCCAGACACTGGGGGCAGACCAGACCCTGGGCACCGATCTGCGACGCGTGAATGTGGAGGTCACCGTGGCGGGACGCCGATTCGAGCAAGAGTATTCGGCGGACGAGGTCAGAGCGGGCGCCAAATGGAACTTCCGCTGGGATGGGAAGGACATTTTTGGGCGGTTGTTGCAGGGTGCTCAGGTTGCAGTCGTTACAATCAGCAGGACCTACCCCATTTACTATCGTTCGGCTGATGATCTAGACTTTGTCTTCGCCAACTATGCGGGTTATGCCAGGCTTGGTCGCGACTACCTTGCCCTGTCGCGGCAGCGAGCAGAAGCAACGTTTTCGGCGACTCATACGACCACGATGGGCGGTCTTGACGCTCGATCCGCAGGGATCGGCGGATGGACCCTGAGTGAACACCACACCTACGACGCTACTTCCCGGACTCTCATTCGGGGTGACGGGACCAGCGAGCGTTCCACCGATCTAAATCAAGCGCTTGAGACGATGGTGACAACAACCACTCTCCCCAATCCGTCGCGCTATGTGGGCGGCGGATGGAGTCCGGGTCGCGACGGTAATATCGTTCTACGCAGGCAGAAAGATGGAACACGAGGAATCGTCCGGGTGACCGCGGACCGAGAGGGGCGGGCAGTGTCAGTCCCGTATACGGACCATCCCATCGGGGCCATCTCCAGAATCGTTGAGGGTGCGGACGGCACGATATTCTTTTCCTTTCAGACGTATTTTGGCAGTTACCAAGTCAACGCCCTGCTTCGCGATGGGCGTGAAATCCATGTGGCAGGTGACGGCGTGTTCACCTACGCATCCCAATCCACGGGAACTGTTGGCCCCGCAAGCGAAGCGGATCTCGGCCAAGTTCTAACCGCAATGGCCCTTGGCCCTGATCAGGCTCTCTATCTGGGCGACTACTACAACGCCAACGACGGGCCTATTGGTCGAATTCGAAAAATTGACCCGAGCGGCATCATTCATGTGATAGCGGGCGGTGGTCAAGGTCTCGGCGATGGAATTGATCCTCGGCTTTCACGACTCGGGCTTGTCATTGGTTTGGCAGTTGGGAGCGATGGGTCCATCTATTTTGGGGCGGGAGGGATGTTTGGCGACAGAGGGATTAATGGGGACGCGGCGAAGCAAGTACGGCGGATTTCGCCGGATGGAAAACTCGAAACAATCGCGGGTACCGGAGCCGTCGGAAACCTGGGGGATGGTGGTCCCGCCATATCTGCAACCTTCAAGAATGTTCGGGTTGACTTTGTTGATCCGAATGGTGACGTTTTCGTGACCGATAGCTCCATACACGAAAACTTTCCAACTACGATTCGAAAGATAACCCGTGCTGGGATGATCCAGCGCGTAGCGGGACGCAGCGGGGTCGGACGCGCTGTTGATGAGGAAATCGAGATCCCTAAGGACAGAACGGTGGGAGATCACCCGCTCTTTGCGACTCTTCCCCTTCTTTCGGATGTTCGACGCCTCGTCGATGGTCGGATCTGCTGGGCACGGGCGTACGGAGATTTAGAGTGTATCAGGTCGTCATTGCCCGGGTATTCAGCAACAGAACAAGTCATTCCAAGTCAGTCCGGGGACGAGATCTATGTGTTTGATGCCAACGGGCGACACCTGCGCACCAAGCACGTCGCAACTGGGGCCACGATTTGGCAGTTCCGTTACGAAGCGAACGGCAGCCTTCTTGAGGTCGAGGACCGCGACCATCTGGTCACCCGGATCGAACGGGACGCCAGTGGCAAGCCGAACGCCTTTGTGGCCCCCGCAGGTCAACGTACGGTCGCCAGCATCGACTCAAACGGATACCTCGCTACCTTCGCCAATCCCAGCGGCGACACCGTTCGTCTTGGTTATGCGTCCGGGGGGCTACTGACCACCTATACCGATCCAAATGGTGGCGCCTATCAGGTTACGTACGACATCGCCGATGGGGGCCGATTCTTGCGGGAGGACGATCCGGCGGGCGGAGCCTATATCGTGGGCCGGGACGATCTTGGAGACGGCACCACTGTCCACACCACGCGAACCGCAATGGGCAGGCAAACGCGTGCAGTTGTTCGACAGTATGGCGACGGGAGTTACACGCGGGATGAGACGGATGAAGCAGGTCTCATGACCCGCACGCGCGTTGCGGAGACCGGCGAACGAACAACGTTGTCTCCCGATGGAACCACGACCGTTGTTTCAGTTGCCAGTGACCCTCGTTTCGAAAGGGTCGTGCCGACCGTGTCGACAATGACCAGGACGACCCCTGCTGGGTTAAGTCTTAGCGTGGCGTCAAAACGCATCACGGTAAAGGACGCCGCCGACCCCACAGTGTTGATATCGCAGAGGGACGAAACCACGGTGAACGGACGCACGTCTGTGGCGACACTCAATGCAACAAACCGGACCTACACATCCACAACTCCTGCGGGTCGGCAATCGGTCTCGACCTTCGATTCATTGGGCCGCCCCACAACAGCCCAGTTCGCGGACCTCGCTGGCGCTGCCTATTCTTTTGATGGACGGGGTCGGATGACGTCCGTCGCGGTTGGGACAGGGACTGCGACCCGGCTCAGTACGTTTGCTCACGACGCCTTTGATCGCGTTTCAATGACGACCGACCCCCTTCAAAGAACCTACGGCTTGGTCTACGACGATTCAAACCGGGTCATCCGCCAACGGGGCAATGACAACAACGAGACCGCGTTTTCGTATGATCCGCAGGGCAACATCCGCAGCGTGACGCCGCCTGGACGACCCGGGCACGTGTTTAACTATACGCCCGTGAATCTTGAATCCAGCTACGCGCCGCCTGCATTGATAAGCGTGCCAAATTCGCAGACGAGCACCGACTACAACCTGTCCCGACAGCCGACCATGATTCGTCGACCAGACGGAACCTCGATCGCGCTTAGCTATGACGCTGCGGGCAGGCTGGCCACGGTTGGATACCCAGGTCCGGATGGCGTCGGCACGTTTAGTAGCTCTCGTACCTATTCCGCGACAACGGGTCAGCTTGTCGGCCTGACGACGTCCGAAGGTGAAGGGTTGACATTTGGGTATGACGGGGCGTTGGCCACATCTGTCCTCGCAACTGGTACCGTGTCGGGCACGATCAGCCTGGCCTACGACAACGACATGCGGCCCGTAGCCGAAACTGTTTTGGGCGACACGGTGCCGATTACCCACGATTCCGATGGCAAACTCACCCAGATCGGGGCGCTCGGCATCACGCGAAATCCGACGAACGGGATCGTAACGGCGACGAACATCGGAAGCCTAGCGCAGTCGTTGCAGCACAACAGTTTTGGTGAACTGGCCGATAACGAAACGAAGTTTGGGGCGACCACTTTGTTCAAAGAGCAGATCACACGGGATGGGACCGGTCGGATCGAGAGCAAGATCGAGACCGTCGCGGGCGTCGTTTTGAACTACGCGTACGCCTATGATTCTGCCGGACGGCTGTGGCAAGTGATGAAGGACGGCGTGGTGAGGGCCACGTACCAGTATGATGCGAACGGAAACCGCACCTCACGGGTGACCGGGACCGGTACGGACACGGCGACCAGTGACGACCAGGACCGGCTGTTGACACACGGACGGTTCAGCTACACCTACACAGCGAACGGGGAGGTGAAGACCAAGACGGACACCGTGAGCGGGGCTGTGACGACCTATGCGTATGACGGCCAAGGGGCGTTGCGATCCGTTTCCCAGCCGGACGGCAAACACATCGAGTACGTGATCGACCCGCAGGGACGGCGGGTGGCAAAGAAGGTGGACGGTGTCCTGGGCAAGAAGTGGCTGCGCAGCGGCGGCCTCGAGGTGGCGGCCGAGATCGACAACAGCGGCGGCGTCACCCGTTTCGTGGGCGGCAGCTATTTCACAAAGAACGGGGCCAGTTATCGGTTGATCCGGGACCACCTGGGCAGCGTCAGATTGGTGGTGGACGCCAACACCGGAGCTGTCGCGCAACGAATGGATTACGACGAATACGGCAAGGTGTTGGTGGACACGAACCCCGGGTTCCAGCCGTTGGGATTTGCGGGCGGGCACTATGATGCGGACACGGGGTTGGTGCGATTTGGGGTACGTGACTACGACGCGGAAACGGGGCGATGGACTGCGAAGGATCCGATTGGGTTTCGGGGTGGGCAAGCGAATCTCTATGCCTACGTGGGGAATGACCCGATCAACTTCAACGACCCAACCGGACTAGATGCTGCTTCCATCGCGGTTGCCTTTGGAGAAGGCCTCGTCGCGGGAGTGGTCGGAGCTGTTGTCGTGGCCGGGATCGCGGTTGGGGCAGTTGTCTTGGGCGTACCGGTCGGCGTTGTTACGGTTGGACTATTCGCTGGGTCGGCCGTTAGCGCAGGTTTGCTGATGCTAGACACAGGTTCCAGTGTCAGTGATAAAAATTGGGACCGCGTCGCCTACAACGTTGGTGTCGTCGTTGGCGGCGGTGCCGTAGGTTCCAAGTGTGGACGAGGGATAAGCACCCGAGTCAATGGAGTCGAGAGTCCGCCAGTCACGCTTAAGACGGTCTGGGAAAATAGGTATCGTTCTGAACTTGGGCCCCCGGGAATGAAATGGTTCAGTACGGGATTTGACCCTGGAAGTACGGGGCTTGCCGTCGGCGCCAACGGTGCTGGGATAGCGAATGCGAGCCAAAAATGATTCGAATTTGGCATGTGATCCCTGTTTTGACATGGGTAGTGTCCCTGTCCGGTGGCATTGGAGAAGCAAAGATCGCAGGCGGCGGCCTACGCAACTACGTGATAGGAGCGGGCATTGGGTTCGGGGTTGGTTTGGTTCTCGGCAGGATCGTATGGGTGATCGGTCGGTCTGCAATGAAGAAGGACCAAGGGAAAGACCCGATGCAGGTCAGTTCTGGAACTGTGTTCAAGGAAGTGGCGATCTCTTTTGCGTGGGTTTCCTTTGGGGGCATCGTTGCTACGATTGCGGCAAAGAGGGCGCTTGGAATCTGACCTGCGTGAGCCTCGACGATAAAGGAGGATCCGGTCCGTGGTAAGGAGGATCCGGTCCGTATCCGTAAGGATCCGGTCCGTGGTTGTTTTCGACGCGACCAAAGTTTCCGCGAAACAGGAAGGCTTGGCGGACGTTCTTCGGAGGGAATCCAGGAACAAAACCAAACCAAGGATCCCAAGGATCCGGTCCGTGGTTGTTTTCTCCAAGGATCCGGTCCGTGGTTGTTTTCGACGCGACCAAAGTTTCCGCGAAACAGGAAGGCTTGGCGGACGTTCTTCGGAGGGAATCCAGGAACAAAACCAGTCGCGGGCCCTTCGAGGCGCCCCTGGCGGCTAGAACTTCGTGCGAACCAAACAACAAAACCACGACCCCCGACGCAGCTCCGCCCCTCGGCGACCGCCGGCTCTCCGACTTGCTGCTTATGTACCATCGCGTCCCCGCCCGCAAACCGCTACGAAGGGGCGGGGTCGAGCGCTCCCGAGGCGTCGCCGACCTCTGCGATGTTCACAAATCTGCGCATGGCCCAGGTACCCGGGGGAAACAGCACACCGACCACCCGAGCCAGAAACTCGGCCAGTGCGGCGGCGTACTCCCGTAGGAAGTCGCGTTTGCGTTGCAGCGCTTCGATCCTGGCCCATTTGCTACGGGCGGCGATGGTGGGTGACATCTTCCGTCTGGGCTCTTTGGTGGACGGGGAATCTTGCCAACGCTGGGCCAGGATGGCCTTGACGCCCATGACCCGCTTGTGTGCGATTTGGCGGCTGTCAGCGGCAACCCGTTCCTTGAATGCGCAGGTGGACTTGACCCGGGTCGCAAAGGCCTCGTGGGTTAGATCTTCGAAGCCCTTTGGCCGCGCGAACGTCAGCGACACGAACTTGGGCATAGGCCCGTCGGCGCGAAAGAAATGGGTTGGCCGAAACGCCGAAAGGCTGCGCCCCTTCACAATCGCATCGAAAGACGAAACGCCCGGCCATTCCGATGCATGTTCAACGAGTGAAGCGACGCAGGGATTGGCGTGGGCGTAGGCCATTTTTTCGATGACATCGGTGGGAAAAGGACGTCAATCCGATGGACCAGCGCCGCCTCAGCCAGGCAATAGATGAAGGCGTTGTTGATGGCCGGGTCAGGGCGCAGCAGGAATTGCCGCTGGGTGCAGCGGCGGGTGATCATGTAGGACCGGTTGGGCAGGACCTGGCGAGGAAGGGACATGGTCTCGACGTATCGGACCGCCCCCGCCGAAGTTGCGTCGAACGTTGGAAAATCAGCCTGGGAGGGGGGCGTCGCACGTTGGGGCTCAACCCAGGCTCATCAGCCGACAAGTGGACTACTGTTGCGGAATCGTTTGATCCAGGGTATTCGCGGATCTTGATTGGATACGTTGCTGCCATTGTTGCACGTACACTTGTGCCCGGGTAAGTATGGCCAGGCTGTTTTCTGTGATGATCAAGGGTCGAAATTGCTGGATTTCAGCGAATGACAAGGTCAAACGCTTGGGATTTTTTACGTTCAGGGTCGTATCCGCCGAATCGTTTGCAAATGCCGGAATAGCGGCTCTTCAGCTGGTTCGCGACGAGGAATGGTTTCGAAACAACCTGAAGAATGCTGTGTTCGACCCCCCTGTTATTGAAATCGACAAGACAACTGAAGTCCAGCCAGGCGACGGTCCTGGGCCGGGGTTTATTTGGTTTCCAGATGATGCGGACTAGGCATTTGGCCAAACCGGTCACGGGCCGATTCGGCCGTCGCTTGGGCATCCTTTGCCTTCTCTTGGCTTGCCGAGGCCAGGATTCGGTCGGGGGCCAGGCCACACGCGAGCGTGGTCCCATTCTTGCCAAAGTCGGCACCGAAACAATCACGACGGCAGATCTTGAGGCGATCGTCCGCCGCCAGTCCCCCGCCGCGAAGGCCATTTACGGAACGCGCGAAAAGCGTCGCGCGCTGCTTGACGCGGAGGTCGCGACCCTTTCGCTTGCCCAGGAGGCCAGTCGCCGAGGATACGACCAAGATCCGGAGGTGATCCGTTCCCGGCGACAACAGACGGCCTCCCTTCTGATTCGCCGAGAGGTGGACGCGAAGGTAAAACCCGAGACGATTTTGCAGGGCGAGGTTGTCGCCTATTTTGAAGCGCACAAGGGGGAGTTCAACCGTCCCGAGGAAGTGCGTGTGTCCGAAGTGCTGATCAAAGACAAAGCGCGCGCGGAAAAGGTTGCCGCCGAGGCGCGCAATGCGACGAAGCCCGACCCCGCCGCCGATCAGCGCGCGTTTCAGGACATTGTCGTGAACCAATCCGATGATCCTGATTCAAAACAGCGCGGAGGTGATCTCGGTCTGCTGGGACGTGGAGCCTCGAAGCACCCACCTGAACTGGTCGAGGCGGCGTTTTCGCTCAAGGTTGTTGGCGACGTCTCGGTGCCTGTAAAGACGCCGCGCGGTTTTCACATCCTTAAACTGATCGAGCGGCGTCCCGCGGTCACCCGCACTGTTGCCGAGGTATCCAACGAAATTCGGCAGAAGCTGTTTCGTGACCTTCGAACGCGCCGCATGGACGAACTGGTCGCGGCCGCCCGTCGAAACAACGAGATCGAAATCACGGACGAGCGGCTGGACGACCTGAGCTTCGAATTGCCACCACCGAACCCGGCGGCGTCCCCGTAGGAAACGTCTGTCGCGACAACTGATGCAACGAACCGAACCTACGCGACGCCGCCGCCGACGAGCGGTAAGTTTGCAGATCTCGCGTCCGCTGCCTATTCTTTTGATGGCCGGAACCGGGTGACGTCCCTCGCGGTGGGCACAGGGACTGCGACCCGGCTCAGCACGTTTGCTCACGACGCCTTTGATCGCGTTTCAATGACGACCGACCCCCTTCAAAGGACCTACGGCTTGGTCCACGACGATTCAAACCGGGTCGTCCGCCAGCGGGGCAATGACAACAACGAAACTGCGTTTTCGTATGATCCGCAGGGCAACATCAGCAGCGTGACGCCGCCGGGGCGACCTGGGCACGTGTTTAACTACACGCCCGTGAATCTTGAATCTAGCTACGCGCCGCCTGCGTTGATGAGCGTGCCAAATTCGCAGACGAGCACCGACTACAACGTGTCCCGACAGGCGACCATGATTCGTCGACCAGACGGAACCTCGATCGCGCTTAGCTATGACGCTGCGGGCAGGCTGGCCACGGTTGGGTACCCAGGTCCGGATGGCGTCGGCACGTTTATTAGCTCTCGTACCTATTCCGCGGCAACGGGCCAGCTTGTTGGCCTGACGACGTCCGAAGGTGAAGGGTTGACGTTTGGGTATGACGGGGCGTTGGCCACATCTGTCCTCGCAACGGGTACCGTGTCGGGCACGATCAGCCTGGCCTACGACAACGACATGCGGCCCGTTGCTGAAACGGTTTTTGGCGAAACGGTGTCGATTGCCTACGATACGGACGGCAAGGCCACCCAGATTGGGGCGCTCGGCATCACGCGAAATCCGACGAACGGCATCGTAACGGCGACGAGCATCGGAAACCTTGCGCAGTCTTTGCAGCACAATAGCTTTGGTGAGCTGGCCGATGACGAAACGAAGTTTGGGGCGACGACTTTGTTCAAAGAGCAGATCACACGGGATGGGACCGGTCGGATCGAGAGCAAGACAGAGACCGTCGCGGGCGTCGTTTCGAATTACGCCTACGCCTATGATTCTGCCGGACGGCTGTGGCAAGTGATGAAGGACGGCGTGGTGACGGCCACGTACTTGTACGATGCGAACGGAAACCGGACCTCACGGGTGACCACGAGCGGGACAGACACCGCGACCACTGACGACCAGGACCGCCTCTTGACGCACGGCCGGTTCAGCTACACGTACACGGCGAACGGGGACCTGAAGACAAAGACGGACACGGTGGTCGGGGCGGTCACGACCTATGCTTATGATGGCCAAGGGGCGTTGCGGTCAGTTTCACTACCGGATGGCAAACACGTCGAGTATGTGATTGACCCGCAGGGACGGCGGGTGGCAAAGAAAGTGGATAGCATCCTAGGTAAGAAGTGGCTGCACAGTGGCGGCACCACGATCGCGGCCGAGATCGACAACAGCGGCGGCGTCACCCGCTTGGTCGGCGGCAGCTACTTCACAAAAGACGGAGCTACCTATCGGCTGATACGGGACCACCTGGGCAGCGTCCGCATGGTGGTGGACGCCAGCACCGGAGCGATCACGCAACGCCTGGATTACGATGAGTACGGCAAGGTGTTGGTCGATACGAACCCTGGGTTCCAGCCGTTAGGATTTGCGGGTGGACACTACGACGCGGCCACGGGCCTGGTGCGATTTGGCGCACGGGACTACGATGCGGAGACGGGGCGATGGTTGAGCAAGGATCCGATCCGGTTCCTGGGGGGCGATACGAATCTCTATGCGTACGCCGCGAGCGATCCGATCAATAACACAGATCGCGCTGGTCTCGATATTGATGTGGCCGATTCTGGGGCAATCTCCGCGCTAGCGCGCATCATGGCAAATCCTGCCATCGGACCGTTAGTCGAGAGACTGGCGAACGATCCGAAGATCACCGTGTCTATCACCCCTGGACAGCTAACGACGCAATTGTACTCGAGCGGAGGGGGCATGACTGAGGTGTACGGCAATGACCCGGACGCAAGCTACATTACGTATCACCTACCCACCGCTACCTGTTCAGGGGGCGCGGTCGGACTCGAGGACCTGCTAGCCCATGAGCTCGGGCATGCCTATGTGTTTCACTATGTGACCGACTTGCCAGCATGGTTTACTGGGATAACCTTCCCCGTCGACATTGCCAATGGGGCAGGACCTGGTCACACCTTCGCTATTGGCGTCCAGAACGCCATGCGACCATCAGACAATCAACGGCCATTCTGATGCTACGAATGTTGTTGTTTCTTCATCTGACCGTGATCATGGGATGTCGACCAGAATCGAAATCAGTAGACGTCGATGTACGGGTCAACGTATCTCTCCTTGCGGGATTCACGGATGAGATATGGGCGTCGAGACGTGATTGTGTGTCGGGGTGCCTAGGCGGGACCTGTGCTCTGGATAAGGAGAAATGGGTCTGCGCCCGGCGTTGTGTCCGCAATTCTGATTGTCCGAGGACCATGCTCTGCAATTGCTTCTTTCGTCCGGGTTGCATTCCGCGACTCATTTCGGCTTTATCTGGCGGTCTGACAGACCTCTGTGTCAAACCGAAGTTTCTACCCGACGGGGGCATACCAGGGCATACCAAAAAGCAGTAGGACCTCCACAACTCCGATGTAGCCCGATCGCGGCTTGAGGTTAAATCCCTTTCGGAGGGGCGATCTGGCGAGAATAGATTTGCCCGAAGAATTTCCGAAGAACTCCCCGTCCCTAGGACTCCCCAGCGACGATGCAATTTCACCAACAAGAGGCGCATTCCCAATACCCTAATGGTATTCTCGCGGGCGGCGTGATTCACAAGGCTCAGCAGATTTTCCTCCGCAGAGTCCATTCAACAACTTCCCCCCGCTGGGCTTTTGATGAGAAGTCAGAGAATGCGAAAGTCTTTATCGGTAATCGGGGATCTGATTCTATTTGGCTTGACGCTGTACCTCTGGAATTCGACGGTATTTCATTCCTGGATGGCGAGTGGGCCTCCAACAGGAAATGCTGTTCTTCACCGAAGGTGGGCGTTTCGTTTTTTCATTGGAGCTCTCGTTGCGTCAGGCGCCGGCTTCGCGTTTCTATGGATGTGGCTTCGCAAAAGAAAGAAGCGCAAGCGCAGGCACGACGAGCGGAAAGCACAATGCGCCGCGACCATAGGCGAGTCAAAGGCCACTTTTCAGGAAAGCAGCCCCTGGATGCCCCCCCCGCGCCGCGGATGTACCGGCGTGTTTTCCTGGCGGATACTGGGAGCGCCCTCTGCGCGGTTACCGCGGTTACTGCGACTGATTCTTTAAGCTGGAGCGGGGAAACACGAAATCCCTGATTGATCAACCCCGGGGATGGATTTTTCTAATGAGTCAACCGTTCGCGATTTCACCCGCCCCTCCTCGGGCAACTCACGCATGTGCGTCGCTCGCCCTCCTATCCCTTCTGATGGCTTGCCAAAGCCGCGCCCCGTCCGGCGTCCCGCGCACGCAGGACCGCGGTCCCATCCTTGCCAAGGTCGGGGCCGAAACGAGCACGACGACAGATCTTGAGGCGATCGTTCGTCGCCAGTCGCCCGTCGCGAAGGCTATTTACGGAACCCGAGAAAAGCGACGGGCTCTCCTTGATGCCGAGGTTGCGACCCTCTCGCTCGCCCAGGAGGCCAGTCGCCGAGGATACGACCAAGATCCTGAAGTGATCCGTGCCCGGCGACAACAGACGGCCTCCCTCTTGATTCGCCGAGAGGTGGACACGAAGGTAAAACCAGAGACGATTTCACAGGGCGAGATTGTCGCCTATTTTATTGAAGCACATAAGGCGGAGTTCAGCCGTCCCGAGGAGGTGCGTGTGTCCGAAGTGCTGATCAAAGACCAAGCGCGCGCGGAAAAGGTTGCCGTTGATGCGCACAACGCGAGGAAACCCGACCCCGCCGCCGATCAGCGTGCTTTTCACGACATTGTCGCGAATCAATCCGAAGATGCAGATTCAAAACAGCGTGGAGGCGATCTCGGTATGCTGAGGAGTGGAGTCCCCAAGTACCCACCTGAACTGGTCGAGGCGGCGCTTTCGCTCAAGGTGGTTGGCGACGTCTCGGCGCCTGTAAAGACGGCGCGCGGTTTTCACATCCTCAAACTGATCGAGCGGCGGTCGGCGGTCAGCCGCGATGTTGCGGATGTGTCGAACGAAATTCGGCAGAAGCTATTTCGTGAACTTCGAACGCGCCGTATGGACGAACTTGTCGAGGCCGCCCGTCGAAACAACAAGATCGAAATCATGGACGATCGCTTAAACGACCTGAGCTTCGAATTGCCTCCACCGAACCCAGCAGGCTCCCCGTAGGCACGACCATGGCAACGTGATGCCACGAAACGGTCCCACACGTCCACAACGCCTGCTGGTCGGCGCTCGGTCTCGACCTTCGATTCATTGGGACGTGCGACAGTGTTGCGCACCACAGTCATGTTCCCCCTATTTGCCCACCTGCGACGACCCACCTACGTTGCGGATTTTGTATTCCCGAACATCTACTATCGCCGCGGCCTAGGCCAGGCCGAAGGCACATCCCGGCTGTTCGTGCTCCCCCTCTGGGAATCGGCCATCAAATGCCCCGGCGACTACATGTGGGAAGCCATCTTGGGCCTGGTCGGCTGGGAACGCATCGGCCGAAACCGATTCTTGAAACTGCTGTTCATTCCTTTCGAACTTCAGCCCACACCCGCAGCCCAAACCGCCTGGCATGCGAAGCCCCCCCCGCGGCGATACGAACGCGCGACCGGAATCAACGCCCAGATCTGGTGACGCCCCGGCACCGTGGGACAGTTTCAGCGTGTGGCTTTGATCGCCTCGGGCATGGGTGGGGCCCGACGGGCTGGCTTCGTTCGCGTGAGGTCGTACGTGGACTGCAGGTTTAGCCAGTACCTTGGTGACTGTCCGAATGCATCTCCAAGAATCCAGGCGGTCTCGGGCGTGATGCCTCGCTTTGCATTGATAATCTCGCTGATTCTCTGCATCGACATTCCCGTGCGTTCGTGAAAGGTCGTCTGCGACACGTCCAACTCGACAAGCATCTCGCGTAGAAATTCACCCGGATGCGGCGGGACCCTTCCGGGCAGTCGATGGTTTGGGATAGAGGCCATGTTGTCCCTTCACGGCGCGACCCAGCGTTCGCCTTTTGCCGGGTACAGGCGCCAGGGCTTGCACGCCTTCTTCGCATCAACCGTCGCCGGTGGGCCGGCTGCGGTGACGGTCCCTGTGCAGTCGGGAAGGTCTGCCCATTTTACGAATTGGCCGGTCGTTCCATTCGGTGCACGCGGCTCGCCGACGGATCCGACCAGGGCAAACGTGGTGGGCGACCGAATCTCAACCTTCCAGCGGGCGTTGGCCTGGGTCTGAAATTCGACGTCTTGAAGCCTGATCTCAACCCCGGCGGTCAACCCGTGGGGATCTTTAGTTTCGACCACCATCGGCGTGTCACTGGAAACGGAAATAATCTTCCGGTGAGGGCATTCCTTGCGATCCCCGTCCTTATCCACGCAGATCCGCAACGGCCGGGACACCTGCATATTGCCTAGGCGGTCCGTCGATTGAACGACAGCACACATCCAACCATCGCTGATGTTGTTGCCCAGGGTGTCCAGCTGGGTCCCCCCACACTGAAGATTTTTTTCGCCGGCGGCATAGGGAGGAACTGTCCAGATTGAAGGTAACTTGCCCGCCGGACCATTGGCGTAATGCATAATGGTCTGCATCGCATAGTTGTGAGGTCCCGGCGTAATCGAAAACGCGTAGGTGGCCTTGGAAGAATTGAAAGTCGTATAACAGCTAGGATCGGGCTGTTTCCCTGATCCAATAGGGCACCCCTCCGCCATGGACGCCTCATCAAGGGGGCTGGTGTCCAGCGTCCCCCCGGGTTCCATCGGAACCATGTTGATAAGCAGCGCGTCCTTGGATCCGCGCGGCGTGGTGGTGGGTACCAACAAGGGGTTGATATTGTCGCAAAGATCATCACCCACCATAGGCTGGGCGGCTGTCGATGGATTCGTATTCACGACCAGGGGTTGGGTCACATCGTCCAGCAGCAGCAGTTTGACATTTCCCGCTGGGACGGCAGAAATCGGTGTGTAGTCAACCGAGCCCGACAGAGGCACGTTCCCCATGTCTTCCACGCGCGCCCGAATGTCAAACACCTGCGCCACAAGATCGCCGTCGTCAACGGCATCGGGTCCGACGGGATCGAAGGGCCAACTACAACGCCATCTTTCTTCCAGTTTCGCCATGCCGCGAATGTTCGGG
>JAYUUT010000203.1:0-3663 GCA_043754455.1 Myxococcales bacterium
GCACCGACTTGGCCGACGGCGAATTCCAAGTGCGCCCCATCAAACGTTTGACCGCATAGGCGGTATTTTCCGCGTTGGTCACTGCCTGTCGTTTGGCGATGTGGCCCACCAGCCGCCGACCATTTTCCGATATGGCGACCACCGAGGGTGTCGTCTTGTAGCCCCCCCGGTTCGCAACCACGACTGGCGCGGTTCCCTCGACCACAGACACACACGAATTCGTGGTGCCCAGATCAATTCCGATGGCTTTTTCTAACTGGAAGGTCCCGGCTCGTGACATTGGCGGGATACGACGGTAACACTGATTGGCCGGCGCGCCAACGCCGACGCGTCACAATTTGCTTGAAAGAAGGGGCCGTGTGGGGAATTGGATCACTTCCCAAAACACGTCGCGGGTTAACGAAGCTGTCGCAGAGCCGCAAAAGCCCCCCGGAGAACCTGGATCCAACGTTTTTGAGCGGTCCGTTGCTTTCGATCGATGACGCTCTCGTAATAGCCAAGCATTTGCCGCGCGATAACCGTCCCGGACAATCTAGTCTCCTAATCAACTGCCGCCCGCCGACCCAGCCGAATCGCCACCGTCCTAACGTGTCATGACCTCGGGAATGCCCCCAGCCCGTGAAGCGAGCCCAATCCGTCGTTCCCCCAATCTCACGCCACCACCGGCGCCGTGTCCACCGATCCCGAAGGCGGATCCGGCGTGACACCCGCAAGCGCCCCAATGGTCAGAGTCAGGTAGGGCCCCAATCCCGAATTGGGCACCAAATCCAGCGCGAAAAAAGACATCATGATCAAGGCTGTAGAACACAGGAAACGACCATTACGATCAAAGGTTGCCAGCCTACGGCCAAGGCCAATAAGCGGTGCAAGCAGCAGTCCGAAAAGTCCCACGAAACCCACGATGCCTGCGGAGCCCAACTGCCCCACCCATACCCCGTCCACGACCGATTCTCTTTTTCCCCAACTGCTGAAAACAAAGGATCGAGAGTAACCACCCCAACCGAACCAAAGGCGACGGGCCGCGTGTTCGAGCAGAGCGTTTTCGTTGTCAAAACGGAACTGCAATGAGGCCGCCCGTTCAGGTCCCGCAGTTGCTGCAAAAAAATCCGCGATGTTTTGGACAGGAATCAAGTCATTAAATCTAAGCAGAGGAAAGACGAATACGAAAAGGGCCATGCCGACACCCAACCTGGATTGCCCGCGCGCCCTACACCACAACAAGAAGGGCACAGCGGCGGCCGCATAGAAAAGCGCCCCGGTCGATTTACACAGGACGAGGATTACAGCAAGGATCGCGGCTAACACGCCGACGTTGAGCCCCAGCACCCGCGCCTTGATCCGCCGAAGCCCAACAGCCGCCATCGTGGCCAGTGCCAAGAAAAGCCCGACGTTCAGGCCGTGACGCATGAAAACCTTTGGACGATACCCCCCCGAGCCACGAATGGTCTGGGTAAAATCCGACTGGTGATAACCGTAGACCCACATGTTTAGCTGGGGGCTTAGTCGCAATTCGATAAGAATCGGCAGAATATATACGACAGCCCCAACGACGTAGGCTTTCAACAGAAGCTGGAGATCCGCGGGCCGAGAAAAAAGCCGACGCCCCAGATAGAACGGAATTCCAAGGTTCAATATCGCCCTTGTCGATGTGGCAAAGAAATCGTGCAGGGTTACCCCTGGAAGAGTCGTGGGGCCGTAGGAGATCGGATCCCGGTTGGTAAGGTTCGTGAAGAATTCGCCAATCACCAACAGAAGGAGGAAAAGCTCGTACTTGCGTCCACGGGAAGGGCCCTTCCATAGGGCTCCCGGCTTCATAAGAACGCACCCTATCAGGGCCGAAGCGCTTGCGATCAGGTCCTTGCCAAGCGGGGGAAGCAGCGGGGGATCGACACTGAAATTCGCCGGCAAAAACAGCTCGGCACCGAAAATGGTCAGCAGGCAAGCCACGCGGGCAGGAAAGAGGGCAAATAGCGCCGTGCCGACCAGAGGCCACGAAAACAGCACGAGGTAGGCAAAGATGTTTGGAGCCACGGCGGGGCGGCGGATTATCGCCTATTAGGCCTCATTCGCGGACCAAAATCTAGGGCCCGGGCGATGACCAGCTTCTGAATTTCGCTGGCTCCTTCGTAGATCCGAAGCGCACGGATGTCGCGATACAGCGGCGCCATGACGCCGGTTTCGACTAGGCCCGCGGCGCCGTGAAGTTGTAGGGCCCCGTCGACGATATTTTGTGCGGTTTCGGTGGCGTGTAGTTTCGCCATCGCCGCGGGGGCGTCAAGGCGTGCGGGGCCCCCTTGAAGGTGTGCCTGTTCTTCAAGCCAAGCCGCGCGATAGACCAACCCCCGGCTGGCCGCCAAATCCGTAGCCATATCAGCCAATTTTGCCCTGATGGTCGGCTGTTCCAGCAGTGGCGCGCCGAACTGCTGTCGCGTACCAACCCGATCACGGGCCTCGACCAGAGCCCGTGCGGCCATCCCACAGGCGGACGCCCCGACCGTCGGGCGGAAAAGCTGAAGGGTCCGCAGCGTCAGCGCCAACCCCTGCCCTTCGACGCCGATTCGCGAACACAGGGGCACCCGTACATTGCGAAACCGAATGATCCCCACGGGATGCGATCCCAGAAGTTCAAGGGGAGCGGTCTGTACGCCCGGCGCCGTTCGTTCCACGGCAAACGCGGTCAGCGCACGGTTCGAACCATCATGAGACAGCACCACCGCCAGGACAAAGATGATGTCCGCAAACATGGCATTCGAAATGAAGACCTTTTTACCCTCGATAACGTAGCTGTCCCCGTCCCGTGTGGCCGTCGTGGTCAAAGCCGACAGATCGGATCCCGCGTCGGGTTCGGTCACCGCAAAGGCCGCGACGGATTCGCCACGGCCCAGGCGCGGCAACCAAGCGTCGGCCATCACCCCACAATGGGATAGACCAACAGCCCCCAGTCCCTGCACCGCAAACAGGGCGTCCGCAAGCCCCGACGCAAAAGCCAGTTCTTCCCGCACCACAGCCAGAGACAAGGGTTCAACGAACGCAGTTGGCCCCCCGTACACAGACGGCACCAGCAAACGCAGAAAGCCCGCGCCCCCCAACATCTTAACCAACGTCTGCGGATCTGAATCCTTTCGCCCCAAACTACGGGCCCATTCGCGAACCCGCAAACGTAAGGCTTCCCGTCGATCGTCGGTATAGGGCTTCATCGGCGAAAGCATGAAGCGTCCATGCTACCCGACTTCAGGTGATACGATGTGGTGTATGGCCGTTCCGCATCTTGAAAAACATATCTTCATCTGCACCAACCGTCGCGACCCGGGCAACCCCAAGGGCGATTGCGCCAGCAAGGGGGGCGACGCGTTGAAGGACGAATTCAAACGTCTGCTACACGAACGGGGGTTGAAATCGAAGATGCGGGCAAACGCCGCTGGATGCCTGGACTATTGTGCCTTTGGTGCCACCGTTGTCGTGTATCCGGAACAGATATGGTACGGCGGGGTGAAGGTGGCGGACTGCGAAGAAATTGTGACCGCGCACCTGCAGGGCGGCGTCCCAGTCGAACGTTTGCGGATCAAATAGCGACTTTTTTGTTTAGTGCACCGTCTTCGAAATAGCGTCAAGTCCGGCCGACGATCCGGGCCGAGCGCAGCGTTGCTCCTCCTCGCAATAGCT
>JAYUUT010000204.1:0-15154 GCA_043754455.1 Myxococcales bacterium
TGGGGCGAAGTGTCGCCGCCGCCATCGACCTCCTTGAACCCATCGCAAAACAGATCGAAGATCGCACCCGTAGTCCAGGCCTTTTGGCTACGGATGCCACCGGCATTCCGGTGTTGGACCGCGATGCCCCTGATGGCATCCGAAACGGCACCATATGGAATTGGATCAATGGAAACTGGGTGACCTTCTACTATTCACCGCGCGGCGATTCCGACAGTGTTCGCCGATTTCTTGGCGACGATCTTATTCGCAGCGTTCAGTGCGACGGCACCAACATCACAACATTCATTGAACGGGCGGGTGGCAAACGCCCGGGGTGTTGGTCCCATGGGCGTCGTCGCTTGGTCGAGGCAGCCCGCAGCGGCGACAAGATTGCCATGGAGGGCCTCGAGAAAATCGGAGCGCTCTTTCGCATCGAAAAACAAAGCGCCAAGACCGGTGACACTTTCGCCGAGCGCCTTGTCCGCAGGAAAGAACACAGTTGTCCAATCATGGACGACCTGAAAAGATGGCTGGACGACAAGCGTTCCTTCATCGTGCCAAAAACGCCGCTGGGGGAGGCGTTGGGATATTTGCATCGCCAATGGAATCGGCTCGCTCTTTTTCTCGAAGACGGCGCCGTCGCAATTACGAACAATCGCGTTGAACGAGAGTTGCGCAAGCTTGTATTGGGCCGTCGCAATTGGCTGTTTGTCTGGGGAGATCTCGGCAACGAACGTACGGCCCGCATCCTTTCGATCATTGGAACCTGCGTTGCCCACGGTATCAACCCGCGCGCCTACCTGCATCTGGTCACCAACCTGCTTGTCAACAAATGGCCGCAGTCACGCCTGCGCGACCTTCCGCCCGACCGCATGGCCGTCAGCCGCCCTGAGATCGTCGTTCAACCGGACCAGCAATCTCTTCCAGACGTGGCCGAACCGCCCCGCCTACCACCCTCACGCTGATCTGCACGCGGCGCACTGACGCCGCTGCTGGATGGGTTACCCTCCGTCGATCGCTTTCGGTGACATCCCTGATGCCTTTGCATCTATTACGGCTTCCTGAAAGCCTACGAAAAATGATCCCGCCAATTCTCCGTCTTTTTATACTGGGTTCGGAGTGAGGTCGTATTTGGGTTCTGACCAAAATGGACCATGTGAAGTGAGTACCTCTATATTGGGGAATTCAGCGATCATCGCTGCCATCACTTGTTTCCCTCTGAGTCTTACTTGAGCCCGGTATTGGTCTATTGTATGTGTCGCGGCGTGGTTTACGGCTAACGGGTAGTCCCAGACAGGTTGAATATATTGCTCATTGTCGAAGACGATCCCCGAGATGCCTGTGATTCTTGCAGCTTTTGCAAGGTGGGCAAAATTCTGCACAATAGTTGGCCATAGAGCGTCGTCGAAGAATTCGGCCCGATTGCACCAAGCCATCAAATAATTATGTTTGACTCTCTTAAATTTCAAAGACAGCTCAGCTAGCCTGGAGTCGACGTAAGCCTGTTGGTATGTGAGTACGCTGCCTGGTGTCATCAAATTATGGAACTGAAGGTGAGGAAGGAAGATAACGTGCCCGTCGAAAGGCAGCGTCTCTACATGGTCCCATTTGGCAATCAGATTTGCTGGCGTTCCCTGGGCGCCTTCTTCAGGCCAACCAATGAGACGCTTGCGGGCGGCCGAAGGTCGACCTGCAGGCCGCGGGTCGCCGGTTTCGGTTTGTCGTACCCCTGGGCCGGTTCCGCAGGTGGGCATGGAAGCGGCCCCAATCCATACAAAAAAGGCCAGTCGAGTGAACGAGGCGTTCGGGCGGGTGTACATGAGTTTCCCCTTTCAGCGGAGACGGTTCAGCCGACGTTGCCAATAGGAAGTGATTCGTCCGCCCTGACTACCCTTGGCTTCCACATTTGCACTTGTTCTCACTATATCCTGAAGGCATCCCGAAGGATTTGCCGACCAAACGGAGGTCGGTTGAACACTATCTGGATGTCATCAAAGAATTCGAATGCCGTGTCTCCCTCCTGGTGCCAGAACTCGCCGCCTACCAGCGACGCCTACGCCCCCACGTCAAGCCCCAGGCATTAGCAGTATTTTAAATATACTGCTAATGCGCGTTAGCACGTTGACAATTCGCTTTCGTTCTACGTACACTGGTAGGCACGAAGGGACGAAATCGCAACTCGCCGGTGCCAAAGACTAGGTCCCTGCTACCTGGAGGCCGCAATGACTCAGATCCGACATTGCTTTTCGACGAGATCCGCAAGATCGGTGACGAAACTCGCTGCTCGCATGCAGGTTGTGTGCTTCTTCCTCGTGGTCATTGGCTGCCGCGGCACTATCGAGAACGGCCCGAACACCGATCTGCGTGATTCGGAATCGAGACCTCACGCCGGTGTTGGCAACCCAGCCAAGGAGCCTGTCGCTGGCCGACTTGTCGATTCTACGGACGCAGGGGTTCCCAATGAAATCCCTCCAGATGGTGTGCGCGGAAACACGGGGGACGGTGGCACACTGGTGGCCCCAGCGGACGGCGGTGTGGGCGGGCGCCTGGGAGACGCCGCAACCGTTTCCGTTAAGGAACCTGACAGGACGGATGGAATTGCAAATGCCACGATTCTTCCTGTTATCTGGCTAGAAACCAAAGACCAGAAGGTACCCGCACGTGACCCAAAAACGCCTGGGCGTTTGAAACTGTTCGATAAATACAGTGGCACGGCCGATAACGTCATGGGCCTGGAGGCCCAAACGCCAACGCTGGACGTACCTATTGCCATCGGCATTCGCGGCGGCTTCACCGCGTCCCTGCCGAAACTTCCCTACGGCGTAGAATTGCAAGACGGCGCCGGGAACGACAAAGCCTTCTCCCTGCTGGGTATGCCCAAGGGCAGCGACTGGGTTTTATATGCGTGTTACACGGACAAAACCTGCATGCGCAATGCCATGGTCTATGCAGTTGGACAAGATCTAGGTCGGTATAGTCCCCGGTTTCGATTCGTCGAAGTTATTATCAATGGGAAGTACGTCGGACTGTATAACTTGATTGAAAAGATCAGACGCGACAACGATCGAGTCGATGTTCCCAAACCCGCAGCGACCGCAGCCGACGGAGAGCTGTCGGGTGGTTACATCATAAAGCACGAGGGAGGCAGCAGTCAAAGTCCACCCAATAACTTTAAGACTAATGACGGCACCGCTACCGGTCTTGCGTGGACCCACTACTACCCAAAGAGCGATACGATCACGGCGGCACAACGTGCGTACATCACAACCCATTTCGAAGCCTTCCAAAAGATGATGCTAGGTCCAGATTGGACTGATGCCACTAAGGGATATCCCGCCTGGATCGACGTGGGCAGCTTCGTTGACATCGCTATCATGAACGAAGTCACGAACAATTGGGACGGCTACTCACGTTCTTCTTTTTTCACAAAACTACCTGCCAACCAGGGGAACAAACTGGTAGCTGGCCCTCTGTGGGATTTCGATCTGGCCTTTGGCAACATTTCGATGGGCGACAGCTTCAAAACCGACACCTGGTCCTACATAAAAGATTTCCATCCCGCCCCCCAGAATAAGGCACCATTTCTAACACCATTTTTTTGGATGAAACTTTGGAAGGAACCGACCTTTACAAAGCAGATGAGATGTCGTTGGCAGACACTGAGGATGGGGCCCCTTTCGCTTGATACCATCGACCGTCGCCTAGGGGCGTGGCGTACCTATCTGCTGCCCGTCATCGCGAGAGATCAAAAAGTTTGGCCGACCCTGGGAAAGAAAATATTTCCGAACTATTTTGTCGGCAAGACCTTCGACGAAGAGATCAACTGGCTGCGTGACTGGATAGCCAAACGCCTTGATTTTCTGGACAAGAACCTGCCCGGCACCTGCCTCTGAAGTCGCACGCCGATTGCCTGCGAAGAGGCCAAGCACAGTTCCGGGATCAATCGGCCCGACCGGTCTAGGTTAAATTTCAATGGCTGTTAATGCCACGGTGCGGCTGTGCTGGCACCTTTAGGCCCGGGCCGCCCTATTCCTCGAGACTATTCCTCGCGACCGATATCGCTTAATTCGGAGCTGAATCCGAGCATAAGTTCCACTAAAGTCCTCCGAATTAGTATCAACTGAAAGGAAGCTATATCGAATTAGCCCATTGACATTTCGATACGGATCTTCACAATTGGTATTGCACCAGGAGACCGAATCCCAACCCGTCAGGTGCCAAAGATCCGGAGCCCGCTGAATGAATCGATTTGTTCAAATCACCGCCGCGGCGCTTTTGTCGATGATGCTGTTCGGCCTGTCGCCTGCCAGGGCCCAGGACCGTCCGTTCCGTCGCCTTTTCAACGGAAAAAATTTCGCTGCTTGGGAGACCTTTCTGGGCCGCCCCAACAAGGGTACGGTTTTCGAAGGACTGAAGAAGGACGAAAAAGGCAACTACGTAGAGGCCGTTGGCGTGAACAAAGATCCCACGGCGGTTTTTTCCGTGGTGGTCGTGGATGGCCAGCCAGCCGTACGCGTTTCGGGCGAAGTCAATGGCGCCCTTACTAGTTTGGATGAATTCGAGAACTACCACTTCCGTGTCGAATTTAAGTGGGGCCAAAAGCAGTGGGGATCGACCCCGCGCGCCCGCGACAGTGGTTTGCTGTATCACGGCGTGGGGCCGCACGGCGCCAATGGCTACTGGCTGAAGTCGCAGGAGCTGCAGATTCAGGAGGGTGACTGCGGTGACTACTGGAGCGTGGCCGACGTCGCCCTGATGGACATCCCCGCTGCCAAGAAGGATGTCAATGGTCCGTGGACTTACGACAAGACCTCCGAGAAGGTCGCTTTCGGCGGCCGAAACAAAAACGGCCCGTACTGTAAGAAGGGCCTGAACAGCGAAAAGAAAAGCGGCGAGTGGAACGTGATCGAACTGTACTGCCACGGCGGCACCAGCGTTCATGTTGTGAATGGCAAGGTGACGATGGTGCTGTACAACTCGCGCCACATGGTCGACGGCAAGGAAACCCCTTTGACCAAGGGCAAGCTTCAACTCCAAAGCGAAGGCGCCGAAGTTTTCTATCGCAAGATGGCGGTCAGACCGATTAAGGGGATTCCTGCAGGCCTGTTGAACTAAGAAAAGATTTTCCTCGCTAGTACTTGGAGGCTGCAATGAACCAGAACCGACATTGCTCTTTTACGAAATCCGCAGGGCCAATTTTGTGCTTCGCCGTCGTTGCCATCGGCTGCAGTGGCAATATCGGGAACGGCGGCAACGCCGACCCGCGCAAATCGGAAGCGAAGCCTGTCGGCGACGTTCCCAGCACCACGGCCAAGGACGCTGTCGTCGGATCTCCGATGGTCGCAAATGACGAATTTGCTCTGTCCGACAATGCCTATCTGTCGCCGCGTCTGCGGATGAAATCAAACAACGAAATCTTCGCGGCGATAAAAGCAGCCTTCGGCTTCGTGGTAAAAGATCTCGCGATACTGCCTGAGGAGACCGTCGATCCGGCGACCGGTTTTTCCAATGTTTCATCGCAGCTACAGGTCGGGGAAGCCTATTTCCTGGCCCTGCAAAAACTGGCGCGGATCGTGAGGGACGGTGCCTCGGCAGAATCGCTGGTCAGGTTCTGCACGGGGGCGAATACATCGGAGGCTGCGTGCGCCAACGCATTTGTGACCAACCACGGGAAATTTCTGTTTGGGCGCAATTTGGATCCAGCCGACAAGGAATCCCTGCTCAAGGTCTACGCGGAAAGCCGGATGATAAACCCAGACAAGACCGCGCTGCGGGATACCCTGGAAATGATGATTCAAATGCCAAGTTTCATTTACCGAACCGAGCTTGGAAATCCTACCGCCGCACGGGGACCCAACAAACTGTCGCCCCTCGAAATGGCAGCCGCCCTGTCGTCGTATTTTTGGGAGGGGCCGCCCGACGCCGAGTTGCTGGCGGCGGCAGATTCTGGTCTCTTGGTCACCCCTTCCCAAATTGCAGCGCACGCCAGTCGCCTTCTCAAAGATCCCCAGTCACGTCCGGCTTTCGCAAAATTCGTAGATCAGTGGCTTGAAATCGGGAGGGTGGGCATCATTCACAAGGACGAGAAGCTTTTTCCAGAATTTACCCGAGCTGTTGCCACTGCCATGCGATCTGAGACACAAACGCTCGTGGAAAAAATTGTGTTTGCGGGTGACTCGTCGCTCAAATCGTTGTTTGGAACCGACAAAACCTACCTGAACGAGCCGCTTTCGCAATTTTACAAGATAGCCGTCGGCAGTATTAAAGGCGCTGGATTTATGCCAGTCACCCTGCCTCCGGAACGAAGGGGGATTTTGTCACACGGTAGCTTTCTTGCAGCCACAGGTGGAGAAGTTGAGACGTCTCCTATTGTGAGAGGGCTTTTTGTGCGACGTCGGCTTCTCTGCGGTGTCCTGCCGCCACCTCCGCCTGGGGTTGCCGCCATGGCCGAACCGGACGCGGTGAACAAACCTAAGCGAGACCTTTTTAATCAAGATCGACTGCCCGCCTGTAGCGGCTGTCATTCCCTCATCAATCCCCTTGGTTTTGGGCTCGAAAATTTCGACTCTGTGGGGCGGTACCGCACGACCGAACGGGGCGCACCCGTTGATTCGAGCGGCGTTCTTAGCAGCAGAGACGGTACGGAGACGAAGGCGTTTTCCTCAAGCGAGGGCTATTTTTCGGCGCTTGCAGAGTCGTCAGAGCTGACATCCTGTTTCGTTCTCCGGGCCTTTCAGTTCGCGCTTGGGAGACCGGCCGGGGTCGAGGACAAATCTGTTCTCGCCGGGCTGACGAAGAAGTTTCGGTCGGACAAATACAACGTCGCAAACTTGATGGTTGAAATTGCAGCAGGCGACGCATTTACCACAAGAGCGGCGCAAAACTGAGACCGGTCGGGCAAAGGAGACTGCAATGTTTAGAACCCGTCGGGATGCGCTGAAACTGATCGCAGTGGCACCTTTTCTCGCTCCTGCGTTTCGCGAGGTCCTCGGCGCGCCGGGAGAGCCCGTAAAGCGTGCGGTGATGATCATGCTGCATACGGGTGTGGCTTCTGAGTATTGGTTTCCCGTGGGGGCAGCCAAGGCGGCCTTGGATTTTACCGGCACCAGTCTGGAATCTTTAACGCCGATCAAACACAAGGTGTCAGTCATTCAGGACCTGACGGTCACCATGGGCAAGGGTGATGGACATCAATCAGGTCCCAATGCTGCCCTTGCGGCGCAACTGGAATCGCAAAAGGGGGTCTCGCTTGACCAGCACATCGTAAACAAACTCAGCCCTACCACTGCGCGTAGAAACATGACAATGGCTCTGTGTAATTCACCGGGCACACAACCCGTTTTTTTTAAGGCCAAGGGGTCGGCGGCAAATCTCATTCGCAGCCCTTACGTTGCGACAAACGATCTTTTCGGGTCCTTCGTTCCGGGCGCCCCTTCCTCGACCACGCCGGTGAATGATCTTGCGCTGCGTAGGAGCATGTTGGACACCTTGACAGGCGATCTGACCCGCATGTCCCGACGTCTCGCGGGACCTGAGCGCGACAAACTTGCGGCTCATTTGAGTCTTGTCCGTGCAGCGGAACTTAGGCTTGGCCAAAATTTGGCAGGCCCTGCTGACAAGGGGGGCGCCTGCACGAAATTAAGCGGCCCTGTGGCTCAGTTAGAGTCCAATAACATTAACAATCTTATTCCGCTGGGTCAGGCCTATATGGATCTGATTGCGATGGCGTTAGCCTGCGACGTTTGCCGCGTTTTTGGTCTGGAAGTGACCCAGTCCAATCCAAACATGTCCTTCACCTGGCCTGGGATCTCGGTCGACAAAACCCCTGTTCCCGACGGCGCGCAGGGGCTGCACAGGCTTGCCCATGCCAGCGCAGGCACCAATGATCGTATTCTTTTTGGAAAGGTCAACGCGACCTATGCGGCACTTTTTGCCTACCTATGTAAGGCGCTTGATGCCGTCAAGGAGGGATCGCGTACCCTGCTGGACAACAGTGTGGTCGTTCTGGCGAACTCATATGGCGACGATGCCAGAAGGCATGAAGGGAAAGATCACAGTTGGCGAAACACGCCCTACGTGATCGGCGGTCTGGGCGGTGGATTTTACAAAAACGGCGGTCAGATCATAGATGCCGGTGGAAAATCACATACGCAGGTTCTCGGTTCCGTTCTTGAATACTTTCAGATCGACAGGTCGCCGTCCCCGACGGCCCCGGGTGATGGCGAATTTGGCGCTGCCGGTTTCAGCTACGACAGCCTCCCCGGCCTCAAAGCCTAACCATCGACGAGGACGGCTTGCTCGTGTAGGGTAACCAACTGTGGTTGCTTCGCATCCGGCGCTTCGCCGCCTGATGACCCTGGCCCAAGGGGGAATGGGCGTTATCGACTTGTCCATTCGGGAGGACGGTCGTTTCTCCCGGCTGTACGCTGTCAAACGGCCCCACGCCCAGATGCGCAACGATCCGGTCTTGCGTGCCATGTTCTTGGACGAAGGGCGGCTGGCGGGGCTTATACGTCATGTGAATGTGATCAGTGTGCATGACGTGGGCGAGGACGCCGAGGGGCTGTACCTGGTCATGGACTATGTCGAGGGGATCTCCGTGGCCGCGCTCATCACACGGGAATCCGCGCGTGGGGGCCGCCTGCCCCTGCCGCTGTGTCTGGGCGTTGCCGCCCAAGCGGCGCGCGGGTTACATGCCGCCCACGAGGTGCGCGGCAGCGACGGGAAGCCGCTGGGGATCGTTCACCGCGATGTTTCACCACAGAATCTGGTCATTGGCTACGACGGCACGATCCGTGTCACCGATTTTGGGATCGCGAAGGCGTTTGGCAACATCAGCCGCACGTCCACCGGGCTGCTGAAGGGAAACGTCGGGTATATGTCCCCCGAGCAGCTACGTTTTCACGAGCCCGACAGGCGTTCAGATTTGTTTTCGTTGGGGGTGGTGCTTTACGAACTGCTGGCGGGTCGCCGCCTGTATCTCGAAGACGACGCATCTGCGGCGGCCCGGCGCATTTTGGAAGAACCGCCCCCCGACGTGGGGGAAATGCGTACCGATGTCACCCCAGAGTTGACCGGTCTGATGTTCGAATTGCTGGCCAAGGATCGCGACAGCCGTCCCGTCGATGGACAGGATGTCGCCCGCCGCTTAGAGGCGATGATGCGGGCCTACGAGGCGGAAGCAGGTCCCTTCGATATCGGGGCCTATGTTACGGCAGAATTTCAGCAGGAGCGTGCGCAACTGTCGCGCGCCGTGGCCGAAGCGGAAGCACGGGCGGCGGTGCCTGTGCGGCGCCCATCTCGCCGGGCCCTGTGGCTGTCTTTGGCAGGCACAGTGATAGGCGCGACCATCGGCCTGGGACTTCTAGTCCGCCGTGATCGCGGTCCCCGTTCCCTGCCACAAACCGCAAATCTGATGGGCCCGCAGGCAACGCAAGGGGGGCCGTGGGCGGGCTCCTGGCACACCTGCGCGCCGCGGTTGCGGGGGCTTGACTGTTGGGGGAAAAACACCGACGGGCAGCTAGGGGATGGCCAGACCGTCAACAGCACCATCCGTCGGGCCGTGACCGGAATAAACGACGTCGTGCAGGCCTCGGGCGGCGATTTTCACAGTTGTGCTGTGGTCCGCGACGGCGCGGTCTACTGCTGGGGCCGAAACGCCGACGGTGAAATCGGGCTGGGCGACGTCGAGTTTTCGCACCCGCGCCGCTTGGTCGATTTGCCACCGGCCCAGGCCGTGTCGGCTGGCGAAAAACACAGCTGCGTGTTGTTGCAAGACGGTCAGGTGACGTGTTTTGGTTTGATGCGCCGGACGGGCAACACGCCCGCCATACGCATGCAGGGGATTGTCCCCAATCTGCACGACGTCGTTCAGGTCGTTGCGGGCAACGGGATCACCTGCGCGCGCGTGAAATTTGGTCAGATCCACTGTTTCGGTCGAAACGAACGGGGTCAGTTAGGTGACGGTCGTTTGGTTGACAGCATGACCCCGGTTCCGGTCATCGGGGTTTCGGGTGCTGTGGATCTTGGCGTCGGTGGTGCCTTTGTCTGCGCCGTCACGGTCAACGGCCAAGTGCTGTGTTGGGGCAACAACACCGATGCCCAGCTGGGCATCCCGGACACGACCGAATTTCGACTGACGCCCGCGCCCGTGCCAGGGCTGTCCGATGTGGTGCAGGTCGCCGTTAGGTCCTCGTCAGCGTGCGCCTTGCGCCGCACAGGCCAGGTGCTGTGCTGGGGGCGTGGCGACTGGGGCAACTTCGGCGACGGCACCACGGGATCGGCCATTACACGTGCCGATCCCCGTCCCGTGCCGGGGCTGGACGACGCCGTCTTTATTTCGGCGGGGGCTGTGCACGTCTGCGCCCGTCGGCGCGCGGGGGAAATTATTTGTTGGGGTGACAACGCCAACGGCCAGATCGGGGACGGCACCCTAGAACGAAGGTCCCGTCCGGTTTCGGTCGCGGCCACGCCGTGAAACTGCCCTCGGGGGGCACCACGTTTAGGTCGACGGGACTCCCAGCGGCGGCGCGTGACAACAGGCCTCGATGTTGTGTCCGTCGGGATCCAGCACGAAGGCGCCGTAGTAGTTCTGGTGGTAGTGCTGACGTAGCCCGGGCGGTCCGTTGTCGGTGCCGCCCGCCGCGATCGCAGCGTTGTAGAAGGCATCTACCACCGCGCGGTTGTCGGCGCGGAACGCGATGTGGACGTGCGGTCTCTGCGGGATGCCCTGGCTCATCCAGAAGTCGGGCTTGGGCGGCACGCCAAAGCCCAGCACCACGACGCCCCCCGTGAACTGCAAGGGGATCTCCATCAACACTTGGTACCCAAGGGGGGCCAACGCCGCCTCGTAGAACCGCCGGCTTCGGGCGGGGTCGGTGATGGCAACGCCGGTGTGATCGATCATGACCGATTCTTTAGCACGGGCGGTCGCGCCCGCTTTATCGAGGCGTCGTGCCGACGGCGACGCCCCAGGGGGCCCCACCCACCTTGATCCGTTTTATGACAAGGCCAGATACGAGATCCACGACCGACACGTCGCCTGAAGATCCGTTGGCCGTGTACAGTTTTTTTCCGTCGGGTGTGATGCCGACGCCCCAAGGACGGGCGCCCACGGCGGCAATCGATTTTGCGACGGTGCCACGGGCCACGTCCACGACCGTGACCGACCCGGCACGCCCATTTGCCACATACAGTGTCGCACCATCGGTCGATATCGCCATTCCCATCGGGCGCGGTGGCATGGGTTCGCCTGGGACCGAGGCCATCTTGATCTCACCCGTTGCCTTATGCCGGCGGGCATCGATCACTGTGACAAGGCCGGCATTCTCAGAACTAACAAAGGCGCGAGCCCCGTCGGGTGTGAACACGACAGATCGGGGGCGCGGGCCCGTTTCGATGGTTGCGACCTTCTTGCGTTTGGCCAGATCCACAACCGCCACGGCGTTGTCTGCCTCGCAGGTCACATAAACCACCTTTCCCCCTGGGTGTACGGTTACGCCTTCGGGTTCACCGCCCACCTTCACCCGTTTGACCACCTTGCCGCGCGAAAGGTCAAGGATCGACGCCTCGGCTGTCTCCTCGTTCGATACAATCATCAGCTTGCCGTCCCGGCTGATGTCGAACGATTCGGGATCCTGTCCGCTTTTCAGTGTCTGTACCAATTTGCCCGCCGCCAGGTCCACAACACCGATGCCGTCCGCGGAACGATCGGGAGGTGGCAGCGTCGATTCGTCCACACCAGGAGGCGCCTTCGGCGACCCGCTGAGCGCCACGTACAGCTTCCGGCCATCGGGCGACACGCGAACGCCGCGCGGCCGCTTGCCAACGACGATGGTGGCGACGACGGCATCGCTGACAGCATCGACAACAGTGACGGTGCCGGTGTCTTCGTTGCTGACGTAGATGTGTACCCCGGGCTGCGCGAAGGCGGATCGGGAAACGGTTGCGAGGGATAGAAGGAGAAACAGTGGTGTCCGCATGCACTTCATTTAGACGTACCTTTTTTGAAATTTAACGATGCACACGTAGACCCGCCAGCACCAAACGCGGCGGTCCGATTGTATCCAGTCCTGCGCGCCCGACCAGGTACTTAGAATCAAAAATGTTCTGTATAGATCCATAAATCTCGACGTCGCCGCCCACGCCCACAGATACAAAACTGTCGATCAACAGATAGGCCTTCATCAGCAACGTGTTCTTGTCGTCTTCATACTGATGACTTTGGGTGCGCGCCTGAACCGACGCCAGGAAACGTCCGGCATTGGCGGTCAGCGACGCGCGGCCACGATGGACGGGATCTTGGGGCAACCGGCGCCCCACCAATTCGGGCTGACCGGGAGATTCCAGCACTTTGTTGTCCGCAAGCGTATAAGCCCCCATCGCCGTCAGCCACCGTGTCGGCCGCAGTTCTGCGGCCAATTCAACCCCCCGAATCCGGGCCTGGCCCAGGTTTCGCCGTTGGCGCGTGGCCCCACCGGGCAAGGGCATGGCCAGGGTTTCGTTGACGATGGGCTTATCGAGCCAATTCATGAAACCCGTGGCCCGCAGCGCGCCCGCGTGGGGCAGTAGGTATTCTGCGCCCAGTTCCGCGCCCACAAGGTGTTCTGCGTTTAGGTCAGGATTCGCCGCCGTCAACGTGGTTCCCACCTGGAATGGCCGATACAGTTCGTTAAGCGTCGGGGCCCGAAAGGACTGATACCCTGAGGCGCGCAGGCGCGTGTTCACGCTGGGTTTAACCAATACGCCCAGGCGCGGGCTGAATTCCGTGGCGTGGTGACCATTCAATGCGGTGATGTCAGTTTCGCCGTTTTCGCGTGTATCCACGCGCGTTGTTGCCCGGTTCTTCCACAGATCCATCCGTGCCGCCGCACTGACACTCAGCCAGGCCGTCGGATCATACAGTTCCTGCACAAACGCCCCGGCAAACTGCTGTTCACCATCGCCCTGTCGTCCAACCAGGGTGGTCGGCATGCGTTGCGCGGGGAACAATGTTTCCCCCGTGCTTCCCGCAACGCGACGGGCGTCAACGCCGGCCATGACAATGTGCTGGCCGGCCGCGCGAAGGGGCGCCGTCGTCCACACAACCGATGCGCCCTGGGCATTGCTTGGGACAAGCTGGGTCGCCGCTTGGGCTTCGGTTGCGCGGTTTGCCCCCGCACGCGTGCGCGATTGTTCGAAGCGATCGTGAGAGCCAAAAAACGTCGCCTTCCAGTTCCCACCTTGGTCCCCGCGGTGTTCGTAACTAGAACTGTAGTTAAGACTTCGCACCGATGCGGTCGTGTACAGCGTGCCTCCATTTTCATCTTCGTCGAAATAGCGCAAACGCAGCGACACGCGGTCTGCAAGAGTGGGGGTGAATTCTAGACGTCCGTCAGCCGCAACGTGCGCGCTGTTGGCCGCCCTGTCAATCAGCCCTCGTTGATACGGACTAACCGGCACATAGCCATTTGAACGCAGGGTTTCGATTTCTATCGAGCCACCGATCTTTGCGTTTTTTCGTGCCGCCCGAAATGCCCCCATTTCCGTCCCGAGGTTTCCAATGCCAACGTCCGCGTCCAGCGAATTTTCGATGGGGCGGGAAATCAGTTGGACAGTGCCCGCCAACGCGTAGTTGCCGTACAGGGCCCCCGATCCCCCTGGGGCTATCTCGATTTGCGAAAGTCCCAACCGGGGCAGGGCGCGCCAATACACCCAGCCGCCAAACGAATCGTTGACCGGCACACCATCCAGCAAAACCAGGGCCCGTGACACGCCCGAGGGCCCGACGCCGCGCAGGTTCAGACCCTGCGCCGTGGGATCGGCGGTCAGACTTGGTGTGCGACGAAACGTTCCTGCCGACGGCACCGCCCGCACCAAATCATCGGTGCCAAGGGCTGGTGTTCGCGCTATTTCATCGCGAGGCAGGACCGTGACGGTGTACGGCGTGTCTGGTACGGGCCGCGGCAAACGCAGGGCTGTGACCACGGTCTCGTATGGCAGACCCGGCGGTGGTGGCGGTGCCTGGGCCTGGGCCGTGCCCAACGAAACAAACGCTGTCGCGGTGGCAAATAGATAAACCGGCCACTTGTTTGGTGTAGGTAGGACATGCCACATCACGCCGAACTGTAGCCTCCTGGCAGACCGTGCCGCTATTACTAAATGAGGATCAATACTGACATTCCGGCAGACGGAGCCATTTTCGCATAGAATGACCATAGTCATATGACCATGGACCGACCGATTGACATCTCAGCCGGGGAATTCAAGGCCAAGTGCCTCAAGCTGATGGACGAGGTGGCGCAGACCCATCAGGCCATCACCATCACCAAACGCGGCAAGCCGGTGGCGCGTTTGGTTCCGATTGAGGATGCTGCGCCACGCCCCCATCTATTTGGCTACATGGCAGGTACGTTGACGATACAGGGTGACATCGTCAATGTGCCGCACGACGCTTGGTCGGCGGAAACGGGAAATGAGGCGCATCTTTATGACGGCCAACACCCAGGACGAAGCAAAAAAAAACGAAAGAAGCGGCCATGAGCGAGGCGCTGCTACTGCTCGACACACATGTCTGGCTGTGGCTAGCCGCCGGGCAAAAAGGCAGCATGAAACCTCGTACAATTGCGGCCCTCGAACACGCGGCGCGGGTGGGTTCGTTGCGCGTCTCGATTGTTTCAGTCTGGGAAATTGCACTGCTTTGCGACAAGGGCCGCATTGTTTTACCGTTGTCCGTTTCAGGGTGGATAACGCAGGCGCTGAAACCACCGGAAATTCACCTTCTGACGCTGGATCGCCCTGCCGTGGTGATTGATAGTTGCAACCTGCCAGGCGATTTTCATGCAGATGCCGCGGACCGTTTGCTTGTCGCGACAGCACGCGCGGAAAATGCCGTTCTCGTGACGCGAGATGATAAGATTCTGGCCTACGGCAAGGCAGGGCATGTACGGGTCATGATCGCATAAAAGCCAGCAGCCGGGCGCCACCAACAGGTGTACGAGCTGCCGCCCCGTAGATTCTTGTCCCGGTATCCCGCGGCTACCCAATAGGTATCTATGACCAGTCGTACCTCGGTCCCTGGTTTTTCTGGTACGGTCGTCACGAGGTATTCGCTGACAAACCCTCCTTTTGTTGGCCCCGACGGCGAACGCAAACAGGCGTTTTTGGCGCTGTTTGTGCGCCATCTGCCATCCAT
>JAYUUT010000205.1:0-7765 GCA_043754455.1 Myxococcales bacterium
CAAGATCCCCGACCGGGGGTTGTTTCCCTGCTGCAAGATCCCCGCCCGCAAGATCCCCGACCGGGGGTTGTTTCCCTGCTGTCCCCCCGGCCCGGAGTAAACTCCATCGAACCCGGCGGCCCGAGGCATGGAAACACCGCACGGCCTGGTCTGAAGGCGGTCGTTGCAACCGCACGCACCCACACGCCGTGCGGTGAAACCCGGCCTTGGGCGCAAGGAAACCTTCGCATCCTTGCGGGCGCGCTGCGCTGCCAAGCACAATTTCGTATCGGTCAGACCGGCCGCCCAACGTCAGGCGGTGCTGATCGCAATCGCGGCCCGAAATTGTATGGCCCAGGTGCCCAGGGGAAACATCGCCGTCAGCCCCGTGCGGAAGGCGTCGAAGGCTTGACGGTACACCTTCTGGAACAGCTTGTTCATCTGAAGGCGTTCAATGCGGCGCCATTTATCGCGGCACGCGACCGTGGGGCTTATCTGGCGCCTGGGCTCGGGCGTGCTGGGGCTGTCGTTCCAGTGCTGCTCGAGAATTTTCTTCGGACCCAGAACGGCTTTTCCGCTTTCTCCTCGTTCAAGGGCCGTCATGCAGAGCAGTTCGGCAACGGCGGAGGCATAGTGATCGCGAGGCAGATGCGCCAGGCTGGGTGGCGGTTCAAACGTGACAGAAACGGTCGCTGGCATGGCACCGCCGGCGTCGTCGTCCCTGAAGAAATGTTTGGGAATACTGGCGGTCGTGGACGCACCTGACTCCAGGGTGTGTACCGACGTGGCGCATGGCCAGTCGGCGGCGTTCTTGACCAAACCAATCGGATTGGCCAGGACGTAGACAAGTTTGTCAATCTGGGCAGCGTCCTCCTCAAGCAGGACGACCGAGGCCTGATTGGCGTCCCAGAAATATTCCCACCGACCGCGAAGGGCGTTCATGGCCCGGGCCAGAAGCCCATGAAAATCGCACAGAAAATCAGGATAAACACCCAGGGGGTCAGTCGCACATATGTGGACATGATTGCTAAGCGCGACCGCAGCGTGCAGGACCATGCCATGCGTCTGCGCAGCCCAACCCAGGCAATACCAAGAAGTATTGTTGGTGGCGCGGTCAGGACGTAGGAAGAAGCGGCGTTCGGAACACCGCCTGGTGAACATGTACGTTCTGCCTTCGATCACGGGTCGTGGGCGCATGGGGAAGTGACAGGGCTTCGGCGGGGCCGTCAGGAGGTTGCGTGAAAACAACGCCAGATCGGGGAATCGCGGCCATTCTGCCCTTGAGCATCACGAAACGCGCCTTGAACTTGCTCCCGGAAAGAGTTCCCCCTGCTGTCCCCCGGGCCCGAAGCCAAATGCATCGAACCCGGTGGTCCGACCGCATGAATCGATAATCCTGACGTCTTCTGGGACGCCAGGACGACCTGGGCGTGGCCTTCGGTCCAGCAGGAACTTGTCGGATTCTGTTTCGTCACGCCGCAAAGGTGGGCAATGACGCCTCCGCTGGATGGGTTACCCTGAATCCGGAATACAGGTCAAATCTGGCGACTGGGGTCGATATCCGCCGACCGCAGCAGCGAAGCCTCCCCCATCCAGCCACGGCTTCGTCTTGAACTTGTACGGCGCCGCCAGATCCGCGTCCTCGATACGTTTGGCATGTTTGTAGTACACCACGATCGTCTGTGACTTCGGGGCGACTGCCCCCGCTACAGTAGTCCCAATCGTAGACATCCCACGCATAGGTGTCGAAAGTCTGAAAGGAGATTCGGACCTTGCGGACGCCGCAGGGTCGAGGCCCATCAAGAGCGCCGCCAGGGATACCTCCAGCTTTCCCTTGCGGGCATCCACCCCATCGGCGAGCCGACCGTAAAAAGCGGCAACCGCGGGAGGGTCCAGCCGGGCCAGGTAGTCGTCGGCCATCTCAGGGCTCCTTTCGGCGGTCAATGCGGCGAATTTCGCGCGTATTGGTAGGGAGGACCAGGGAAGCCATGACCTTCGTGGTCCCGTCGATGGCCTGGCGTTCGACCACCAGGCGACCCGGCTTTCGCAACAGGCGATAGAGTCCGCCGCACGCGCCGATGTCCAGAACCACGTTCCCCGTAGGCCCTAGGGCGTTGCCTCTGGTCGCTTCGGAACAACTGGCGATGACCTGGCGCTGTTCACGAGTCCCGAAGCGCACGACGACCGCCAGCCCCGATTCTTTCGTCTTGGCACCCATCGTGTCGCCGCCGGTATCGATCTCAAATCCGGCTTCCGCGACACCAGGGGGCACCGACGCCGGCAACTCCCGCGTCACGGGAGACTTGTCCAGGGCTCGCGGCTGCAACGGCACGGACGGCGGGCTCACCACGCGCCATTCGCCCCGCCGGTCTCGCGTCACTCGGCCCGCAACAGCAGTTGGTGCTTGGTCGGGCCGACCCGACGGCGGCTCGATGGTCGCACGAAATGACACATCATCGTCTCGTTCATTCCGGATGGATACCCGAACGATCGGTCCGTTCCCAGGTGCCGTCACCATCCCAGGCGAAAGCAGCAGAAGGTTCTGTCCGCAGGCATCAGAGGATTCAAAAAAGGCCCCTTCGACGCCGCGAGGGTTGGTCAGCGTTGCTGCGGCTACCAGCCGATCATCAGCCCCACCGCCGCTCAATTCCATCAAGGACCGCCCCGCCAACGTCGACGTGGGAGCGGTTAGAATGGTCGCCAGCAGGGCGCATCGGACGGTCACAGGTATCCCCGGGGCAGAGGAAGACGCCCGAGACCATGGCTCCGCAGTCAGAGACACCTTGGCATGGGGCCGAGCGGGGCGCGCTTGCAGGCGAGGTACCGTCCGATCGCAACCGGCGGCGACACAAAGCCACAGCACGAAAAATCCCTGAAACACAGGCCGTCTCATATCACCTTTTGGCATGACCCAGCCATCACCCGGAAGGCACGAGGCGGCGGCGTCGTGTGTTCGATCGCCAAGGGCAGTGAATGCGGGAAAGATATCGCTGACAAAGCCGCAGCATGCCCTGATGCGGGGCCCCACCCACGCTCGCCAGCGCGAGCCGAACCGGAATTGCTGTGAGTACAGAAATTTCAAACAGTTTGTCTTTTTGCGTTACGACAGATAATGCCTATTTCTTTCGTAAAATTGCGCCGCCCCGAAGCCCCGCCGCCGGGGAAAACAAAGACGTTCCTACCCCATTTTGGCGCTGAGGGGCGCACCCCCGACCTCAGCGCACGCAGCGAAACACAGGCGTTGTGAGGGTGCTTGACGCTGAGGTGGCCAGGCCGAACTCAAAATTGATGACCCATACGTAGCCAAGGTTTCCGAAAATGGCCGACGACGTCCAAAAATCGGACGACGATGTGCCTGAGAAGATCGGATCGATAGCGGTATCGTGCGTTGTCTCATCGACAATGCTTTGAATCTCCGTTTCGCTGGGCAATCGAGCTCCCCCGCCCAATGCGCGACAGGCCGCTTTTGCCTGGTCCCAATCCTTCCCCATCGACACAGTTTGCTGCCAAACCAGTTTCGTTTGGGCGTCAGCGACCCATCCCCCGCTGGCTGAAAACCGCGGACCAGGGCATGCGGGTGAGGCACCGCGGACGCATCGGGTGCTTAGTGTGTCGTTCTCGACGGGTATTGCAGAGGAAGCGCCGCTGGGAGAATAGACAATCCAGTTGTATCCGGGCCTTCCGGACATGGCAGTGCTGGACCAGAAATAGTTGGCCTTAGGGCTGGTCAACGCACCGTTGAGCGCCGGGCTTGCAGTGGTGTAGTCCACCAGCGAAATCAATTCGATCCGTGTGGGGAGACGCCAATCGGCGAATCCAGCCGTTCGAAGCGCCGTGCAATAGGCTGCCGCTGTTGTGAGGATTTTTCCGTCCGTCAGTCCAGCGCCGCCGTGTTCCCACATCAAGCCGGAGACCTTGTCAGTCACCGCCCCTGCGACACGTGTGTCGTAGGACGCGGGATTCGGCAGGTCGGTCGATGCGGGGTGGTTCGGCAGGCGCATTCCGCACGAGCCGCAAACGTTCATATTTCCGCCGCCGCCACAGGTCTGCGCCCCCGTGCAATTGTTCGGACATGTGCCACCACAGGCATCCGCGCCTCCGCAGACTCCCGCGCAATTCGGGACACAACAGGCCGCACTTGGGGCATTGCCCATGCATGGGTTTCCGACGGCACAGGTCATCATCGCTGTAATCGAAACGCAGCCATTGCCGTCTTGGGTGCAGGTTAGCAGCGTGTTGCCTTTACACAGCTTCCCTAAGCCGCCGTTACAGTCGGCTGGAGGGGGCGGACAATTCGCGCACTTGGCGGTTGGATACGCGCCCTCGCACGGTTTGCCCCCGGTACACGGCATTGGTCTCGAGGTCATGCAACCTTGTGCATCTGCCTTGCACTCGATAGCTGTGGTCTTGGCTGCATCACAGAAGGACCCGTTGTTCTTACCGTTGCACTCACTCGGAGCATCTGGACACGCGCACATCGCGTCGCCTGCGGCCGCCTTGCATTTCTGCGCACCCGCGCAGTTTTCCTCCGCGCCCCACCCGGAACAGCCGGATGTGCCGGCGACGCAAGACTGGACCCCGCCGTTCAAGCCGCAGCGTCGGGCTCCCAAACTGCATGCAGGGGGGATCGGACAGACTGGCGGACCCGATCCACCCTTGCCCCCAGCGCCGCTGGCTTGCATGCCGCCGCTGCCCGTTCCGCCCTCGAACCGCGGAGCATCCCGGTTGATACCTCCGTCCGCTTCTGCTGGCCGACCACCGGCCCCTAATGGCCCCGCCCCGCCAGCACCGCCTTGAGCGGTGGATGGTGCAACGGCGGCATCCTGAGCCGAGCCTCCGTCCCCCGTGACCGCAGCGCCGCCTGTGCCGCCGGGTGCGACGGCTCCGCCTGTGCCGACCCTTCCCCCTCCGCCGCCCGCGCTGGCCTTTCCCTCCACACCGGCCATCCCGCTTCCCCCCGTACCTGCTCCTTTGGGCGTCGTCTTCGGGTCGAACGCACACGAGACAACCAGTACAACCACAGCAAGAGCGAAAAAGTGTTGAGTCTTGTTTTGAGGCATTTCGCACGCAACATAGCGCGCTCTTTCGAACGTTAACCGGCGACGGGGGGTTGTTTCCGTGCTGCCAGGGGGTCAGTCGCACATATGTGGCATGATTACTGGGCGACCGCAGCGTCCTGGACCGCCATTCTTCCGCGCTGCACTGCACCGCGCAGCCGAGGCAGGTGAACATGTACGTTTCGGAAACTGGGAAACAATCCCCCGTCCGAACTGGGTGTTAAAAGCACTGAGTTGGGGGGGCCCGCCCGAGACGGACGGCTTCGCGGCAATGAACTGGGCAAGGAAGAAAGGCTTCGTTCACTTATGGGCAAGGACTCACTTAAGGGTAACAAATCATGCCGAAGCTGAATTTACCTGGTTCCGGCCATGCAGGCCCAGCGGCGATCGCAGGATGGCAGTGGTTGCCGATAGCTAGCGCCACATTTCAAACGCATATTCAAACAGCGGTCAACGTTATCAACAGTCGAATCAAGGGATATGGCCCTTGCGCCGCGGCCTTCAAGGCGCTTCCGGGCGGCCGAACGTTCGCTCGGGTGTGGGCAGATCCAGCAATCTGGATAAGTTATGATCCAGGGGCCACAACGGGGCGGTTCGGGGCCACACTCGGCAATGAAGTAACCCTCTCGCAGTACCCCTTTCGAATGGGGCATTGGACTCTGGTCGCCACCATTATTCACGAGCTTGCACACGTAAACGGAGCCGATGGCGTCACACACGCAGCGGAGGCGACCCTCCCAAAGTGCTTGATGGGCGCTCACCATGATCCAACAATCGTGGGACAAATCCGGGCGGCGCCGAGGCCAGGCGCGCTCGCCTCGGCCAGCAGCACCGGCAAAGAGTCGGCCGCATGAACACGCCGCGGTTGTTAAAATCTACTGTGGTCGCCGGCCTCTTGTTGTTCCTGGTGCCGGTTCAATCGCTGGCATGTCGCTGTCGAGAGCCGCAAACCGGCACCGCCTATCGTCGTGCAGCCATGATTGTTCTTGCCGAAGCAATCGATGTTCGAGCACGCCCGGGCATCCAGGGACAGGAGCTAAAGCTACGAGTTCTCAGTGTCTGGAAGTCAGATTCTCCCGAAATCCTCACCGTTGTGACGGGCAGTGACTGTGCTTATGCGGTCAAGCAAGGAGAGAAACACCTTCTGTTCCTGATTCCGTCCGAAAACGGGGCGTTTTCTACAGGCAAGTGCATGGGGGATGCCCCGGTGGGCGCGGCGAGGCGGTCGCTATCCTGGTTTGCGCGACATGCCAAGGTGGGTAGTGTGACTCGTCAACCAACTCCCTGACCGTAACGCCTAGGGGGCTGACTACGCGCTGAGGAGATCCCGACCCGACCTGTCAAGGCAGCAGGTACACGACGGTGATGCGGGGCTCGTAAGACTCGCCGGCTTCAGTTGTGCCGTACCCGATGTAGAAATTACCCGTCGTGGCCTTTTCGGGAAAAATTCGATACTGCGATCGGTTAAGCCGTGCCTGTCGATCAGCGTAGTCGTCCTGTAGGGCGGCGGACACATCCCGTTCTTTCCATTCAGACGTGATATTCGTCGACAGCACGCCCAGGGGGCGCAAACGTGCGGCGTTCACGGCAGCCGCGTTGATGGTCACGAAACGCACATGTTCCACCTGGATCGAACCCACCCGCGACATATCGGGCCCATACAAGTTGTTTTGCCAGACACCGAGCAGCGCGCTTTCAAAACGGGTGATTCCGCCAGGCAACGCCGTGAGGTCGATCGTGGCAAACCCCTTCATGATGCTGTCACTAGAGTACCCAACCGCCATATGAGAATCGTACGGATGATCATCCGACCCGTTGGCCACGGCGAATCCATCAAGGTTGGTGTCGCTGGCGCTGCGAAGCCTGGTGGAGATCCGCCGCAAGGTTGTGAATGTATAGCTGTACGCAGGCAGGGGATTCCCGGCAACGTCAGTGGCACCGCTGGTAATCGTGAACGAATAGGGCGTGGCTGTCACAGCAAGAGGATTGGCCCCTTCGGCATACGATAGATCGGCGTCTGGATTGATAGTCAGCACGGTATCTGCAACCGACCAGCTAAATTTTACCGGGCCCAAAGAAGGCCCCGCGAACGCCGCCTCCGTCTTCTGGCGATTCATGGCTTCGCTAAACGTCACAACCAGGTTCGCGTCCTTCGGAACCCCCTGGACGCCCGGGGTGACCGAGGCAACGACGGGCGATTTTGTATCGGGCGGCGGCCCACATTTGTTGTTTAGACAAACGAACGTGGGATTGGTTGACTTGCAATCAGGGTCGCCACAACAGGTTCCTGTTAGGCAGGCGGCTCCACATTTCACGAACCCAGGGAGGCAGTCCCACGCGCAGGCCCCCGCCGTGCAACGGGCCATTGCATTGGTCGGCGCTGTGCAGGGGTCACACGATGTGGCGCCGCAAGAGTTCACGCCCGCGTTGCTTGCACACAAGCCCCCGCAGTTGTGAGTCATGGCGGGACATTGACCGCTACAGCCCGCGGCCCCTGCATCACACAACACCGATGCATCTGCCCGAACGATCGTTTGTGCATCCGCCCTGCCCCCGCCGCTGCCTTGTACCTGGGGGGCGTCCCGTTCCGTCCCCGAATCAGGCGTTCCACCGTTCGGGATCCTGATGCCCCCTTCCCCCCCCATCGCACCCCCTTTTCCACCTGCGCCAAAAGCGCCCGCCATGCCCCCGGAGCCAGCCGGGACTCCGCCTCGTCCCCCGGCCCCCGC
>JAYUUT010000206.1:0-5051 GCA_043754455.1 Myxococcales bacterium
CTGCACCACCGCCTCTACGCAAGCGCCGGCGGGCGTGCCTGACAGCGGTCCTGTGAGCGCGACATGGGACACCCGTCCGGTTTGCGCAACCGTGATTTGTAGGGGCGCCATGGTCTCGGTCGGGCCTTTTTCGCCACACACGCGGACCTGCTGTTTGAGAATCGACATGACCTCAGAGATCTGAGTCCGCGACAAAGCTTCTCGTTCGCGGGCTTCGGAGGGCGCAGGCGGCGGCACAGGAGGCGCGGCTTCGCGCTGCTGACCCATTGTCCCCAATAGGGCGTCAACAGAATCATTGGCCGCTCGCGGGCGGGGACTGGGTTTCGCGGGGGCAGGCGGCGAATCGAAGGGATCCTCATCAAAAGGGTCGCCATCCCCGGCCGCGGCCGTCTGTTTCGCCTTGGCCTTCCGGACGACAGCGACAACCGGGGGAACGGTCGGGACCGCGGCTATCGCTATCGGTTCAATCTGGATCTCCCGGCGCGCCTGAATCGGCGCCACAGGGGCCTTCGGCGGAACGGGCATTGCGGCCTCGGGCGCGCGCGGGTCGGGCTTTTGCCACCTGACAAGGCTCACACCGGCCGCGGCCGCTATGGCTGACAACACCACGACACAAGCCAACCCAGTCAAAGACAGCGTCACGCCGCGCCGGGGGGGCGGCGGGACACCCTCGGGAATGGACGCACGCAACGCGGTCGACAGGTTCATGGGGCTCAAAGGGAGCATGGGGCTCAAAGGGCGCGCGGCCGACGGACGAACCGGCGGCGGCAAGGCTGGTTTCGCGCCCACGGCTCGGGCGGCCAAGGCTTGCAGTTCAATGATTCCCGATATGTCACGGTCGCTCGGTTGGCTTGGCGTCATCGACGTCTCCCCTGGTTACGGTCAGGGCCCTGATTCCCCGGTGGGGCCGAATCGGCTCACGGGGTTCATGCTTTTTTTCTTTCGCATTGGGTGAGCCATTTTCCCCCTTCGTGGGAATCTAGGGGGAGTGGCTCCCCGTCGTCCCGATCTGCGCCTCTTGAGTGCCCCCGCCCCGGGTGCACCCACACAGGTTGATGACGACATCGGAGGCCCGCTGACCTTTGCGGACCTTTACGCCCGGTATTGGCGGTACGTGGCCCGCATCGCGCATCGGATGTTGGGGCGGGATTCAGATATTGAGGATCTCTTACAAGAGGTCTTTCTAATTGCCTTAGAACGGCTGCCCCCCCTTGACGACCAGGGGGCCGTGCGGGCGTGGCTTGGGGCTGTGACCGTAAGACGGGTCGCCCGTCTGTTGCGATGGCGCCGCGTACGCGCCGTGCTGCATCTGGATGCGTTCGAGGTCGAGACCGTACCGTCGCAGGACCTTGGCCCTGAACAGCGGAATCAGATCGCCTACGCTTACCGCGTCCTCGACCGCCTGCCTACCAATCATCGGATCGCTTGGGTGATCCGCCACTTGGAAGAAGAGCCGCTCGAACGGGTGGCGCAAATGTGCGGCTGTTCTTTGGCCACCGCGAAACGCTGGATCGGGGCCGCAGAATCGCGAATGCTGGAGCACGAGTCCCATGTCTGATCGCATCCGCAATGCCTTGGGCCCCGTTGGTGAGAACCTCGACGAGGCTTTGGGCCAACGCGTGCAGCAGGCGATCCACAAACGACACCGACGGCGGCAACGCGCGCGGGCCCAAGCTCGATCGCTCTTGGTGGCGGGCATGGGCCTGGTGCTCCTTGGTGGCGCTTTCAGCCTTGGCAAACAGTGGTTTTTTCCGTACGCCCACGCCCCTCAGGTGGCGTCCGGCGAGGCGCCCCAGCAATCGCCCTTGGGCCGCACGGTGCGGTTCGACGACGGCTCCGAAGTCACACTTTTGAATGACGCCAGCACCTTGCAGCCCCAACGGGTCACTCCAACCGAAACCGTGGTCGCCCTCATACGCGGCACGGCGCGGTTCAACGTTGTTCCGCGTCCGGCCCGTTTGTTTCGAGCCGAATCGGGGAATGTGGCGATCCATGTTCTGGGCACCGTGTTCACTCTCGAACGCCGATCGGACAGAACCTTCGTAGCGGTCGAACGAGGCCACGTGCGGGTCAGCTGGCCGGGTGGCGAGGCACATCTTTACGCCGGCGGCACAGGGCTGTTCCCGCCGGTGCTGACACCGCCTGAAGCTATCTCCGTCTCACCCCCACATGTCGAAGAGCCGCCCCCGTCAGCACCGCCACCACGCCCCCGAACGGCACCCGCACCCGCACCGGCGGGCGAACCCGCGCCGACAGTCATGTCCCCGCGCGATCCTGTCGACGACTTGCTGGGGCAAGCGGACAGCGCGCGCCGGACCCAACGACCAGCCGATGCAATCGGGCCGTTGCGGTTGATCATGGACCGGCATCCGGGCGATCAACGGGCCCCCCTAGCGGCGTTCACAATGGGACGCCTGTTCCAGGAAAAACTACAGGCCCCGGCCCAGGCGGCCGAGGCCTATGCGCAAGCGCGCGCGTTGGCGCCCCAAGGTCCCCTTGCCGAAGATGCGTTGGCCCGAGAAGTTGAGTCCTGGGCGGCTGCACACCGCCCTGCGATGGCCATGGCGGCCGCACGGGTGTACGTCACTGCCTATCCGCACGGAAGCCGCACGGCCCTCGTCCGACGTTTGGGCGGCCTCGAATAAAAGGTGGCCCTCCTGTGAAACGCGCGCCCACACGAACCCTGGTCCGAAGCGTCGCCGTTGTTGCCTTGATCTGGGGATCCGCTGCACGCGCGGCGCAAAAGAACGCTCCCCCACCTGTCCAGCTCAGCGCCTTGCCCTGCGTCCCGGTGCCAGTGCCCCTCATCCGGGATCTTTTGACCTTGGAACTTTCCGGCACGACCGTGGCACCTTCGGAACGAGGCGAGGCGGCCACCCGAGTCGAACTTTCGTGTCCGCAGGGCATCGAAGCTGTTGAGATCACCGTGCGCGATCCCTTGACGAATAAGGTCTTGGTCCGCTCGGTCACGCTCAGCGGGGTTCGTGAAAACGCGCGCGCGCGGCTATTGGCTTTGGCTATAGCGGAATTGGTCAGCGCCAGTTGGATGGAGCTTGAGGCGCGGCCCCGTACCCCCGATGCCGCGCCGCCCCCTAGGCCGCTGCCGCCTGCGGATGTCGTCGCGGGGGCACGCGCCGTCGTGAGATCCCGCCTCGCAGATCCTATCGAACGCCGCCTGCGTTTGGGTCCCCTGCTGAGCGTACGCAGGGTCGATTCGGAGGTGTCCCTTTTGGGCGGTGGCGTACGCCTCTTGGGCGCGGCGGGACCCCGGTTCGGGTTCGGTGTGGACGCCGTCTATGAGACCGGTCAACGGTCGTTCTCGTTGGGGCGGGTGGATCTGGACGCGCTCAGCATGGCCGCCGTCCTGAAAACGCAACACCACGTCGGGTCGGCCTTCTTGTTGACAGCGGGCGCAGGGGCCCGAGGCGGGGCGACGTGGATTCGGGGCACGGGCGCTGATCTCGACGTCGCCCCCACGCGGTTCACCGCACCGTGGGGCGGACCGTTGGTCGAGGCCTCGGGAACCGTCGTCTTGCGTCCTCAGATCGCCGTCGAAATGTGCGTCGAACTTGGGTACGCCCTGATTTCTGCAAGCGGGCGCGTCAGCGATAGGACGCGGGTTGACCCCGATGCGGGGACGCTGGGCTTGACAGGTCTCTGGGTCGGGATCAGCCTGTCCCTAGGCTATGGGACTTGAGGGACGATCGGGCCATTTTCGGACTATCCAAATCGCATCGATGGTGGCATCGATACTCGGGGCCTGTAGGTCCGAACAGAACGTTCTGATTCGAAACCGCCACAGTGACGCCGCCCCGAGCGATGCCAGCCTCGGAGCGACCACGGGCCAACTCCGCCTCGACCCCGCCGAAGCCACGGTTCTCGTCGATCCCGCGGGTGTTCGTCCCAGGACCCAGCGGTTTCGCGCCTACCGGATCGACGCCGAGGGCGCATCAAGGGACGAAGGACCTCCCCTGCGTTGGACCAGTGATAAAACAGGAAAGCTCAGTTTTGACGACCAGGGCGTGGCCACAGTGTTGGCCCTTTTCCAAGGCGACGCCATCATCACAGCCACCGACGGGCAAACGAGCGCCACGGCTCGCCTGCGCGTCAAGCTGGGAACGACCTTCTTTGCGCCCGGTGTTTCCAGCGACGCGCCCACGTTCTTTTCAGGTCGCAGCGATCCCGCTTGGGCCCCCGAAATTCTCTATCCCCTGGCGCAAACGCTGCTGCCGGCGAACCTGCCCTCACTTCCCGTCCATTTCCGCCGGCACGTCGGAGCGTCGCTTTTTGAGATCTCTCTGACGAATGACCTTACCGACGTTCGCCTTTACACGTTTTGTCGGCCAGAGGCTGACGGCTGTGCCCACGACGTGGACGAATCCTTGTGGCGCGCGGTGGTCGACGTGAACCGGGGGCGGCGTTTGTCGTTCAGCGTTCGAAGCGCCGGCCTCGGCAGCACCGGGACCAGCCCGGCCCGCGACATTTTTTTGGCCGAGGACGATATCAAAGGAACCCTGCACTACTGGACCACCTCGGCGTCCACAGCTGTGATGCGGTGGAACACCTCGCAAACTGGCCGCAAAGGCCCCGAACGAATGTTTGGCTCCGAAATCACCAAGGAGTGCGTCGGTTGCCATGCAACCAGCCCCGACGGGACACGAACCGTGGTCACCACCGGACCGGCCGGCGAAGTCGGACGCAGTTTTCTTTACGATTTCGCCAAGGCCCAGACCCACATCCTCAGCCGTCCCGTCCAGGCCGCGACCTTCGCCCCCGACGGCCTCCTGTTCGCAGCGGTGACCAGCGATTCGCCCAGCGTAGGACCCAAGGATTTGCTGCTCTTCTCCGGAAGGGACGGCAAAGAAAATGGAATGATCAGCCTGCGGGGCATGCGTCCCGCCCATCCGGATTGGTCCCCCGACGGCACCCGCATTGTTTTTAGTGCCGTCGATACCAAGAACGTCTATCCCCAACACCGGCCTGGGCAGGGTGGTGTCGCGTTTGTCGAACGTGACGGTATGGACTGGCGTTCCCCCCGCACCGTCATGGGC
>JAYUUT010000207.1:0-9366 GCA_043754455.1 Myxococcales bacterium
TTTGGCCAGCACTGTCATCAAGCTGCTGCGGCAGGAAGCCCAAGAGCGGACCGCCCCACATGTTGTGACAGGTCAAGCATTCTGCGCGGCTGAAGTGTCGCCACGCCTGGGTCCGCTTCACTCCGCCGGTATCCTGTATTTGCCACGGAACCTGTTCGCCCCGTTTGTCGACGAGGGTGGCATCCGTTCCTTGCTCATTCCACCTGTAACTGTAGCCCCGCCAGTCTCCGTCTTCGAAATGTAAGACCTGTGTCTCGATGGGCCTGCTATGGGCCCCTGCACCCAACCTGAAGGTCTTGCCCACCACAGCGCCAGACGGAAAAACCAGCCCCTTTTTTGCATCGACGCTGATCTTCTCTTTGCCAGGCAACGCGACGAAATGCTGGCTGCTGGCCCCATCCGCCCAAGGTTCGGCATTGACTTTATATGGGATCACGCCGGGGGCCAGAACGTGGCCTTCCACCTTTTTATAGATGCCGGTTTTTGACAGCAACCGCGGAAATCCAGCTTCGGCCTGGCCCGCATCATTGTGTACAAGGCGAAAAATTGCTGCCGCATGAAACTCTCTTGAAAACGTGCCGCCCCCATATTCAACCACCAGAACTTCTCCCGATCTGTCCCGTCCGAATGCCACCAAATTGCGTCGCCCTTCGGCCAGCTCTGCCTGCCAGGTGACCTTCTTCTGGGAAGGGTCGTAGCGGAGACCCCACATTTTCCCAGTCTCGAAGTCGCCGTAGACATAGGCACCCGCCAATTCGGGTAAGGCCTTGCCGGTATAGACGACGCCCCCTGTGATCGATTGCGACTCGTTATGCGCGTGTACGATCACCGGGGGAACTATCACTTTTGATCCCTTGCGCAATTCGGGACGCAGATTTAGGGGCCCTTCCATCAGGCTCCATCCGTAGTTCCCACCGCGCTCGACCCGATGAATCAGCTCCCAGGTCTCCCACCCGACGTCGCCGACCCACAGGGCGTCGGACCCGGGTTCGAAACTCATTTTCCAAGGGTTGCGAAATCCGTAGGCCCAGATTTCACCGCGTGCGCCCTTGACGCCGACGAACGGATTGTTCTTGGGGACGCTGTAGCGAAGGCCGGGGTCAGCGTGATCCACGTCGATGCGCTGGATGGATGACATCAGGTCGTTCAAGGACTGGCCCACGTTCAACTTGTCCGGCGGAAACGGCGCGCCGCCGTCGCCGCTGGAAACATAAAGCATGCCGTCACGTCCGAACTGCAGACTGCCGCCGTTATGACCTCCCGACAGCCAAGTCAGGAGGACCTGTTCACTGTCTTGTCGACATCGGGGCGTTTGGCCTGCCGACACATCGACGGTCAGACGGGACACCCGAGAACCGTCAGGCAGTCCATCCCGGACGACGTACATCACGAAGACCTGAGGGATCTTTGGGAACTTCGGGTGAAAGGCGACGCTGAATAGCGATCCAAAGCCCGCCACTTTGGAAAAATCGCAAAAATCATCTTTCTGGTCGCTGTCTTCGCGATCGACAAACGAGACGATCTGGCCATTTAATTGGGCCACAAAAAGGCGATCCGATCCGGGCGCGGTCACCACCTCGACAGGCCGTGAAAACCGCATTTTCGGATATACGTCGGCAATCTTGTAGGGCGCAGGCGGCTCCGGCGTGCCGCGCAGATGCGATCCGGTCCATGGCGGTCGTGGTTGCGTCTTGGGGGTGCGGGGTGGCGGCGTGGCCAAAGCCCGGGTGCCGCTGCCCACAAGGGCAAGGCCCATCATCGCGGCGGCGAGGTTCAAGCTGCGAATTAGGTGCATGGTGTGCAACTCCGAATTCAAGCCAAAGAGGCAGATCGCAAAACAATCCGCGTGATCTCGGCCCTGGTCCCAATCCGCATGGGGGGGCCCCAATAGCCGGTGCCGGGACTGACGTAAATTTGGGCGCTGCCGTGCTGATGCAGGCCCTGGACGTAGGGCTGGGCCAACTTGACGAAGTTATTAAAGGGCCAAATCTGGCCACCGTGGGTGTGTCCTGACAGTTGCAGCCCCACCCCGAGGTTTGCGGCCTCTACTATGGCCCGGGGCTGGTGGGCCAGCAGCACCAGTTCCCGTGTGGGGTCCCGCCCGGCCAATGCCGCCGTCAAATTCGGCGCCAAGGTCCCTTGTTGTCCCCGCCCGCCAAAATCGTGGACACCAGCCAAATCGAAACCGTCCGCGCCGGTACCAATTGACACATGCCGGTTGCCCAGCACTTCAATACCCAATCTTCCCAGGGCTTCGATCCATTCCTGGGCACCGGAATAGAACTCGTGGTTGCCGGTGACGAAATAGATTCCTTTTCGGGCCTTTATGGTGCCCAGGGGGGCAACGGCGTGCCACAGATCCGCAACTGATCCGTCTACCAAATCGCCTGTTATAGCCACGATATCTGGCGACAGGGCATTGACCCGGCGGACGACATCTTCAACAAAGCCACGTCCGATAGTTGGTCCCACGTGTAAATCCGTGATCTGGACAATGGTGGTCCCGTGCTGCGATCGGGGCAATCGCGCCAGTGTCACCGGCACGTCCCGCACCACCAGGGATCGGGCTGCGGCGACTCCCGCCGCGCCAATAAGCCCAGCGCCGAGGCCTGCGCCCCCGCCCAGCAGCCGCGCTAGCATTGTCCGGCGCTCGGGATCGGCGACCGCCTGGCCGGTCACCTTGGCCCCCACAAAGGCCGCCAACCGGTACAGATCCGCGCCCACCAGCAACACCAGGAGGACGAACATGAAGCCCATCCACAGGAAGGCGGGCCAGGCGAAGAACCGCGCCAGATCCGGTGACAACCGACGCGCCATGACGAAGGAAAACGGCAGGCTTGCCGCCAGGGTGACCAAGGCGACGCTGGCCCACGGCCGGTACGGGAACGGTACCTGCGTGTCCCGAACGAGCCGGGACCAAAAATAAAAGTGTGTTCCCCCCACGATAAGGAGAACAACGGAGAGAAAAATCACAAAACGACTGGCCATGGTGATCCTAAAATGAGCGCCGCGTGTATTCGCAGTGTTAGCAAGGTTCCCGGCGTCGGGCCGTGGTTGTCGCACACCCCAGCCTCGGGGATGTCCATTTGATGTTCGGCCCGACGCGAACGCGACGGATCTGTCGCACTTTCCACCAACTGGGACGGTTGGAACCTAACAACGGGGTCGCAGCCAAGACGCCAAGGCCCCGGAAAGTCGGGCACTAAGGTGGGTGGTATGCAGGTTGCAGGGGGTATCGGCGTTCCCCCAAGGAGAGCCCCCCTATGCATACCTTCACTTTCGCCCCAGAAATCCAGGCCTCATTGCACGAAAATCCGGTCGTTCAATCTGTCCTTCTGGTCCTACGGGGGGCGACGCATTTCGCGTCGCTATCCCCGGCCGACCTGTCAGCCTTGGCAGACGGGGCGTCGTTGCACTCGTTTGCGACCAATAGGGTGGTGGCCGCGGCAGGCTCGTCAGCCAGCGTCGCGGCCCTGATCGTCAAGGGCCGGATGCGGGCGGTGCGACGGTCCGCGTTCGGGCGCGAACTGACGGTAGAAACCTATCGCGCGGGTGAAATTGTTGTCGAGGGGCTGTTCGACAATCCGGGGCGCTTGGCCAACCAATGGAAGTCCGGCGACAACTGTTTGTTGTTGCTTCTGAACAAAGAAGCACTGACTGCGATCCTGCGGGCCCACCCCGAGGTGTCGATGTCCGTCATGCGCGACCTGGATCGGCAGGCGGGTCGGGCGCAGGCGTTGGCCGCCGCTTTGGCGCTGGACGATGTTGAATCGCGGCTGTTTCGCGCAATCAGTCGGTTCTGCCGTGAAGAAGGCGAGTCGTGCGCTGAGGGCACCACGATCCGCCGTTGCCCGACCCAGGAGGAACTAGGCAGCCTGATTGGCGCCCGCCGTGAGACCGTGTCCCGCTTGGTGGCTGAGCTGGCGAGGCAGGGTATGGTGCGACTGACGGGCCGAAAAATGTTGGTGACGAACCGGTTCCTGCACACCTTCGCAGAGGCCCGCGCGGCGTAGAATTCTAAGACCGCCTTGCGGCGCGCAGCAAGGGGTCGGCGAGGGGCAAAAAACCCATCACCATTTCGACGGCGCGCGCGGCTTGGTGAACCAGCATCGGAAGTCCATCCTGGTAGGGGGCCCGGAAACGGCGGGCTTGCACCGCCAACGGTGTTGTGTCTCCGTACGCCATTTCCAAAACTGAAACCTGCCGGGACAGCGTTGCAAGCCCAGTGCGCGCGTCGTCAGTCGCCCAGGCCGATGCGGGGACCGCCGAGATCATGGCGATGGCGTCCCCCAGAGAGGCGGCCAGGGCCCGCGCCGTCCACGTCGACACCGTGATGCGCGGGCGCAACCGCAGGGGGAATCGTCGTTTCAGTGCGGAGGCGACGGCGGGCCGCCGGGCCATGACATGCACCCGCGCACCCCGGGACAGCAACGCTGCGAGGGCCCCGGCCGCCGCGCCCCCTGCGCCGACCATGACGACCTTCTGACCGTGCAAATCATGGACCCCCAAATCCCCCAGTGCCTTTAACAACCCGTATCCATCGGTGTTTTCCGCCCGTATGTCCAGACGACCTGTTGGGTTGAAATGAAAGATCAACGTGTTCGCCGCGGCCAAGTCGCTCACCAGCCGTGACGGGCGCGTCGCCATTTTGGCGGCGGCGCGCTTGTGCGGAATCGTGACATTGACATACCCGACACCCTCGTGGGCCAGGCGCCGCACCAGGGCCTTGAACCCACGCGCATCGACGCTGTGGTTTTCGTATTCGCCTTTGATTCCGAGGGCACGAAACGCGGCCCGATGGATCGCCGGAGATCGGCTGCGGCTGACGTCCCCTCCTAGAACTGCGCCTCGGATGGTCATAATCCCTTGCGGGGCTTTGTGCCTGTGACCCGCGCTTCAACCTCGCCATCGCGCATGGTGATGCGAAAATCCTGACCAGGTACCGCGTGGGCCACCGATCCCAACACACGCCCGTCGGGCAAACGAGCGACGCTGTATCCACGATCAAGAACCTGGAGGGGCGACAGGGCCTCTAGTTTGGCCCGCAGCTCCGATAGCATCAACCGCCGCCGGGTAAGGCCCACGACACCTGCTGTGTGCAGTCGCTGTTTGATTTGGGACAGAGCCGTGCGTTGATCGGCGATTCGTCTTTGGGGATGGGCAAGAAACAAACGTGTTTCGACGGCGCGCAATCCTTGGCGACGTCTCGACAGGGCCACCCTCAGCAGCGAAGCGCCGCGGTTCACAAGATCGTCCAGCCGCTGGCGCTTTTCGTCCAGCAGCCGTCGTGGCTCGCCCAGCCGCCCCCGCATCCGTTCCAGGCGCAACCTGCGGTCAGCCAGATGGGCCGTTGCGCCCCGGTGCAGGCGCCGCCGGATGACGGCAATTTCGGCCTGCAAATCACTTAGAACGGGCACCACTCTTTCAGCCGCTGCTGACGGTGTGGGGGCGCGCAGATCTGCGACAAAATCCGCGATGGTGAAATCTGTTTCGTGCCCCACCGCTGAAATGACAGGCACGCGGCACGCAGCGATGCCGCGGGCTAAGGCCTCATCGTTAAAGGCCCACAAATCCTCCATGGATCCACCCCCCCGCGCGATGATGATGACATCCACGTCCGACACTGTTTGCAGCCGCCGCAAGGCCGACAGGATCTGTGCTGCAGCCCCGTCCCCCTGCACAACGGCGGGGGCTAGAAGAATGGGAACAGGAAACCGGCGCTCGGCCACCCGAACGATGTCGCGGATGACGGCCCCCTGCGGGGATGTGACGACGCCTATCCGCCGGGGCAGAAAGGGAATCGGACGTTTTCTTTCAGCCGCGAACAATCCTTCGGCATTCAGGCGCTTCTTTAGCTGTTCGAACGCCACCGCCAGCGCGCCGGCACCTGCGGGCTCGGCTTCGGTCACCGACATCTGAAACTTGCCGCGGCCTTCATAGATGGTCAGCCGTCCCCGGCACCGCACCTGCAGACCTTCGTCGATGGGCACCTTCAATCGGGCGGCCTCGCGCGCAAACATCACGCAATCAAGCTGGGCCTCGCCGTCTTTTAGGGTGAAATACAAATGCCCCGGCCCCGATCGTTTGAACCCCGAAATTTCGCCTTCCACCCGGAAGTCCGAAAACCGCGATTCAATTGTCAGCCTCGCGGCCCGCACCAGCTCCCCGACACCGTAGACCTTCGGTGCCGGCGGCGCCACCACCACCGGATCAACCGTTAGGGATGGCGATCCGAAAAGCCGTCCGCCTAGCGAAAGCTGTGACTCGTCATCGACATCGCCAGCATTGCCACGCGCGCGGGCCATCGTTAAGGCGTTCCACGAGCGGCGGCCCGATCGAAATCAGCGGCACTTGCCCGCACGGTTTCCAGATTGTTGGCGATTCGACGTTTTTGCGATTCGGCGGCTTCTGATAGGCCCGCGAATCCCCAGCCCGCGCTCTTTTTAGGGCCCAGCCTAAACAACAGTTTGCGTCCGTCCGGCGTCGTAGCCGTGGCCTCGGTCTCGTTCAACATCGTGACGAGAGGCATGCCCCCGATGGGCATGCCTTTGCCGATATCATCCCAGATGCTCGCATCAAGCGACCCGGCGAAGAACTCTGCATCACCCGCAGCTTCGGCTCCTTGGCGGTACCGATTCGCCTCTCGTTCACGCGCGCCCTCGGGGTACCTTGTCAAAATGATCTCCAGGGCCTCCCGGTGCATCTGCCGCAAGCTCATCCAGGACCACTGGGTTTGCAGATCCAGCGCCGCGAAGAGGCTGATCCCGTTTTTCGCCCTCACGGCCGCTGCGAACCGGGCGTAGGCCTCGTCGGGACTTTTGGCTCCGCGTGAGCAGCCCAAAAAAAGCACGAGAATGAGCCCCAGGGCCCGGCGCACCAGCGGTGTCATTTGCGTGTCGGTTAGTTGCCCACGACCGCGTCGATGGCACCCGGCGCATCGGCGCTGACGCCCGCATCAGGGGTCACAACCACGGGGCCACCGTCCGGAGCCGGTGGCGGCGTGCCCGTGCCAAGCCACAGGTTGTCGACCGTGCTTTGGGCCAAGGCGGCGGGGTTCCAGGACGACGCAGCCACGCCAAACGCGGGGTTGTCCGAGAACGCCAACATCTTGACGGAATCAAGCCTGGTCCAGTTGCTGCCATCTTTCGAATACGAACCCGTGAACTCGCTCCCTGTGCGGGACAACTTCAACCACACCGGGGCGGCCACGTTCGCGGCGACCATGCCAACCGCAATACCTGGGACCATGTTGGCGCCCGGCGAAAGGCCCCGGCTGTGGAATTCCACGCCCTTGCCTGCGGTGACGCTGATCATGGCAAAGGGCGCGCTGCGGGAGATCATGTTGACTGCGGTGTTTTCGCGGACCATCAGGCCCGTACGCGCCATGGGGTCAGTGTTTTGCAGGCTTTCCACCTTGACCACAGCCGTGCTGTCGCGTGCCTCGGCCAGCTTGAACACGAATTGGAGGAAGTCGCGTCCCGCCATATTCATTGCCGGATCTTTGTCGCCCAGTGTCCAGGGCTGGCCCCACGACGTCAGGGCGATCTTGGTTCCGTTTGCAATCGCGATGGTGCCCACGGTGCCAACTTCTTCTTGCGCCCAAGAACTGGTTCCGGCCGCCGCGAACAGGTTGTTCACGCGCAAGCTGTTGACCTCGATTTCAAGCGGGGCATCGGCCTTGTGGGATTCGACCGCGATGCCAATCAAGGCTTCGGCGGGCAGGCCATCCAACGTGACATCGCCAATGGTGAACCAGTTCAGCTTGTTCGACGACCTTGCGGCCGTGATCTTATTGCCCTCGCGGCGCAGCCGTAAAAACTGTCCCACGCGGGTTCCCAAGTCGACCAAGGTGGCGTCTGTCATGCCGCCCGCCGTTTTGCGGAACTGGAATCGACCACCCACCGTGGTATCGCCCAACACCGCTAAGAAGGCGTTTTGCGAACCTGGCATGGCGTTGGCGCGGATCATCACCCCCGCCTTGGCCATCATTTCTGGGTTCGTCATCGCGCTGATGCGGGAGATGATGTCTATGTCGCCCGTGGCCTTCAGCCAGGTGAAGTGAAAGCTGTCCGCCGCACCGCCGATGTCAGCGCCGCTAGACGTGATCTTCAGGGACTGCGATTCGCCCATGGGTGAAATCATCAGAACTTCGTTCGTGACGCCGGGGGCGCCAATAGACGTTCCAGCGAATGGCGCGGGGCTGGGCATTCCAACCGGGGCGGCGTCTGCGGTCGTGGCCGGGGTTGTATCCACTCCGGCGTCTCGCAGGGGCAATGGGGTGCTGCCGCCTGTGCCGGGGGTGCCGCCTGTGCCGGGGGTGCCGCCTGTCCCCGCGCCGGGTCGTGCGCCTCCTGCACCTATCGTACCTCCTGAACCGATCGCGCCGCCCGCGCCCGATCCCCCAACAGCACGACCGTCTGTACCGGACCCCGCGCTTGCCGCAGATCCGTCCGAACTGGACGTTGCTCCATCAGGCGCAGCCGCCTTCTTCTTGGCGTCTTCCGTGCACGCGGCAACGCCCACGGTGACCAACAGGGCGAGCCCCAGCAATTTCTTATGTGATGCTAATTTCATAGATAGTCCTCCAACTCGGTAGGCATTAAACGCAATACCACAGGAAGACTAGTCGAGTGTTTTCCCGCGGGCAAGCCGCGGCCCGTGGGCTGTCAGGGGGTTAGGCCCGGTACCTCGGCCCGAGGATACGACCCTAAAACACGTACGACCTCGGATTCCTGCCGCAGCGCTTGGATGGCGGTTTGGACCGGTTTGTCGGTCTGGTTCCCCAGAAAATCGAGGTAGAACGAGTATTCCCAGGGGCGTCCCGGAATGGGCCTTGATTCAATTTTCGTTAGGTCGAGGCCCCCTTGGGCAAAGGCAGCTAGGGCTGCGAATAAAGATCCGGGTTTGTGGGCCACCCGGAACAAAATGCTGGTCTTGTAGGGACGATCCGGCTGCGGCGGGGGGCGGAGCGTGTGGGCACGATCGGGCTTTGCTACCAAGAAAAATCGTGTGAAATTTTGGGGGTTTGATTCGATTTCAGCCGCGACAATTTGTCCGCCGTACCGCGCGGCGGCCGCAGCCCCGGCGATCGCCGCCTCGTCCAAACGTCCGCCCTCCATGATCATTTTAACGGCCCCCGCTGTGTCGTAGGCGGGCAGCACCTCCAAGTGGGGATGCGCTTTGAGGAAAGTTTCACACTGGGCCAGAGCAACCGGGTGAGAATGAACTTTTCGCAGGCCCAAAAGGGTCGTGCCCGGCGGAGCAATAAGGTTGTGCACCACCCGCACCACGACCTCATCGAAAATGGTCAGGCCGTCGGGTTGTTCTCGAAGATCGAAGTTGGGGATGACCGAACCGGCCAGGGTG
>JAYUUT010000208.1:0-7268 GCA_043754455.1 Myxococcales bacterium
GATCCGAAAGACGCCGCGACGACTCTGGCGCGCAAGAAGAGTCTCCTCGACTACGTCCGTAAGCAAATCGGAAATATTGGGAGCGCGTCGGGCCCGCAGGAGAAGCGTGTCCTCGATCAGCACCTGACGTCCTTGCGCGAACTGGAAAAGCAACTCGGGGGTCCGGGCATGGCGCCGGTGGGACGAGACAGCAAAACGTGCGAGCCGCTTGAGCTGCCGAGGATCACCCGCGACGGCGTAACGGCCCCGGCTAAGGAGGGCGAAAAGGATTTCGTGGCGACGTCGGCCAGTGGCAAGAGCGATGTCCCGACCGCGGCGAAGCTTCAGTTGGAGCTCCTGTACCAGGCGATCAACTGCGACATGACCCGTCTGGCGACATTTCAATGGCTGGCCTCGGTGGACATTCTTTGCTTCTTCTGGTGGCTGGGCTTTACGACCAACCCGGGGCACCACAACATCCAGCACGCCAACGCCGGGGCCGGGCCGGCCGATGAACAGTTCAAGAAGATTCAGACCTGGTTCACCGAGCAAACCGCGAGCTTTATCAAGAAGCTGAAGGCCACGCCCGAGGCGGGCGGTTCGTTGCTCGATAATACCTGCGTGCTCGTCGCCTCGGAGATGTCCGACGGCAACCACAACCCGAGCCCAATCCCCGCGCTGATAGCCGGCGCGACCAACGGTCTCATTAAGGGCGGGCGTGTCTTCGACGCCAAAAATGCTGCGCACAACGATGTCTTGCTTGCGATCGCGCAGTTCATGGGTGTGCCACTGAAAACCATCGGCGACGCTGATCTGTGCAGTGGTCCCACGGTGCTGACCTAAGCAAGGTTCGGGCGGAATCACCTCGCCATGAGGTCGGGTCGGGTCGGGTCGGCGAAGGTGGTGTCGTCGACCCGGTAACGCACGGCCGGGCCCTTCCCATCGCGCAGGCAAGCGCCCTCGTCGACCAACTGTCGCAGCGCCGCCTGGGCCGATCGCACGGAGATCCCGAGCTGCGCCGCCACGTCCTCTGATCGACAGTGCCCGAGCGCAGCGAGCAGTTCCAGCACCGCGTCCTCCGTGGGCCGGGTGCATCGTGGATCGGGCAGCGCCAGCGCTCGGCGCACGATCAGACTGAGACGCTCGCCCTCACGTGTGATCTCACCCCCGTCGCCGAGCCGCCGCCGCATCCGGTGGGCGAGTACGCGCAAAATGCCCTCGTGTACCCGGGGTACGAACGAGATGAGGTAGACGGCGCGGAAAAGTTCCTGCAGCGAAATGCCGGCCGGCCCAGCGAGCGCGAGCACCGCGAGCCCCTGATCGGTACGGTAGTGCTCGTGCGCAGAGCCGACGAGTGTGCCCGGATCGGCCCCGAGGGCGGCGAGCAATCCTGCGCCGCCCGCGAGTACGCGGCGGGCGAGATGCCCGGGACGCGCCAGCACAATCGCCGTGGGCGTCCCGGCGGCAACGCCGGCGGCGCCCTGCAAGCCTCCCGGCAACGCCGTCGCGCGGCCCTCCGCCCAGTCGGCCAGGGCGGGTGGCACCGGGCGATCGGGATCCAGCGCCGCGACCAGTCCCGCCGCTTCTCGTGCCATCGCACTGCGACCCCCGATCAGTGCCGTCAATTCGGCATGGGCGTCGTCGAGACGATCCCGGCGTCCGTCCCGCGCCGCCGCCAGCACCGTGACCAGCGCGCGGGCTGCGCGCCCGGCGACGTCTTGTAGGGGGGGCGTATCGATAGGCTGACCCTCAAGCAGGGCCGCCGCGCGATCGGACGCTCCCGAAAGCGCCAGCTCCCATGCAAGGGCGCCCCACCACGGGCGCGGTGCCGTCTGCGTCAGTGCGACGAGGATCCGTATGGCAAGGTGCGGACGGCCTCCGTGTCTACGGGCGCGTGCTAACGCCAGATTGGCGAGCCATTCGGCCTCGGGCAGCGCCTCCGTGCGGCCCATGCGGGAGGCGCGGCGGGCGGCGTCGATCGCCTGTGGGACGCGATCCTCGCCGAGCGCCGCCCAGGCGCTGATCGCGACTGCCTCGACGGCTCGTAACGGTAGCCGGGCGGCGACAGCCCTTCGGTGGAGCTCATGCGTCGCAGCATCGATGTCGCCCGCCGTGCCCTGCGTGACCGCGAGCCACAGCTCGGCCGCCCACAACGCAAGCGCGGTCGCCTCGTTGCTATCGGCGGGCGCCAACGTCCGCGCAACGTCCAGGAATCTTTGGGCGCCGTCGTCATCGGCAAGCAACCAACCCGCCCGGGCCAACTCGGCAGCGGCGAGAGCGGCCCGCGCAGCGCCCGGCCCGCCAGCGGCTTGCAGGAGCTCATCCGGGCTCGGAAGCGTCGCGACGGGCAGGCCGTGAAGGAAGGCCTTGACCGTGTCGACGGGATCCGTGGCCTCGCCCATGCTCGCGAGTATACAATCGGCGCGATGACATCTTCCACTCGGCGCGCTCGCGGCGCCGCCCGGCTCGAACCCGTCACCGCGCTTGCCGCTGGCGGGATGGGGACCATCGAAGTCGTGCTTCGCCGGGAAGGCACGTTCCGCCGCCTGTATGCGCGCAAGCGTCCGCAACCCGCCTTGCGCCGAGATCCCGATGTGGTGCGGCTCTTTGTCGAGGAGGGCCGTCTTGCTGGACTCATCCAACATGCCCATGTGGTCGGCGTGTTGGACGTTGGCGAGGACGAGGACGGCCCGTACCTGCTGATGGAGTACGTAGACGCCGTGTCGGCGGCGACGCTTATCCAAAACCTCGCCCCGACAGGCCGGTCCCTGCCTGTGATCGTGGCGGTGACAATTGCTGCTCAAGCCGCGCGCGGGCTACACGCCGCCCACGAACTGTGCGGCCCCAACGGTCGACCTTTGGATCTTGTACACCGCGACGTCTCGCCGCAAAACATCCTGGTGGGCTTCGACGGTGTCGTGCGTGTGACTGACTTCGGGATCGCCAAGGCGATCGGCGCCGCCAACCGAACCTCGACCGGGCTTTTGCGCGGGAACGTGGGCTACATGGCACCCGAGCGGCTGAGCTTCCGCGCGGCTGACCGACGGAGTGACCTTTTTTCGTTGGGGGTCGTGCTGTACGAGTTGCTCGCGGGTCAGCGGCTGTACCGCGAGGGCGAGGTTGACGACACCGCCCGCCGCATTCTGGACGAGCCACAGCCCGACGTGGGGGAGCTGCGACCCGACCTGCCGCCGGAGCTCGGAGGCCTGTTGTTCGAGCTCCTCGCCAAGGACCCGGCCGATCGTCCGGCCACGGCTCTTGAGGTTGCACAGCGGCTGGAGGCGCTGCTGGCTGGTCTCGAGACCGACGGTGATCGCTTCGATCTTGCGGCGTACTTGCAGTTGACTTTGGGCCACGTCCGGGCCGCCCGCGCCGACGCGGTGGCCGAGGGGATGGCTCGCGCCGACGCGGCCGTTCACCCGCCGCGAAGACGCTGGGGCCATATCGCCGCTTTCGGCGGCGGCTCGGTGATCGCGGCGGGTGTGCTGCTGGCCTTGTTCGGGACGCCCATCCGGTCACCTGACGTTGCGGTCTGGGGCGGCGTCTGGCATACCTGCGCGACCCGCGCTGGCGATCTATTTTGCTGGGGAAAAAACAACGAGGGACAACTCGGTGACGGCACCACCCAGAGTCGGCCGATCCGGACGCGCGTTTCCGGTGTCAACGACATCGTCGCGGCGGCCGGGGGAACGTTTCACACATGTGCAATCCGCACGAGCGGGCGCGTGGCCTGCTGGGGACGCAACGCCGAAGGGCAACTCGGCGTCGAGGCCCCTGCCGCCTCACTGTCACCCGTAATCGTGCCGGGCCTCGCCGACGTGCGCGCGCTGGCCACCACGAACGAATTCAACTGTGCGCTGCGATTGGATGGGACGGTCTCCTGTTGGGGCGACAACCACGACGGGCAACTCGGGGTTACAGCCTCACCCCGTCGCGCCCGGCCCGATAAGGTGCCGGGGCTGGCGGACGTGGTGGACGTTTCGGCCGGCGGTCACACCGTCTGTGCTCGCCTGCGCAGCGGCCACGTCGCCTGCTTCGGCCTCAACGATCTCGGTCAGCTCGGCGACGGCACCACCGAGGTGCGGGTCGGGCCCGTGTTGGTTCGCGGCCTCGAGGATGCGACCGCTATCAAAGTTGGGTCGAAGTTCGCATGCGCGATCCGCAGGGGTGGTGACGTTCTCTGCTGGGGCGACAACGAGGACGGCCAAATCGCTCAACCGCTAGGCGTGCTCTCTTCTGCCGTCCCTCTTCCTGTGGACGGTATTGCCGACGCTGTGGCGCTGGCCGCGCTGGGAGGAGCGGCCTGCGCGGTCGTACGAGGGGGTAGGGTGCTCTGCTGGGGACGCGGCGACTGGGGCAGCCTTGGCGATGGTCGCACGGGCGTCCGCCTCGTCCGCCAGCGCCCGGCGCCGGTGTTAGGGCTGACCGATGCCATCTCGCTTGCCGCTGGTGCCGTGCACGTATGCGCCCTTCACCGCGATCGCGCTGTCTCTTGCTGGGGCGACAACGACAACGGCCAGATCGGCGACGGAAGTCTGGACAAGCGTTCGACGCCGGTGTCGGTCAGTGGCATTCCCTGATCCGCCGGGGTCCATCGCCGACGGATTTCTGCACACGGGACCGTGAAGACGATCCTCGATTTCGGCTTCTAAAGCTGATCGAAAGGGCAACCCCCGCGAGGACGAACCAGATTCCGCCACCAGCGGCCGATCGGGGGCGCGCCCCGGCGTCGCAGCTGCAGCCGCCGTCGGATGACGAATCAATCGCCCCTCCGTTCGCATCCACGTTGCTTCCCGCGGTGCCCGGCGTTCCCACCCCCCCCATCCCCCCGCCACGGCTGCCACCAGCGCCCGCCATAGGGTCCCGCCCTTGAACCCCAGCAGCTCCTGCGTCTCCGGTGGCGCCCGGTTGTGGATTGGATGGGCCGCCGGTCCCCGATGCGCCGCCCCGGCCCCCATCTGTCGTTGTCCGCCCTCCGGCGCCGCCATTTGCCCCCGCGCCCCCGTCGGGCGATCCGGCGGGCAAAGGTGCGGTGCCCCCTATGTTGCCAACTGTGCTGCCCACGAGCAGTGTCGCGGTGGTGGCGTGATTGGCACCGTCGAACGCGGTCACGTGGATTGTGTTGACGCCGGTCGCAAGTGCGACTGATGGAATCGTCCATGACGTCGTTCCCGTGGCCGCGCCGCTTCCGCCCCGGTTGTTTGACCACAGCACCGCAAGCACCGCCACGTTGTCGGCCGCGGTTCCTGTCAGCGCCACCGTTGGCGTCTGTGCGGCCCACTTGCCGGTTGCGCCGCCCGCCACCGCGACCGGGCTTGTGACTGACAGGGTTGGTGCTTCGCCGTCGGCACTGGCACCTGCTGCGACCGGAATAGCCACGCTTTTGGGACCTTCTAGGCCCTGGCCATTTACGGTCGCTATCTGATACTGGTGTGGACCATCGACTGCAGCGGTGTCAGTCCACATAGCTGGGAACGGCCACCGGACGGGTGGATTCGGCCAGGCCGGGCCGGGGCTTGCTTCGTCACCGAACGCGCCCCATTGAAAAAAACCGCCGCCCATGTTGTCGGAATTGGCCTTGCCGCCCAAGGTCCCGGCACGCATCCCGTCGCGGTAGATAGTGAAGGATTTGATGCCGGTTTCAAGATCAGCGCGCGCTTGCCACGACAGCGTGATCGATTTTCCCTCAAGGCTTGCCGTCACGTCCCACGGCGCGCTGTCAGGTGCCGTGGTGTCGGTGGACCAGCCTGTGTGATGCGCGCTCAGGGGGTTGACGAACTCGCTCCATTTCTGGGCAATAACCTGGGTGGGCAGCCAGTTGGCCATCATTTTGTCGCCTGCGTAGGTGGCGGCGCTGGTGATCTGGAAGGACGCTGGATCGCCCAGCCACGCGGTTTGCGCTGAAGCCGGGTTCAACGTGACGGCGGACGTGGTGGCCGGCGGCAAGCGCTGCGCAAGGCACGCATCAAAGAACGGAATGGCGAGAACACGCAAATCCCCACATTCGTGCCATTGGTCGAGATCACGGGCCAACGCCACCAGGGCGCCGCGTGGACGGGCGCTGTTAAACCACTTCCGCACGTCCGTACCAATATCCTTGTCACTGCCCCGCACCAGCAGCGCGGGAATTCCATCAGCGACGGATCCGGGATCGGCGCCGCCAGAACGCGAAACAGCGGCCACGATGCGCGTCGGGTGTTGCCGCATCATCTGTGCCACCCAATCACCGCCCCCCGAATGACCCCAGATACAAAACGGCGCGTTCACCAGTTCGGGATGGCCGCTTTGATCGCCGATGGCCTTCAGGGCGTCGGTCAGCGCCCGGAAGCTTCCGTTCGATGGGTTGTACCAGTTGCCACAATCGCCCTCAAGCCAAGGCGACACCAGGGCGGCATCCCACTTGTCGGCCAGCGCCTGCCAATGAACGTCCCAGCCGGTGTTCCAGTCGCCGCGCCCGCAGCCGTGCTGGTGGATAATGACCGCGCGTACGATCGCCACGCCGTCCGGAATATAAAAACGGTAATGCTGCGGCGCGATTTTCTCGCCGGCCTCGGGCTTCTGGTCGACGGAATAGGTCGCGGCCGATGCGCCGTGAACGATGCCAAAACAGGCCGCCGCAAGAATCAACCAGCGCGTCAAGCATAGCGTCATTGTGCGACGTTACCCTGAATCGCTCCCCTTTCTGCCTTACGGGGTTGGCGCCCGTTCGAGGTGCCTTTGCGCCGCGGCGGATTATGCTTGTCGGTCCTTGGCATCAAGCGCTCCTACATCGAACAGCGCCAGCTATCGGCGGATTTGTGACGTCGCTGTGGGCGGGATGGGTTACGTCGAAGTTGTCATGCGAGACGAGGGCCATTTTCAGCGGTTGTACGCCCGAAAACGCCTGCACCTTCAGCATCGAAACGACACATCGTTTCGTCGTATGTTTATCGACGAAGCGCGTCTTTCTGGTCTTGTGCGACATCCCAACGTGGTCAGCGTTGTTGATGTTGGTGAAGACAACGAAGGACCGTTTCTGATCATGGACTACGTCGAAGGGGTTTCGACGGCAACAGTGATGGAGGAATGTGGCCAGACAAAAAACCGCCTTCCCGTGCAAATTGCCACGCGGATTGCCTTGGAGGCTATGCGGGGCCTTCACGCGGCGCACGAAGCGCGCGGCGCCGATGGCATCGCTGTCGGACTCGTACACAGGGACGTGTCCCCCCAGAACATCCTCATCGGATTTGACGGGACCGTTCGTGTAACCGATTTTGGGATTGCAAAGGCGCTTGGAAACCTAAGTCACA
>JAYUUT010000209.1:0-4781 GCA_043754455.1 Myxococcales bacterium
AACGAATTGCAGATGATGACCATCCGCAGCCACGATCAGTTCAACACCACGGTGTACGGGCTGGATGATCGATACCGGGGTGTCAAGGGCGGGCGCCGGGTGATCTTGATGAACCCGACCGACATCGCCGCGCGGGGGTTGCAGCCTGGGCAGGTTGTCGATCTGCACAGCGACTTCGCAGGCCGCCGCCGCACTGTCACCCGCTTCGCCCTTGTGCCATACGAAATTCCCGTGGGTTGTGCGGCCACCTATTTTCCCGAAACCAACCCGCTTGTGCCGCTAGAGAGCTACGCCGAAAAAAGCCGCACCCCCGCGTCCAAAAGCGTCGTCATCACGGTGGTTGCAACGGTGACAACCGAATCAGGTTTCAATTCCGTTTGACCATAGCCCAGGACTGGCCGTCCATTCGTTGTGAGCGTTCTGGGCAGGCGTATTATTGATAGTGACGGTCCAATCATTGCAGGACTGCTTCAAATGCGATTCCTTTTGGGATTCTCACACCTCTGCGGCACCTTAGTGCTCCTTGCGACTGCCGTGTTGGCCTCAAGCTGTACAAAAGGAGTGACAGGGCCGCTTGGCGCTGACGCCTCCCCGGATGGCGTGTCCTATGATGCCGACAATCACCACGAGCCGGAGACTCAGGTCCGCGTCATCCTGGATACACAGATGGCAGCCGCAATTCCCGACCAAGCCGCGGACATCGTGCCTTCCGCCGGGGTTGATGTCGCTGAAATGGCCGCAGACATCCCCCAAAATGTTGTTGAGATGACCGACGTAGGGCCACGAAAAAATGTCACCGACGGCCCTATGGACAGTCCAGTGGACAGCTTCGCCTCTGATCTTCAGCCGACCAAGGCCACAAAAACGGCTTCCTGCACGACTGTGTCAGACAAAACCAAGCCCATTATCCCACCGCCGGGTCGGTTGGTATATTGCGGAATCGAGGCGGGGAGTCGATCGCTCAAACTGTTGGTGGCCAGCATTGAAAAGGGCAATCCATTGTCTTTGAGGCAAGAACGTCACTGCAGCGCAAAACTCGACGTCGGCGTCAAAGTGTTCGACGCCTTCGCTGACGCCGGAATTCGGGAAAAAGCCCTGCCGAACGAAGATATTGACGCCCTGGGGTCGGCGTTGCGGGAGCTGGCCGACATATGCAAATTGGATGGCGGAACCCTGGTGGGGGCCACAACGGGGGAATGGGCCCGGCGGGCTCTTAATGCGAAAGACATCGCGGACAAGGTACTTATCACTTCGGGTGTGACATTGGATCTTGCATCGGCAGAAACCGAAGGGTTGTACGGATATCTTTCAGTAACCCGAAATGCCCCCAACAAATTGGTATTGGATCCCGGCAGCAGCAGTTTTCAACTTATCTGGAAGGTAGGGACATCCGACGTCAAGACCTTAAGCGTTCCCTTAGGATTTGCTCAGGTGACGGCGCAGTTCTGGTCTGGCCCCAACGTCTCCTGGGATTCGGCCCACGCGGCGTACAGAACCGAACTACTGACCCGGATGACCTCTGCCACCCCCAACAATCTAGCCTCCCTGATGGCTGATCTTCCAAGTCTCGACAAGGATCTGTATGTCCTGGGTTTGGAAGGGGCACCGCTGTTGGCAATTCGGGGGAAGCTTCGAAGCACCACGACCGGGCAGTGGATCATGGACAAAATCGCCGTGAATCAGTTGGTCATGGCCGCCACGCCGCTGGAGGATCCGAACTACGGTTCCATCGAGGATCTCCTGATGCCTAGTGCGATTTCCGGTTTCGTCACCGACCTGAAGCAAGCCGATTTCGACCAGCTCCGGCGTGAACCCATTCTAGGCATTTATGGCGAAAAGGTCCTCGGCGTCGCCCCGCTTTTGGCTATGGTGACCGAGAAACTATCCCGTCAAGTCGCTGTCGTTGTGGCGGACGAATTGGCCAGCGGCCTGATTTACGCCAAGATTTTCGGCCGTTAGGTTCGATCCGGGCCAAATCGATTTAAGAGAAAACCGCCCCAAACGGGCATTTCGCCTCAGGAAAAAGACCCCATACGGCCTTAGAGGGTCACGCCGCTGCGACATCGCGCGGTGATGCTGACTGTCCGGCAGGTGGTGTCCGGCGTTCCATCAACAGGCGGCGGATCTCGTCGGCCATCGCGGGATGTTCTTGCAAATAGGCACAGGCCTTGTCGCGCCCCTGGCCCAGCCGTTCGCCCTTGAAGCTGTGAAAGGCCCCGGATTTTTCGATGATTCCCCCCGCCACGCCTAGATCGATGGTTTCGCCCGCGCGGGAAATTCCTTGGCCATACAGAATATCGAACTCGACCTCGCGAAACGGTGCCGCCAACTTGTTCTTCACCACCTTGACCCGCGTTCGATTGCCCACCACGATTTCGCCATCCTTTAACGCCCCGATGCGCCGGATATCCAACCGCACCGATGCGTAAAACTTCAGCGCGTTGCCCCCCGTCGTTGTTTCGGGACTGCCAAACATCACGCCAATTTTCATGCGCAATTGGTTAATGAACAACACCATGGTCTTGCTGCGGGACGCGGTGGCGGTCAGTTTTCGCAAGGCCTGGCTCATCAACCGCGCGTGCAACCCGACGTGTGAATCCCCCATATCGCCCTCTAATTCGGCACGCGGCACCAGGGCCGCAACCGAATCGATCACCACCACATCCACCGCGCCCGATCGCACCAGCATATCCACGATATCCAGCGCCTGTTCGCCACAATCTGGTTGTGAAACCAACATGTCGTCCGTCCTGACCCCCAGCTTGCGCGCATACCCCACGTCTAGGGCGTGTTCAGCGTCGATGAACGCGCAGACCCCGCCCGCCTTTTGCGCCTCGGCCACCACATGCAGCGCCAGCGTGGTTTTCCCTGACGATTCCGGCCCATAAAGTTCCACCACCCGGCCCCGCGGCAAACCGCCCGTCCCCAGTTCGACATCCAGCCCCAAAGATCCCGTCGAAATCACCTGTACCGGATCTGCCGCAACGCCATCACCCAGCCGCATGATTGCGCCTTTGCCAAACTGTTTTTCAACCTCTGCCACAGCCGCCGTCACGGCCGCCTGACGGGTCTGGTTCAGCGCGGCCGCTGCAGGGGTTTTCTTAGAACTGTCGTCCATGGTTGATTTCCTTTCGATTGCCATGGAAACACCATACGCGGCACCTACGACAAAACCTGTCGCATCTACGTCCTACCCCAACCCTGTCAGCCGACCGGTGCTGTCCCCAAGACTACCCACGGTGGCCCCCATGGTGTCCAACAGGGACAGGAACAGATTCGTCAGGGGGGTCTCGGGATAGCGCAGGTGCCTGCCGCTTTTGATCCGGCCGTTGCCCCGCCCCAGCACCGCTATAGGCAGGTTCAGGTGGTCATGGCTGTTGCCCTCGCTCAGGCTGCTGCCATAAACAATCTGGCTGCGGTACAGAAGCGATTGATCACCGTCTTCTATCTTGCCCAGTTTGTCGATGAACGCGGCAAACTGCTGAACATGATGAACGTTGATCTTCGTCACCTTCTCGACCAGATCAGGAAGGTTGCGGTGGTGGGTGATGGGATGGTGGCTGTCGGCGAATCCCAGTTCGGGATATGATCGGTTGCTGCTTTCGCGGCCGTAACTTAGGGTTGCAACACGGGTAAGGTCAGCCTGCATGGCGACCGTCAGCAGGTCCTGCATCAACCTTACGTGTTCAACGAAATCGGAAGGAACCCCATCGGGCTTTTCAAAACCGGGCGCCGGGGGACCTTTGTCATCTGTGGGATGCTGGATTCGTTTTTCAATCTCCCGCAGCGCCGTCAGATACTGGTCCAGTTTTTTGCGATCGGCAGGTCCAACCCGGGATACCAGGTGGCGGGCGCGCCCGTTGACGTAATCCAAAACACTGCGCCGATCTTCGTTCAGGCGGACCCGTGCCGCGGGCGGAAGTCCTGCGTCTAGACTGCCGTATAGGCGTTCAAACAACTGTTTTGGATTGGTTTCCAGTGGCAAAGGCGTTGTTGCTGACTGCCAGGACAATCCTGCCTGATACGCGCAGCTATATCCCGCGTCGCAACTGCCCACCAACCGCGTTGCCTCGCACCCTAGTTCAAGCGACGGAAACCGCGTTTGGCTGCCGATCGCGTGGGCGGCCACCTGATCAGCCGAGATCCCAAGCACCACCTCCGAAGCCCGCGTGGTGCGCAAGGGGCAAACCCCCGTTAGATACGTGGCGCTGGCACGCGCATGGTCCCCCGCGCCTTTTGAAGCCCCGGTTCGGTGGGCCAACCCAGACAGGACCAACACATCGTCGCGAAATTTTTCAAGCGGCGACAGTATCCTCGGAAACGCAAATTCGCCCCCTGTCTCAGCGGGTGTCCAGTCCTTCATCGTCACGCCGTTGGGGACGTACACGAAGATCAACCGGGTCGGGGGCTTTTGCGCAACAGTTGCTGCCCGCGCGGGGTTCATGGCGTCCAGAAATGGCAGTGCCACGGTGGTCCCCACGCCCCGCAGAAGGGTCCGTCTTGTTAGATGTTTGCCCAGAATGTTCATGACCGAATCGGATCCTTTCTGCGCATCTGGAACGGCACGCTGTGGACAATCCCCAGAATCAGACCTAGGGAATGATATCCGTTTGCGGCCACGTCCGACGTGATCTTCTTGATTTGCGCGCGGTCAAACCGTTCAATCCCTCGGCCTAAGGCATAGGTCAGCAGCTTTTCGGTCAGCCCCCGGACAAAAACCTCGCGATCCGATGCCAGAATCGCGGTCAGATCAGCCGGGCCTTCGATGGCACGCCCATCGG
>JAYUUT010000210.1:0-2469 GCA_043754455.1 Myxococcales bacterium
GCGGATCGGCTTGGCGACAACACCCCGCGGCAGCAAGGACGGCTAACGCTGTCCCCTCTTCACCACATTGATTGGATGGGCACAGTCCTGTTTCCGTTCATTGGTGGCCTGGCGGGCGGGGGGCTATTTGCCTGGGGCAAGCCGGTTTTGACGCGGCCCACGAACTACACGCGCCGGTTTTCGATGGCAACGGGGCAGATGTTGGTCTCGATTGCGGGGCCGATGATGAACCTTTTTATGGCCTGTTTCGTATCGGGGATCGTGGTCGTGGGGCTGCGCACGGGGCTGTTGCCAGGGGCTCTGGCGGGGGGGCTGCTGAAATACCTGGTGCAGCTGAATCTGATGCTGCTGTTTTTCAACCTCTTGCCGATGCCACCGCTAGATGGGGGCAAGGTATTGGCATGGGTGCTTCCCCGGTCCATGCAATTCGTGATGGATTTTCTGGAACGCTGGGGCTTTCTTATCCTGTTTGCGTTGCTGTTGACTGGTTTGATTGGGCCCCTGATGTATCCGGCGCATGTCGCGTCGAATTGGTTTTTGGGCCTTGTGATCGGGGCGGCGGGTCGGTGAGCGACGACGCGTCGAACGCGGCTGGCCCTGACGGAACTGACGGGGACATTCCGTCGAGTGCGGCCTACCGGGTGGCGTTGCCAGAATTCGAAGGCCCCCTGGATCTGTTGCTGCACCTTTGCAAGACGCATGCGATCAACATCGTCGACATCCAGATATCTTTCATCACTGAAAAATACCTGGAATACCTGGAAACCATGCAAACGCTGTCGGTCGAAATCGCGGCCGAATATCTGGTGATGGCGGCCACGCTGGCCTATTTGAAATCGCGCGAACTGGTTCCCAACCCTGAACCCATCGAAGCCATCGCCGAGGACGGATCAGAAGAAGCGCTGGATCCGAAGGAAGAACTGATCCGCCGGCTTTTGGAGTACCAAAAATACAAAGACGCCGCCGCGCAGTTGGGTGATCGTCCGGTCGAGGGTCGGAACGTATTTGGGCGCGGCGTGACCATCGAAGGCCGCGATGTCGATGCGGGTCTGGCCGAACATTCGGTGTGGAAACTGATAGCGGCGTTTGGCGACATCCTGAAGAAGGCTGAACCCAAAGCGACCCACAACGTTCATTTTGATCGCCAATCGGTCACTGAACGCATCGCCCAGTTGGTCGATAAAATGAAAGCGGCCGGGGGAACGGTTCGGTTTGACACCTTGATTGACCTGGATGCGGGCGAGGTTGAGGTTCGTCATCAATTGGTTGTCACCTTGTTGGCGATATTGGAATTGGCGAAATCCAAACTGATTCGCGTGTTGCAAGATCCCGTTACCGAAGTTTTCTTCATCGCGCAGCGCGAAGGCGCGTCCCTGGACGAAGCCCTGCGCGTGAAGATTACGTCCGACGATTCGATGGAAACTGAGGCCGCTTTAACCACCCCCCCGGAGCAGAGTGATGGCGAAGCGCAAGAAGGGTAAATCCGAAACCGTAGCTGAATCCGCGTCGGAGCCGGAGGCCGAAGTGGCATCGGAGCCTGAGGTCGAGGCCGCGGCCGAGCCCGTCGAGGCGGCCTTTGAGGACGAGGCCGTCGTCGCAGCCGAACCTGACGCTGACGCTGAAGGGGCCCGGGCCGCGTCGGGGTCTCCCGATGAAGATCCAGATGCCCCGGCTGTAACGGGGGGGCCTGATGACGTGGGGCCTGTGCCGTTTGATCGCCTCGAATCCGTCATTGAAAGCCTGCTGTTCGTATCGAACCGCGCGCTGTCGATGAACGATCTGAAACGGTTGTTACGTGAACGTGATTCACGCCTGATCGAAGAAGCCCTGGAATCCTTGCAGGCCAAACGCACGAACAGCGGTGTGCGCGTCGTGGCCTTGGCGGGGGGCTGGCATTTGCGATCGAATACCGAAAACGCGCCCTGGGCGTCCAAACTGATAGCGGGAAAACCCGTCCGTTTGTCGCGGGCCATGCTGGAAACACTGGCCATCATCGCGTACCGACAGCCCATCACGCGGCCCGAAATTGACGACATTCGGGGTGTGGACGCGGGCCCCGTGTTGCGAACCTTGCTGGATCGCGAATTGATTCGGGTTATCGGGAAGAAGGAAGACGTGGGCCGGCCGTTGCTGTACGGCACCACACCTGAATTCCTGCGAATTTTCAGCCTTCGTGATCTTACCGAACTGCCGACCTTGCGCGAATTCCACGAACTGAATGCCGAAAACACCGCGAAGGTCGAGGCGAAACATGGCAAGGCGGGTCCCGCGCCAGAGGCTCCGGTCGAACCTGGCGCTCCGGTCGAACCTGGGGTGCCCGATCCCGGCGCCACGCCTTTTGCCCCAGCGGTCAAAGGGGTGGGCGCGGGACCTGATCCCGCTGAAGAAGATGCTCTTTTGGACGAACTGGATCGCGCCACGGTGGCTGCGTCGCAGGCCGCAGGGCCGATGGAACCCCAGACGCCCGTT
>JAYUUT010000211.1:0-1967 GCA_043754455.1 Myxococcales bacterium
CCGCACCACGACCTCATCGAAAATGGTCAGGCCGTCGTGTTGTTCTAGAAGATCGAAGTTGGGGATGACCGAACCGGCCAGGGTGTTCTCAATCGGAACCACCGCAACATCGGCGGTTCCAGTTTCGACACTTTCGAAGATCAGGTCGAAACTGCGACAGGGAACGACGTCGATGGCTGCCCCCAAGGCGCGAACAGCCGCGGCCTCGCTAAAGGCGCCAGGCTCTCCCTGGAACGCGACGCGGATCCGGGATGTGGGGGCTTCCGTGCGGCTCATTCCAAAGATATACGGCTAAACCCCGGGTAGGCGCATCTTGTATCCCACGTGCCGAACCGTCTCGATCATCTCAGCCCCGGGACCCAGTTTTGCCCTCAGGCGCCGGACGTGGATGTCCACGGTCCGCGTGTTGCCCGTGTACCTGTACCCCCAGACCCGGGACAAAAGTTGTTCCCGGGTAAACACCCGTCCGGCCCCCGCCGCCAAAAATTTCAAAAGCTGGAATTCCTGCCGGGGCAGCTTAAGGATGCGCCCCCTGTAGCTGACCTCGACGGCCACCGTATCAATCAGCAGGTCGCCCAGTTTGATCCGACCGGCCGCGCGGAATGAAGACAGACGCCAATCAAGCTGACGCACCCTGGCGTAAAGTTCAGGGCCAACAATGGGAGACAACACGAAGTCGTCGACGCCCAATTCTGGGTCCAGGTTGGGCAGGCGCGACACTTCGATGCAAAGAAGTATCGGGATGTCCGCTAGCGAGCTGACCTGGCGAATACGGCGCACTGCGGCCCTTCCGACTTCAAGAAAGCCCCCGGCGTCCACCACGACGACCGAAGGCCGTGGGTGTTCGATGTCATCGGGCAGGTCGTCCAGGTCGTAACCGGCGGCCACCACCGTACAGCCCAATTCGTTCAGGGCGGCGGCCGGGGAGTCCTTCTCGGTCAGAGCGGTGGTGGGTTTTGATGTGACGACAAGCGCTCTCATGATTTGGAAACATTACTCAATGAAATCAAAAAACGACATATATTTTAGTATTAAATACACAAATATTGTTTCTGTTTCGGTTGGAAACATTAGCCCCAGGTTTGTTTCATATGTGGATCGGGGCCGGTGACTTGTTCGCCACCGGTTTACAGCCCTTGGCCTAGGATGCTAGGTTGCTGGGTTCACAGCCACAGGTCGTACCCCCACCTTCACCCGCGTGCAGGTAGGGGCACGGCAAGACCACGACGGATGGTCGGGGAAGGCTGGAAAGAAAACCAAGATGAGAGCACCTGAGAACCAAGGCCTTTACGATTCTGAACGTGAACATGACGCCTGTGGTGTCGGTTTCCTAGTCGACATCGAGGGACGCAAGTCGAATAAGATCGTCACGGACGCCCTGACCGTCCTTCGGAACCTGGGCCATCGAGGCGCGTGCGGTTGCGAGGCCAACACCGGTGATGGCGCGGGCATCTTGTTCCAGATTCCAGACTCGTTTTTTCGGCAGGCCCAAGCTGGGCTGGGGTTTGCCCTACCAGCAGCGGGTCGATATGGGGTCGCGAACTTGTTCTTGCCGGCCAATGCCGTGGCGCGCAAGACCTGCGAGGCTTTGATTGAACAGGCGGCCCGAGATCTGTCGCTTCCGGTTCTGGGATGGCGGGACGTGCCCTACGACGCGTCAGACATCGGCGCGTCGGCCAAGGAGGCGATGCCCACGTTTCGACAGGTGTTCGTGGGGCGGCCCGCCGATCTGAAGGCTGACGATGACTATGAACGTCGTTTGTACCTGGCGCGCCGGGTGGTGGAAAAATTGGTTCGCGAATCCAGCCTCAGCAAGGACGATCAGGCAGCGTTTTATGTGTGCAGCCTGTCGGCGCGGACCATCGTCTATAAAGGCATGCTGACATCGGATCAGCTGGGGCCGTTTTTTGCCGATCTGGCGGATCCGGCCGTGGAATCGGCACTGGCCTTGGTCCATTCCCGGTTTT
>JAYUUT010000212.1:0-15126 GCA_043754455.1 Myxococcales bacterium
CGATAGAAAGGTTTTTTCTTGGCGCCAACACGATTGAGTCTGAGAGTTACGGCCATACTGGATTTCCTGGGAAAAAGAAGCAGCTCAAGCTAATTGGTCACCACCTTAGTGTCAACCAAGATCCCCCCATTGGTACGAAATCAGATGGAATATTCATGAATCGAATCAAAATACGCGCCATCTTTGTTGCCGGTATAGGCCGGATTATGGCTGTTGCGGTCGCGATGTGCACGTCTGCGGCGGTCGCGAAGGAACGGCGCGCCACGATTTTTTACACGGGAAGCGTGGGGGGCACCCTGGAGCCCTGCGGCTGTACCAGCGACCCGCTGGGGGATATTGCGCGCATGACCGGGCTGGTCCGCCGGGCGGCCCAAGAGCCGGGGGGCGGGGTCTTGGTCGTGGACGCAGGAAACCTTAGTTTTCCCTTGGGCGTCCTGCCGCCCCGAAAAAAGGAGGCGCTGCAAATGCGGGCGGCGTTCCTGGCGGGCGAATTGGGCAAATTGCCGTTTGCGGGGGCGGCGTTGGGCGAGGCGGATTTGGCAGCGGGCGTGGCCAAAGTGCTGCCGCCACGGCTGGCGGCCAACGCGATCGGAGCCCCCTGCGTCAAGCCGGGGCGGGTACACCACGTCGGCGGGATCGCCGTGGGGGTATTGGGGCTAAGTGATCCCGAGATCCTGCGCGCCCAGGGCTGGAAGGCCGAAGATCCAGTGGTGGCGGCGGAAAAGGAAGCCAAGCGGTTGCGCCAGGATGGCGCCGAAATCATCGTGGCCCTCGCTGCGTTTGATAGGGCGGCTGCACGACGCGTGGCGCGGACCGGCGCGGTGGATTTCATCGTCGTGGGGCAAAACGTTGGTGAAGGATTGAATCGGGCCGACCACGTGGGCAGCACGTTCATCGTCGCAGCGGCGGACGAGCTGCGCCGGGTGGGACGGCTGGACGTGGTATTGCGAGATGATCAACCGGGACGACGACAAGAGCTGACCGATGGGGGCGGTACGGAGGCCCATGCGCTGGAACGGGCGGAGATTGAAGCGCGACTAAAAGTTCTGAATCTGGAATTGGTGAGATGGGAAACGCAAGCGGGCGCCGATCCCGGGTTTGTTGGCGGAAAGCGGCGAGAGCGCGACGACCTAGCGGCGCGGCTGAAGGTGCTGAACGCGAACGCCTGGAAACCGCCAACGGGCGGATCGTATTTTACCAACCAGTTGATCCCGCTGAAGCGGGCGTTGGCCAGAGATCCCGTGCTGGCGGCTGCGATGAAACGTCTGGACCGGGAGATGGGCGCGGCCAGTCTACGGGCCGCCGTGGCGCCGCCCAAGGGCGAGCCAGGGCGGGCGGTGTTTGTTGGCGATCGGAAATGTATCGGTTGCCACAAAGGCGCGGCGAAGGTCTGGAACGCGACCGTACACGCGCATGCGTGGAAGACCCTGGTGGACGACGGCAAGACCTTGCAGGAAGATTGCGTCAGTTGCCATGTCACCGGGTTTGGAGAGATTGGCGGTTCGAGTCTGGGATTCGTCAAAGGACTGACCAACGTGCAGTGCGAGACCTGCCACGGCCCGGGGTCAGTTCACGTTGCATCCGAAGGGTTGGAAGATCCTGCGTCCGTTCACCGAAACACGCCCGAATCGACCTGCGTCCGCTGCCACAATGATAAACATTCGGACACCTTCAATTTTGCGGCGTACCTGCGCGACATTTTGGGACCAGGTCACGGCGACGGGGTGCGCAGAAAGTTAGGCGCGGGCCCCAGCGGAAAAGGGCTGAGAGACGCCGCCAAGGCAAAGGCAAAGGCCAAGGCGGCGGGCGCAGCGCTGGTTAAGCAGATGTAGAGACTCGGGATTTTTTGGATTCCGTTTTTAGATCATCGGCGGTGTTGTGCGCATAGGTAACGAACCTGGTGGGTTCTTGGGCCTCGGCCAACTCCTGTTCAGCCTGAAGCCAGTCTTGAACATCCGATCCGCCAGAAGGGTCGCGCTGACATGACAGTTCGTAGGCCCGGATTCTAATCTGATTTTCCTTCGACGACTTTTCCATATTGTGTCTCCTTAGTTGTTTGTTGGGTTTGGTCATGAATTGGACTTTAGGATTTCTCCGACATTGTCAGCCTCTTCCGCGGCGGAAGTGATAACGAAGGGGCCACCAATTTCATCAGCAATCGTGTCGCGTGTTCGATGCGAACTTCGACCGTCAATGCGGGTCCCAGGTTCAGTCTTGCTGTTTTTGACAAAGATCTTCACCTCGCTGGGACCCAGGGTCTCCTTGATCCGCCCATCGACAACGGTGTAGTCGAAATTGTTCGTCGCTTCGTGCCAGACGCCATCTTCCAAACCACAGTTTTCAACGACGAACTCACCTGACATTTCATGCTTCATATTTGCAACCACCACAATCACATTCCCTTCGCTGTTCCAGCGTTTGAAGGCAAATATGCGTCTTGCCCCATCCTTCATGCAGATTTCGAAGGCATCACCGCGTAGGGCAGGCATTCCCTGACGCAACCGAAACAGCATTCGAACGTGATTGCGCAGGTTTCGGTTGCGTTCATTCCTGAGGAGCGACCAATCCAGCGGACGAGGTTCCAGGCATTTTTCTGCGGCGGCCCCGAATTCTTGCCCCATCCAAATCATGGGTATACCAGGCATCATCGCCAGCAGGCCCATCCCCAGCCGAACGCGCGCGAAAGCCGCGTCGTCGAAGATCCCGCCCTTGGAACCGAGGACTTGCATCAGACGATCATGATCATGGCTGACGATATAGTTCACGCAGCGATTGCCGTTAACGTATCCGTTCGCCGAAAGGTCAAGGGCTTTGAGAAACCCCTCGAAGTCGTCTGGGCTCTGCCCGTCGTCTTCACGCGCCGTCAATACCGCCCGAAATTTCGCCGCAAGAGAGAAGCGCCATGCCGCCACCATGGGGCCATTGGGATATCCGGAAATCGATGGATCTTCCGGTACGTGTTCTGCAACCGTCAGGAAAGGCTTTCGTCCGTCGATCTGTTTGAAACCCGCGTCGCTCATTTCCTTCATCGCATCGAAGTTTCCAATGGCGCGGGTGGCGTCGAAGCGTATGCCGTCAATGTGGAATTTTTCGACCCAGAAGTGGATTGACTCAAGGACGTATTTCCGTGCAGGGAAGACGTTAAGATGTTCATCAAAGTGCTGGAAGTTAAATTTCGGCCCCCACCGCATCTGGGGTGGATCAGGGTTCTGTTGATAGTACCAATAGTCATGATCAATCTGGGCCAATGGCGACCCCGCATCAGCGTGATTGTATACGCCGTCAACTAGAACGCGCATACCCCGTTTGTGACACTCATCGATTAGTCGACATAGATCGTCGGGAGTCCCGTACACATTGGCCACTGCAAACAGACTTTTTAGATTGTACCCCCATCCTTTGCCGGAAAAGAACTTCACCGGCATCAATTCTATGCAGTTAATCCCCAGATCTTTCAGATCATCTAGTCTGTGAACAACGTCGTCAAATCGCCCTGCCCGGTCGGTTGTTCCAGCGAAATCGGCGACCAACATTTCATAAATGATGAGGTCGCGGTTGTCCGGCAGAGGCACGTCATCGTGCCTCCACTTGTACTGCGTCCAGACACGTCTGCCGCCGCGCATGCGCAGAACGGAATTGTCCCTGCCGTCATTCGTCACTTCAGGCGCATAGGGATCGAAAATTTCAACAAGTTTTCCCCGCAACGTTTCACTCAAAGATTGGACACGAAACCGGTATTCGTGATCCCCATCGGGTAGGTCGATCGACGCCCGCCACCAGCCATCGGTGCTCTTCTTCATGGGCAATGGATCCCAGTTCGTGAACGTTCCCAAAACGTCCACCCTTTCGTTGTACGGAGCAAAGAGCGTCAGCTCCATAGGATCGAACCTGCCTTCATGTTTTAGGTAGACTGCACGATGCGTGCCAGGGGCGGCTCAAGCAAATCTGCCTACCGACCGCGGCGTTTCGTAACGAAAGGGGCGGCGGCGTTACTTTGCGGTGACGGCGGCCTTAGCTTGACTGCCGGAATGTGTCTAAACCGTTGGGCGCCGGCGGATGGCTTCAAACGTGCATACGCACCCCGCATGACATTCAAAAGTTCGATGATGGCACTTTCTTTTTCATTCCTGCTTAGTGCTTCGGCCTATGCGGAGAACCCCATTCAGAAGGAGGGCAACGCAGTCGAGGCAAAGGGCAACGATCTGGAGAAGAAGGCGAATAAAGAAAAGAAAGCGGCCAAGGATCTTCAAAAAAGCGGCGAAGCGGCCGAGGTCAAAGGAGAGCGGCTGGAGGACGAAGGGAAGGCACTAAAAAAGAGTGGAGCCAGCGTTAAGGGAGAAAAAGCGGAACAGGTCGGCGAAGCGCTGCAGAAGCAGGGCGAGAGGAAGCAGCGGGCTGCCAAAGCCAAGGCGAAGCGGGCGGATCGACTGAATAAGGCAGCCGACGAAATGGAGAGCGCCGGTGCAAAAATTGAAAAGGCAGGCACGGCCGTCGACAAGAAGTGATTCTGGACCACCCAGAAAGACGGCATGTCCGACGATCCTTCACACCCGCTGGCCTACAAGAACGCCGCCTTCTTAGAACAGGACGAAGCGCGGCCTCTGCGCATCCTGAGCGAGTATTTGGAGCCCTTGGCCCGGTTTCGCCGGGAGCGGGTTCAGGATACGATCGTCTTTTTTGGGTCGGCGCGCATCGCGGCCGAAGGCTCTTTGGGCCGTTATTACACTGAAGCCCGCGAACTGGCGCGCCTGGTTACCGTTTGGTCCAAAAATCTGTCGGCTCATGAGCATCGATATATCGTCTGTACAGGAGGCGGCGGGGGCATCATGGAGGCCGCCAATCGAGGGGCCGCTGACGCCGGCGGGCGAAGCGTGGGGCTGAATATCGGGTTGCCTCACGAACAGCGGCCCAATCCCTTCGCAACGCGCGGGCTCGTCTTTGAATTTCGATATTTCTTCATGCGCAAACTCTGGTTTGCTCATCTTGCCCGCGCCTTGGTTGTGTTCCCTGGCGGATTCGGCACGCTGGATGAACTCATGGAAATTCTGACTTTGGCGCAAACCCAGAAGCTTAATAGGCGAATTCCTGTTCTGCTCTACGGAACCAGCTATTGGCGGGAAGTTATCAATTTCGACGCCTTGGTTCGGCATGGAATGATCAGCGCGCAAGATCTGGAACTCTTCCGCTTCGTGGATGACCCGGTCATGGCACTGGAGTTGCTTCAAACATCTCTATTGGAAGTAGACGATGGGCACGTGCCTTCGATTGCCAAATCAAGGGTAACCCGCCGCGATCCCGTCTGAACAAAAGGATACCGAATATGTCTGCCAAAAACGTCCTGAAGGATATAGCCCGGCGGGTGATGATTGAGCGAGGGTTGCAACCGGAATTTTCTGCAGCGGCCTTGGCCGAGACAGAAAAAATTGCGTCAACGAATCACAATCTAGACCGATCGATTCAAGACCTACGGGGGCTGCTGTGGGCTTCGATAGACAACGACGACAGCCGCGATCTGGACCAACTGTCAGTGGCTGAGGCTTTACCCGACGGCAAAACGAAGATCCTAGTTGCCATCGCTGACGTCGACTCCCTGGTAAAAAAGGGATCAGCCATCGATCAACACGCACGGACGAACACAACATCCGTCTATACGGCCGGTATGGTTTTTTCCATGCTTCCAGAAACGCTTTCCACCAACCTCAGTTCTTTGGGAGAAGGGCAGGACAGGGAATCTGTGGTCGTCGAAATGGTGATCGATACAAACGGCGCCGTCACATCCTCCAATGTCTATCGAGCGATCGTTATGAACCGCGCCCAGCTTGCCTACAATGCCGTCGCGGCCTGGCTTGATGATAAAGGTCCCCAGCCAGCAAAAATTTCAAAAAACCCTGGTCTTGACGAAGTTCTGCGAATACAAGACAAAGTGGCACAGGCCATGAAGGGGATGCGACGCCAGCACGGGGCGCTGAGTCTGGAAACAATAGAGGCGCGGGCGGTTTTTGAGGGCGAGGCGATTTCGGACCTAAACGTAGAAGAGAAAAATCGTGCAAAAGAATTGATCGAAGAGTTTATGGTGGCCGCAAACGGTGTGACCGCACAGTACCTGGCACAAAAGGGTTTCCCTTCTTTGCGTCGGATTCTTCGGTCACCTGACCGGTGGGCCCGGATCGTAGACCTGGCATCGGCCTCGGGCGGGACGCTGCCAACCGAACCAAATGCGGCTGCACTTGACGATTTCCTTACGAAACGCCGCCATGAGGATCCCCAAACGTTCCCGGATCTATCCCTGGCCGTGGTCAAACTTTTGGGGTCGGGCGAATATGACCTAGAGATGCCAGGACAGACAAGCCAGGGTCATTTTGGGCTAGCCGTGAAGGACTATACCCATTCGACAGCCCCGAACCGACGTTTCCCCGATCTGCTGACCCAACGTCTATTAAAGGCCGCAATGGGGGGTCGTCCCCTGCCCTACACCATTCCCGAGCTAACGGAGCTGGCGCGCCACTGCACGGTTCAAGAGGACAATGCCACCAAAGTGGAACGACATGTGCGGAAGTCTTCCGCGGCCCTGTTCCTGGAACGTCGAATCGGCGAGTCTTTTGACGGCATCATTACCGGTGCTTCCGAAAAGGGAACCTGGGTTCGGATTTTTCATCCCCCCGCGGAAGGCCGCGTGATCTCTGGATTCCAGGGGCTGGATGTGGGCGATAGAGCGCGGGTCAAGCTTCTGCAGACCAACGTCGCCCGTGGCTTCATTGACTTCGTTTGCGTCAAAGAAAAATCTCACTAATGTCTTAACAGATAAAAGAAGGCTGTCCTCAATGATGAAAATTGCCATTGTTATTGGAAGCACACGCCCAGGTCGCAAGGCGGAAGCTGTCGCGAAATGGGTACACGAACTTGCAAAAACCAGAACTGACGCTGAGTTTGCGTTGCTTGATCTTCAGGATTTCAACCTCCCACTTCTAGATGAACCCATCCCCCCTTCGATGGGCAAATACAGCAAGCCTCACACGAAAATCTGGGCGGAAAAAATCGGTTCCTTTGACGGCTTCGTCTTTGTAACCCCTGAATACAATCATGGGCCTTCGGGAGCACTGAAGAACGCTATCGATTTTCTTTATGCCGAATGGAACAACAAGGCAGCCGGTTTTGTCGGCTACGGTGCCGCCGGTGGCACCAGAGCGGTAGAGCAGCTGCGGCAGGTGATGGCAGAGGTCCAAGTGGCGACGGTGCGCGCCCAAGTGGCCCTGTCGCTGCACACGGATTTTGAAAACTACAGCGTGTTCAGACCCGGGCCCCAACATGAAGCGACTCTTAAAACCATGCTGGACCAGGTAACGGCGTGGGCGGGGGCCTTAAAGACCATTCGCAAGCCTTGACCGCGGTTGCTATGATCATCGGGCAGTGCCAAAAAGCGATGACACCGACGGTGAACGAATCTTGGTTCGACAACAAAGGCTTCTGGGTGCCCTAATCGAACAGTTTCCGTCGGGGTTGATGGTCACAGATGTCGACGGCGAGATTCTGTACGCCAATGCAACTTTGTTTGCTTTGCTAGGATCCGATCTAGGGGGCGCCAGAACAGTGGACCAACTCGAAGAAAAATCTGCGGCAGCATCCCCTACAGGACGAAGGGAGCTGGTACGGGCCTTGGTCTCTGGGCAGGAAGTGGACACAGATTTCACGATTCAACCATCCGGTGGCGTATCCATCGTTCGGATGCGGCGGCGGGAAGTGACTGACGACAGTGGCGCGGTCTTGGCCCGTCTAGTCTTGGTTGACGATGTGACCGAACTTCGATCACGGGAGACGTATCAAAAACAGATTATGGCCATCGCAAGCCATGATTTGCGCAACCCCCTATCAGCCATCACCATGAACGCAGGGATTCTTTCACGGCTAACGCCCATGACGGACGATCGGCGTATCAAGACAGCCAACCGCATCGGCTCCAGCGCCGCGCGGTTGGCCCGGATGATTGATGACCTGTTCGATTATACGTTGGCGACGCTGGGCAAAGGCATTCCGCTGCGGGTGGCGTCTGCAGATCTGGCAATCATCGCCAAGGACGCAGCGGCTGAAAGCCGATTCGCCCATCCGGGCCGCGAGGTCCAGTTGAAGACCCAAGGCGATCTGCAAGGAATGTGGGACGCCGACCGGCTTCATCAGGTCTTGCAAAATCTGTTGTCGAACGCCATGAAATACGGCGACCCCGCCGACCCCATCAGGGTCGATTGCCACGAAGCTGACGACGAGGCTAGCGTCGTCTGTTCCGTCTTTAACCAGGGTGAGCCCATTGCCGCTGCGTTGCTGCCACATATTTTCGACGCCTATCGACAGGGCGCGGATGCTGGTCGGCAGGGGCTGGGGCTGGGGTTACACATCGTGCGTCGCATTCTGGACGCCCATCAGGGGACCGTTGCGGTCACGTCGTCACGCGAGGGCACCTGGCTGACGTTTCATTTACCCAGGACGACGACGCCGGATTGATCCCAGACGGTAACCAATCCGTGAGCTGGGTTACGAATACACCTCCGAAGGCTGCAAGATCTGGTGGTTTTCTGCGGATCTCCATTTGGCACGTTTCTTGAGTCTCTACATGAGTTATGGAAGTCCAGCAGGGAGTTCGAAGTGATGACGCAGACATGGTTTTGGGATTGCAGGTGCCCACGGCACCAATTCTGATCGTTGACGACGATCTCAACATACGGGAATCCATCAGGGATTTTCTTCAAGATGAAGGTTTTGCCGTCCAGATGGCCTCACAGGGACGCGAAGCCATAGCCTTGATTGAGACAGGCCTGATTCCCAGCTTGGTCATCTTAGACCTTTCAATGCCGGTGATGAACGGCCACCAGTTCCTAGAGTGGTGGATGAAGGATGCCCGCGTCAAAGAGCGTCCTGTGCTTGTCGTCAGCGCGACCCCCTTCGGCGCGACACTGCCCCCCGGGGTAAGAATGTTGCGCAAGCCGACAGAAAATGCAGAATTTCTAGTGGGCGTCCATGCGGCGTTGACCCAGCCCTAAGTTGAGGGTGCCGTCTTAAGAAGCTGCTCAACCTGTTCGATGTCGATGGGCTTTGTCATATGCTTGTCAAATCCAGCAGAGAGCGCCGCGAGGCGTTCGCTTTCCTGCGCATAGCCCGTCATCGCGACCAGCAGCACAGAACGACCGAGGGCCGCCCTCACCCGGCGCGCGACCTCGTAACCGTCTATCCCAGGCAGGCCGATGTCCACAATCGCGACCTCAGGAGTCTCCGTGAGGATAAGCGTCACCCCCTCATCCCCGTTTCGTGCCTCCATGACATGATGGCCGCTTTCTTCTAGAATCTCACGGAACGCCATACGTAATTCATCGTTGTCGTCGACAATGACTATTCGCTTTGGACGTCCCGTCACCACGTGCGGCAGATCCGAGGTCGGGCCGTGTGCGCGGACATCCGGATCGCTTTGAATAGTATCAAGATACATTGACAGCGCTTCGACCTGCTGGGACGCTGCGACAGTTAGACCACGACGGGAATCTTTTTCGATGGCGGCACCCAGATCGCTGACAACCTGAAATCCAAAACTGGCACCGGCCCCCTTCATGTTGTGCCCGAGGCCTGCCGCGGTTTCAAAGTCGCCTTTCGCCAAGGCGCCCCGCATGGTGATCACATCTTGCCGACGACCTTCCAAAAATGCGGGAATCCTGGTTGCAAGGCGGGGGTGCACCTTCACAGATGTCCGATCCTCCCGGGTGCCGCTGTCGTTCGGCCGAGGCTGTCCACCCCAAGAATGATCCTCGATCGCCTGCAGAAGGACTTCTTGCTTGATGGGCTTGGTTAGGAACGCCGTACATCCCGCGGCAAGGCATTTTTCCCGATCGCCCTTCAACGCTGAGGCCGTCAGCGCAATGATCGGCGTAGGCGTTCTGCCGTTGGCGTCTTCCCAGGCCCTTATGGTCCGCGTGGCGGTTAGTCCATCCATGACCGGCATTTGCCGATCCATCAGCACCAAATCGAAATGTCCGGCGACAAACATCGCACAGGCCAGAGCGCCCGTTTCGGCAATTTCGATCTGATAAGGGGTGTCCTCCAAATAAGCGATGGTGATTGTGCAGTTGTCGGGCGAGTCTTCTGCCAGAAGAATTCGTAAGGGCGGAAGCGGACGTTCGGGGCCATTGCCACTGGGGATTGTCTCTCGCCGCAGGCCCCCGACCCATATTTCAAACGGGACAGCGAACGAAAACACACTGCCTTGCGTCGCAACGCTCTCAACCCAAATGCGGCCACCCATCAGTTCAACAAGCCGCTTCGAGATCGTCAGCCCCAGACCCGAGCCGCCGAATCGTCGGGTGGTGGATGAATCCGCTTGCCGAAATCGTTCAAAGACCATCGCCAATTTTTCGGCCGCAATGCCAATGCCGGTATCCGAGACCGAAAACCGCAAGGCGGTCGGAACAGCAAAATTTTCATCCAGCGTGACACGAAGGCGCACTTCCCCCACGTCTGTAAACTTGATGGCATTGCCTAGAAGATTGAGCAGCACCTGCCGTACGCGGTTGGGATCGCCGATGAGAGAGATAGGCACATTGGGGTCGACGTCAAAAACCAGCGCCAGTCCCTTTTCCTGGGCGCGAAGCGACACCATTTCTTTCACTTTTTCGAGCAGGTCTTGCAAAGAAAACCCCGTCTGTTCCAATTCTAGCTGCGAGGATTCGACCTTCGAAAGATCCAGGATGTCGTTGATGAGGTTCAGCAGGTTATCACCGGCGCGGCGGAAGATCTGGACGTATTTGTCCTGCTCCGGGGACAAAGCAGTCTTGGCCAGCAAATCGGCAATACCCATCAGAGCGTTCATCGGTGTCCGGATCTCGTGACTCATGCTCGCCAGAAAATCAGATTTACTACGGCTCGCGCTTTCAGCCACGGCCTTGGCCAGCTTTAGTTCGGCCTCCACCCGTTTTCGGCTGGTTACGTCGCGCGCCGATGCAAAGACGCCCTTTAGCGTACGCGCGCGATCGTAGAACGTGGTCGCGTTGTACGACACCTCTGTCTTTTTCCCGCTACGCGAACGAACGGTCAATTCATAGTCGGCGACCTTTCTTTCGCTAAGGACTAGGTTAATGCCCGCTTCGGCCCTCTCGGGATCCGTAAAATTGTCCTTAAACGGGGCGCCGATCAACTCGTCCCGCGTGCACCCGGTCAACATCTCCATCTGTTTATTTACATCTGTAATGACCCCCGCAGGGTCGGTCGTCATGATCGCATCAATATTAGATTCGATAAGCGATCGCGTGTAGAACTGCTGGTCTCGAAGACTTTGATCAAGCTTTTTCTTTTCATCTTCGACCAGTTTGCGCGCAGTGTTGTCAGTTCCAATCAGGAGGTAACCAATGATGGCGTTCTGCGCATCCCGCAGCGCCGTTACCGAGACGACCGCGGGGAACCGGCTTCCATCTTTGCGACAATACGTAAGCTCGTAGATGTCTTCAATGCCGCGCGAGGCCTTGAATACCAGTGCTTCAAACCCTGGGGCAATGGGTGTCCCAAGCTCTGAGGTCAAAGCCTTCGCACGCACGATCAGCTCTTGAGGATCGGAAATATCAGCAGGCGTCACCTTGTTGATCATCTCGGCTGCCTTGTAGCCCAGCATCCGTTCGGCACCGACGTTGAAGATCTGAATGACCCCTTTGGCATCGGTGGCAATGCTCGAAAAGTTCGCACTTTCGAAGATCGCCCGCTGCAAGGCTCCCGCCTTATCATGCAGTACCTGGCCGTCGTGCGGTCCCGCCGTTACGGGCCCAGGGCGGCCAGGTACGCATCCCTTCGCCTTCGCCGTTCGTTTGTTCCTAACCACAGCGTGGTCTCCCCGATGAGCGGACCGAAGACAGAAGTTGGTTCAATGGGTAACCATCGCGTCGATCCATACCACGCCTAACTCGGGTCGCCGAAGTTTCTATTTTGTCAGCTTCTTGACGGCAGTCTCAAATTCGTTCCAGGCGCGTTCCAGCCCCGCCCGGAACGACACCCATTTTTCGCTGCCGGCGGCCTTCAGCTCGTCAAATTTTAGCTGGGCCTCTGCGCGCTTCACCTTCAGCTCGTCGATCCGATCGTGCCAGTCACCCCTGGCATCCATACCGACATCCTGGGTTCTGCTAATGATCTCGTCGAATTTCGCGCCCCACTGCTGGAACTTTTTCTCCATTTTCCCCACGTGGGCTTCCATGGTTTCAATGTCTTCCATGACTACTTACTGGCGCTGGACGCCCCGCCTTTGGAAATAACGATTTCAACGCGACGGTTGTTTGCGCGCCCCTCAGCACTGGTATTTTCTGCGATGGGACGATCCGGCCCCAATCCCCGCGCCTGAATCTTTTCAGTTGGGAAGCCTCGCGATACCAAATAGCTGCGCACCGATTCGGCGCGGCGTTGGGACAGGCTCATGTTGGTGGCCAGGCTTCCCTTCGAGTCGGTGTAGCCTTCCACAACAACGTCACGGTTCTTGGCGACTAGGGCCTCGGCAACCTGATCAAGCCGCGTCTGCGCAGCCGGCAGCAACGCCGCATCGTTTGACCGGAAAAGCACGCTTCCGGATAGGGTGATCACCAACCCACGTTCTTCCTCCTTAGCAGCAAGTTTCGCCAGGGCGTCGTTTGCAGCGGCCGCCTTCTGTTCGGACAGGGCGGCTTGTTTTTCGGCTTCTTGCCGTGCGAGCCGCTCAGCGTCGGTCTTTTTTGCCTGCTCGGCCCGGCCTCTTTCAGCTTCGGCTAGTTCTTCGCGTGTCTTCACCAGATTGCCCTGGGTTTGCCTGACCATCTGGCCCTGTTTGTCGCCGAAATCTTTATTGGCTTTGGCGGCGTTTTTTTCAGCGATGGCAGCGTCGGCACGCGCTTCGGCAATCTGGGACGAACGTTCGGCAAGGTAGGCAAGGTCGATGGTTTTCTGCGACCCTTCTTCTTCCACGAAATTTTGTTCGGCCTTGTCAAGGGCCGTTTTCGCCTTGTGCAGATCTGTTGGAGTGTACTGGGCGGCCGGGCCAGTGCTGGCGCGGTCATACGCCAACCGGGCGTTTGTCAGTTCAACAGGGGTGGTTGTCGCACACGCGACGCCAAACAGAGAGACAAGGACAGGGATAGCGAGCGTTTTGGTCTGGATGAGAGTCGAAAGTTTCATAGTCATATCCTTTGGTCGGTTTTCTAAGATCAATCTACTGAGGCGCTGATTCCTTCAACACTCTCATTTTCTCCACGGCCCCCTGGGCTTCTTTCTTTTCGCTTTCGCTGCGGGCAAGCGCGAGAGCCAGCTCGGCATCTGCCTGGGCCCGTAGCAGCAAACGATCGGCCCGGTTTTTGTCGTCTTTATCAGTCAATTTCTGGGCGTGTTCGAACTGTTCCTTGGCCAACTGTAAATGTAGGGCCGCACGTGGATTATGGGTCGCGCCCACTTCCTCAGCCGCACGAATGGCAGCCGACGAACTTTCCGATTTTTCACGAGAGGGGCCCGAGGAGGCGCAAGCCGCGCTTACAAGAAATCCGACGAACGGTAATGTGAATCGCGTGGTCATGATACGTTCCCTTCAACTGGTGGGTCGTCTGAATGAACGACACGCCAGGGGGATGTAGCAGCATTCATGCCATGTCTAAGAATCGCGAAATTCGGCAGGATTTCCGTTCGTGGCCGCGTCTCGCGTCACCATTCCCGGATGGGGTTACCGCCCGGGAACGTTTGCCCGCTCTGATTTCACGAAACAGCCCTGGCGAATGTGATGGCACGATTCGTGCTGCGCCTGAGAGCAGTTTCATCAATCGGGGAACCAAAGGAACATTTATGAAAAAACGCATTGTCGGATCCGTGGTCGCTGTGTCGTTTGTTGCGTGTCTATCGGGTTCGGCGTTTGCCGCACCAGCCGCTGTTCCGGCGCAGACTGTTGTCGCGGCCCCTGGGGAACGGGCGGCACCCGATCTGGCGGCAGAATCAAAGAGTGAGGCGCAGGCCTATGGAGCGCGTCAGAGCGCGACTAAGAACCTGGACAGCTTCAGGGGCGGGGAAGGCGCGGGGATCTATATCGGTGGTGGCGCCTTGAGCGTCGCGCTGCTTATCGTGCTGCTCATCGTGATCTTCTAGGGTGTCGGGGCGACTGGGGTTTGCCGCGATTTGTGTTCTCGCGGCAAGCTGTCACCTAGGCACCGTTCGCAGTTCGGCCCCTGACCGCCTAAAATCAGATCCGAGCTGGGTGCTGATCCCCAATATCACGCTAGTCCATCAAACCGGTCGGTCGGATTGCGGCCCAGCTGCCCTGGCAACGGTCATTAAGTACTGGAAGCCAACCACCGCTGATGCCGCAGTGGAACGATCGGTTGGTAACACTGACGATCGACGTGGGATTGAAGCCGGACGTTTGCGTGCGGTGGCACAGGCGTACGGGCTTAAGGCCTTTTTGGTTGAAGGCACTGTCGACGATTTGGCGTACGAGCTGAACCGGAGAAGGCCTGTGATATTAGGGCTGTTAACGACAAAAGACGGCCATGCCGTGGGGCACTACGAAATTGTCGTGGGTGTAAATCCCCGGCGCAAGTTGTTCCTGCTTGCCGACCCGCGTGGCGCCTGGCACGAGGTCAGCGTGGATGATCTGTTTTCGCAGTGGCGGCCGGCGCGGCACTTGGCCTTGGTGGTTTTTCCCTGAGACTAGGCCGCAAGTCGCGCTTTTCAGGTAATCCGGCGGCCTTGAATGACACGTACCAACACCGAAACCACAGCAAGCACGATCAGGATGTGAATGAATCCTCCCATCGTGTACGAGGTGACCATCCCCAAAGCCCACATCACCATCAGTAACACAGCAATAGTCCACAGCATCTCGATACCTCTTCTTTCTTGAAGCCCGTCCTACGCAAGACGGATGCCAGCCCTGGAAGCGTCCGGAACGCCGTTTGCAGTGAGGAAGAGGGCCAGGGGCTGCGGGCCGAAACGGCTTGAAGTCACGGCTTCAACGTTACCGCGGTAAAAAATCGTCACCAAACGGTAACGCCCGTCGAGTCATACAGGGAGAATTCATTGAGATCCGGTAGCCCACGCGTCCTGACGATCAATGGCGGGTCTTCGAGCGTGAAATTTGCGCTGTTTCAAGTCGGAACCTCGCTG
>JAYUUT010000213.1:0-6933 GCA_043754455.1 Myxococcales bacterium
TCTAGCCGTTGGTCGGTCGATCCCCTTTTTTCGTAAAGCGAGGCCAGAATCTGCAAAGCCGCCCCGTTTTTCGGGGTTTCGTCCAAAACCGCCAAGACCGACGACACGGCCTCGTCAAGGTCGGAAAGTTCCCGTTCTAAGATGCCCGCGATGCGGAAGCGCAGGGTTTCACGCCCGGCTACATCCGGGGCCAGGTCCACCAACCGCCGCAGAACATCCACCCGTTCGCGGTGTTGCAGCAGCGCCCCGTACAAACGATCCAGTTCTAAAAGTGGCGCGGCGGCTTCTGGTTCGATTTCGACCACGGCCCGCCAGGTGGCCACCGCTGCGTGCAGATCACCCAGAGATTTTTCTTCAATCTCCGCAATTTTTCGCAGCGTGGTGCCCCGCGCGGGCCCTGCATCCGCCCAGTCAACCTGCAGCCGCAGGACATGGACGTACCCCCGAAAATCACCCTTTTGCCCGTAGAGTGATTCCAGGGCTTCGGCCGCAGGGCGCGCAATGGCCGGATTCGCAGGATCAAGGTCCAGCGCCTTTCGCCAGGTCACGATCGCGGCATCACGATCGCCCAGAACCGCCAGGTTCAGACGTGCAGCACGCCCCAGCATTTCGGCTGCCACGGCCAGATTCGCGCCGCCGGATGCCTGTTTCTGCGCCAACACCTGGTATAGCGCCACCAGTTCGACGTGCTGATCCAGCACGGATGACAAACGTTCGATTTCAGATAACGCGCGCCCTATTGTTGGCTGAACGGTTTCCAAGGACAACACGCGTTTCCACACGCCCAGGGCCGCCGCACGATCATCTAGTTTATTTTCGTGTAGCGCGGCCACCTGAATCCATAGCCCCATGGATTCATCGGCTGCATCTGCATCCTCAGCCTGTATCTGAAGAACCTTTGCCAAAAACGCCCAGTCGCCCTCGCGTTCATAGATCGATTCCAGAATCACGGCCGCGCGCCGTCGATACAGGTCCTGGGGCAGGACTTCTTCAAGAAGATGTCGCACGCCCCCGTGGGTGGGCTGCACGGCCAGAATTTCTTCGCACAGATCGATGGCGTCACCGGTGCGCGACAGTTTTCGATGAGCCAGGTCGGCCCGACGCATTCGCAGTTCGACCGCATCAGCCGGTTTCGCCGATACCGTCTGCTGGGCGAGGTGTGCTGCCAGATCAGGCCAACGTTCCAGCACCGCCAGATGTTTTTCCAGCGATCTGGCCAATTTGGCGTCGCCGGGGGTTAGCGCCATCAATCGCGGTAGAACCGTCGCCGCGTGGGCGTGATCGTCCAGCAGTGATTCATCAATTTCTGCGATCTCGGTCAGCAGCTTCACTTTCTCAGCCGCATCCCCTGTGACCTGCTCCCGCATGGCCAAAAGGTCACGCAAATCGACCCAGCGTTCAGCCGTCTGGAACTGCGCGGTCAAGGCTCGCAACGCACCACCGTGCATCGGATCCAGTTTCAGAAGGTCGCGGTAGACCCGCTCGGCAGCCACCACGCCCCCCGGTCCTTTTTCCTCAACGGTTGCCAGATACCCCAGCAGTTCTTCCCGTGGGCCCGGCTCTGAGGTTCGTTTGAGAACCGTCCGCACGACCTGGGACAGGTCATCGAATCCCGCCGCTGCCGCCGCCAGCGTCAACAACCGTTCGCGCGTTGCAAAACTGCGTGGGTTCAAATCAAACAGACGCAACGCGGTCGACAAGGCCTTGGATTTATCCGCCGCCGGACCGGCATAAAGATCCACGAGCGTTTCAAGCCGCGCTTGCTTCTGTTGAGGATCCGTTTCGAGCGCAATCAAACGTTCAAGCGCCGCCGCCCATTTTGGGTAGGTCTCGCTAACCTCATAACAGGGCAAAAGGCGCCCCAGCACGCCAGCAATCTGCGCTTCGGGCACCGCCTTGGCGTCCAGCAACCGTTCCAGCCCGGCGACAGCCTCGGGCGAAACGCCGTCTAGATCTAGGGCCTCGACATAGGCCACCCTCGCCTCGTCGGCATCCAGAAGTTCCGTTTCATACACCCGGCCGAGGCGCAGCAACGCCACCAAGGGATCCTCGACCTGCCCGCGGTTAATTCGACGTCGCAACGAACTGACAACGGTTTTCCAGTCACCCGTCGCTTCCGCCACGCGGCCCAACGTCGCAAGCGCCGTCTCGTCTTCGGGCCTGTGGGCCAACACCGCTTCTAGGGTTGCCTTGGCGGCCACGGTATCGCCCAAGGTTTCTTCTAGGTCGGCGACCTTGACCAGCAGGTCGATCCGCGCATCGCCTTGTCCGATTGATTCCAATTGCCGACGCCACAACGCCAGCAGTTCAGGCCGGGATCCTGCCTGCATATAGATAGTGGCCAGCGCCGCCTCGGCCTCGGCGTCACCTGGCAGCACTTTCGTCAGAGATTCGGCATGGGTGCGCGCCTCGTCCCGACGGCCTAAAGGCCCAAGAGTTACCCGCAACAGCCTCCGCAACAAATCGACGCGTTCGTCACCCGACGCCACCTCAAGGCGGTTGCGCAATCGATCCGCGTACGCCGTCCATTCATTGGTGAGCCCCGCCAAACGTTCGAAATCGGCCACCTGTTGCGGGGCTCTATCAAACAGGCGCCGCGCCCATTTGAACCCAAGTTCCTTAGAACCCAGTTTTTCCTCGCAGATTCGACGTGCATCCCCTAACAGCCCCACGTACCCGTCATCATCTAGGCCTGCAATGTTGACAGGATCGGTGGCGTCGGGGCCACCCAGCAAAGATTCATAGACCGCCACCACACGTGGCCACCGTTCGACCTCGCTAAGGATGCCGATCAACGCACGGGCCGTGGACAAATTCCGCGGATCCATGGCCAGCAATTTTTCGTAGGCCGAAATGGCACGATCCGGCTGGGTCAGTCGCTTGCGCGCCAGTTCGGCCACGCGCAACAACAACGGACCCCGCTGTGTCCCATCGTCCCCCTCGGGCAACTTTTCCGCCAACGCAGACAGGGCGTCACACAGATCTTCATAGGCACCACGACCTGCGTACAGGGTTTCCAGATCGTCATACCGTTTAGCCTCGCCCAAGGCATCCCGCACCCCACGCAAAGCCCTCGCGTTGTCGGGTTGGTTCGACAGCAGCATCGTCCAGGTGGCAAGGGACTCGTCCTTGGCAGCCATGCGATCGCGCAACACCTGCGCGCGTTTTTCCAACAGAGCTGCCGATTCCACGGATTTCGCGGCAAACATCAGCGCCCGGCGGCCCAAGATTTCCGCAAGCGCAGGCCAGCGTTCAGCCTTTTCATACAGCGATTCCAGGGCCAGCAGCGCCGCGGCGTCGTTGGCATCCAGTTCCAATATCTGGTTTTGAATGCCGATGGCCTGTTTTCCATCCTGAATTTTGTCCGCCGCCAACGCCGCCATTTCCCCCAACAACGCCCGCCTTTGCACCCCCACCACAAGATCAGCTTCGATGCGCAGGACGTCCAGGACCGCCTTGAAATTGCGGCTGCGTGTGTGCAAATCCTTCAGCGCCTTGCGGGCACCCGCGTCGCGCGGATCGATCTGGAGAATTTTTTCCAGCGCCACAACCGCGTTTTGCGGTTTGCCTAGTTTTTCAGACCACAGGCTGGCCACCCGTCGAAATAGTTCCAGTTTGCGCGCCGGATCGACGTCGTTGGCCGCCTGTCGGGCCAGCAGTTCAACCAAATCCGACCAACGCCCGTGCGCCTCGTGGCGTTCGGCCAAGGCCCGCAAGGCGTCGACATGGTCGGGCTGCAGCGCCAAGATGGCCGCCCAGGTGTTGCTGACCATCACATCCAGCCGCAGCCGATCCCGATAGATCGGGATCATTTCCAAATACAGCGCCACCTTCGCGTCGGTATCGGTTTTGGGCACCGCTTCAATGGCGTCTTTGACCATTTCCAAAAGCGCGTTCCATTTTTCTGTCTTGGTATAAAGCGCACGCAAGCCCGCCGTCGCCTCAGGCAACCCCGCGCGCAGTTTCAACAGGCCCTTCCAGATATCGATGGCCTTTTCCGCCGATTGCGGACGTGATTCGGCAATCCGGGCCATGTCGATGCCCAGCCGAATCTTCCGTTCGGGATCTGGCTCGGCCTTCTGCGCGATGCCTAACAGCGCCAATAGCTGGGGGATCTCGCCCCGTTTTTCGTGGAAGTCTTTATAGAAATCGAGGACCAGGGGGTGCAGAGGATCGATCTTCTTGATCCGGCGGACGTGCAATTCTGCCTGTTCCAGGTTGTTCAGCTTCCGCCAGGTCAGATCGACCAGAGGCAACAACAACGACAGTTCGCCCTGCCCCTTCTTCGCGCTTTTGAGCGCCCCTTCATAGACCTTGGCCAGTTCGGCGTGATCCCCCGATTCGGCCAGCGGCGCGACAACGGCCCGCAGCGCCCGCAAATCACCGGGCGCCAACAGCAGGGCCTTTTTGAAGTGATCAATCGCCTCGGCGGGGCGTTGACGGGATTCCGCCACTTGCCCCGCCATAATCTCAGCCGCGGCCTTGTCATCCGGTGTGGTGACGATGCCAATGCGGCGATCCAGCAATTCCGCCAGGGCGTCCAGCTTGCCATCGGCGCGCAACAAACGTTCCAGCAGCACGTCCGCACGTCGGTTCTTGGGTTCGACCTCCAGGGCCCGCCGCAAAAACGCCTCGCCCTCGCCCGATTTAGGACGAAACCGCATGAACAATTCACCCGCCGCTGCCCAATGGGCCCCCGCCCCCGCCTTCCCACCCGCATCCTTGGCCTGTTTGACGCGCGTCTGGGCGGTTTTCTCCCATTCCGCTTCTTCATCCGCAAACCGTTTGCCCAGCTTGGCCGCGTCAGGAAACCCGTTGACCAACGACAACGCTTCCTGCACTGCCGCATCTGCCGCGTCCGCGCGACACAGGTCGTCGTGTAGCAGCCGCGCCTTTTCACACAGCAAGACCGCCCGTGCCCGGGCATCCGTCGTGACCGTCAGTTCGCGTTCCAGAAGTTCGACAACCACCTCCAAATCGCCGCGTTCGGTGTGCAGGATCCGCGCTGCCGCCAAGGCCGCCGCGAATTCGTTGTGTTCGCCAACCCCCACAACCTGCGCCTGGCGCGTTAATGCCGCTAGCGCAGGCCGGTTACGGGGATCAGCTTCCAGGGTGATAAGGGCGGTCGATACCTCGGTGTTCATTTCAGGATCCGCGCGCAGGGCCGAGAATAAAAAGTGACTCAGGACTATAGATCCTCACGCCCCGGATTTGAACGGTTAAACGCAATGCGAGGGTCACGGGGAATCGGCGGAAGGGGCCGGGTGGTTAAGCCCGGTCGCCCAAGAACCGGATTGTGAAGGAAAATGCCCAATCTTCCGATTGGTTGGTTGTCAAATGCGATCCGCCCGCGCCCACCGCGAAGGAAGTCGCGCACTCGCCCTTGCCCTTGTCGGGATTGCCGCGTGCGGACGCATAGGTTTCGATTCCGTGCCAAACAGCGCGGATGCCCAAAGTTTATCGGGCACATCAATGCTGGATGCCGGTGCCGGGGATACCAGCAATGTACCCGATGTTTCGGCCTCGGCCCCCACGGGGGTTGGCATCGACGGGGCGCGGGTTGACGTTGCCATGGTGGACGCCCCACCCGTCGGTGCCGCCCCCGTCGACACAGCCCCCATCGACACAGCTGTTCCCGGTCTCGTCGACGCCCCCGTTCCTATGTTTGTCGATACAGCGATGGCGCTGCCCATCGACGTTCCCACCCCTGATGCCCCCGATCCACTGCCCATCGACGCCCCGATTCCCGTTGTCGTCGATGCGCCCACATCTGACGGCCCCGATCCGCTGCCCGTCGACGCCGCCCCGCCCGATGGCCCCGATCCCGTAGACGCTACCACCACCGTCGATACCCAGCCCGATCTGGCGACGGCCTGTGGGGCCGGATTAACGGGGCTGCTCTTCTGCGAGGACTTCGAGAACGGCCTTCCCGTGTCGGCTGCCAACTTCGGCTACGTTTCCACACCCAACGGATCGGTAGCGCTTGCCACGAACATCGTTCGTTCGGGGACCCGCGCCGCCCACCTTCGCGTTGGCGACGTGTCGCCAGTCTACAACGCCCGCCCGGCCCATTTTTATCAGCGTTTCGCCACGCCCCTGACCCAGGGTCAGATCTACATCCGCATGTTCTTTTACATGCCTTCGGATTTCACCGCGCCTCCCTGGAACGTGTTAGTTGAACTCACCCAGGCGAATAGTGGTACCAATCGCGTCAAGGTGGTTCAGGAAGCCAATGATGCCTTCGGTTTTGCGGTCTACACGTCGAAGGACGATTACAGCTACAGGGGCCCGAACGCGTTTCAGCGAAATCGGTGGCATTGCCTCGAAATGGCCGTGACCCTCGCCAATGGAAACAATGGTCGTGTGGAATATTTCCTCGACGGACAGTCGATGGCAACCCTGGCCATGGTCGACACCGCCGCCACGGGTGGCTGGGAGGGCTTTAATTTCGGTGCGATTGCCAATCCGACCGGCGTGGGGGTCAACATGTACGTCGACGACGTGGCAATCGCGACGTCACGCATCGGGTGCAAGTGACACCTCTGGAACACGCCCTGCTTGACGGCGATCTATCTAAGGGATCACGATCCGGTCGCAAGTCTGCTGGACGACCAGGGCCAAAGAATCACCGACAAGCGAACTGTACTTAGCGGGGTCCGGGTCCTTTCCGAAGTCGGCGAATCCTAGTCCCCCGCTGATATCGCCGATCGAGGCCGGCTCACCGAAAGAGTTAAGGAACTTGAACGCGCTGGTCTTGTCATTCGCGCAAAACGTGCTCAGTAGCCCGCCGGCGATGATGCACTTGTCCCCACCACACTGCGACTTCATCGAAGCCAGCATGTCGTGGTACATCGCCACGCCATCCGGAGAGTGGTCGGCCTCGTCGGTCAGGAGGAATACCAGCAGCACGGTGCCCTGGTCGCGCAGGAATCC
>JAYUUT010000214.1:0-6037 GCA_043754455.1 Myxococcales bacterium
CGACACGGGCCTAGGTGATGCGCCTGTGGTTGTGACCGTCACCCAGCCGATCCATGGCACCGTGGTTGTCAACCCGGACAACACTGTGTTGTACACGCCCGACGCTGCCTATGTCGGTGCCGATTCTTTCACTTACACGGTTCGTGATCTGGATAACCAGACCAGTGTGGCGACGGTCACCCTGGCCATCAGCAGCACCGACCCCGCGCCCGTGGCCGTGGCGGACAACGTGAACGTGACCGAAGATGTTCCGGTTATTCTTATGCCGCTGTCCAATGATACCGGCCTTGGAAATGGCCCGATTCGGGTCAGCATCGCTGCGGGACCTTCTCATGGTACGGCCACTGCGAATCCGGATGGCAGCATCAGCTATGTGCCGGCGACCGACTATTTCGGTGCTGATGCCATCACCTACCGCGTGACCGACAACAAGGGAGTGATGTCGACGGCGGTCATCACCATCGCGGTCGCATCCGTCGATGACGTCCCTGTGGCGGTTCCCGATTCGATCCAGGTGGGCGTGGGCCAAACCGCGACTGTGCCGGTTTTGGACAATGACAAGGGATTGGGCGATGGGCCCCTGGTTTTGACTGTGGGCCCAGCCGCGCGGGGCACGGTCACGGTTAACGGAAATAACCAGGTGGTTTATATCCCGACCGGTGCGTTTGTGGGCACGGAAATTATTACCTACACCGTCAAGGACGCGGACAATGACACCGTCACGGGTCAGTTGGTGGTGACGGTCGGGACACCGTCAGTCCCCGTTGCGGTCTTGGATCTGGCTTCGCTTGACGAGGACACATCCCTGACTGTGCGCGTGCTGGCCAACGATACCGGGCTTGGCAGCCGCCCCGTCGCCGTGCGGGTCAGCATCGCTCCGCTGCATGGGGTTGCGACTGTCAACCTGGATGGATCGGTCACCTTCGTCCCGGTTGCCGACTACAACGGTGCCGACGAATTGACCTATGAACTGACGGATGCGGCGGGGACAAAATCAACCGCGAAGCTGATGTTCACGATTACCGCCGTGAACGACGTGCCGCGGGCCTTTGCCGACAGTGCCGTGGTGGCGGTGGGCATGACGTCAGTGACGATCCCTGTGACAGCGAACGATACAGATACAGAAATCGATGCCTTAACTGTGTCAGCGGTTGGAACGCCCGCGCACGGCACGGCCATCGTTCAGGCCCCGGGCAGCGTCGTTTACAATCCCACGCCCGGGTATGTCGGTTGGGACGTGTTCACCTATACCGTCAGTGATGGAAAGGGTGGAACCGCTACCGGATGGATCGTGGTTCGTGTGGACGGCAGCATGGCCGACGCAGGACCGCCGGATGTGCAGCCCGAAGACATGGGATCCGTGGTGGTCGACATGGGCATCGACGGTGTATCCGAAGACATGTTGATCGTTGTGGCGCCACCTATCGATATGGCGGATCCGACGCCGGTCCAGGATATGGCAGTGCCCCTTCCTTCGGTGGATATGGCAGTGCCCTCGGTCGTGTTGGACATGCGTGCTGACGTGGTGTCTGACGTGGTGTCTGACGTGGCATCCGACGTGGGTTCGGACGCCGCAGACGCGCGGCCCGACGCTATAACTTCCGCCGAAGCGGGCAGCGCGGACGCGTCTGGACCTGTCCGAGATATGGGGCCTGGCGCCCGTCCCGACGTCGCTATTGACGTAGCCCCCCTGGCAACTGACACGGCGGGGAAGGCCGAGGCGGACGCTTCGCCGGGGGATCCGTTCAAAAACCTCAGCTTGCGCGGCGGCGGCTGTGCGGTTTCGTCTGGGCCGGGCTCCCCGACGGGCGGTTTGTCCCTACTAGGGCTTGTGATGGTGGCCGTTGCTGTTGGGCGCCGCCGAAAAAAGGCAGGTGTTCCGTTTCGGAGGATTGCCACCTTTCTTCTCGTTTGGATTGCGACTCTGGTGAATGTTGGCCACGCCAACGCCCAGACCGACAACCTGCAATCTTATCCCGTCGAACGCTTTCGGCTGGCCACCGGGCGCGATGGGGTCCTCAACGCGGAATGGGGACGTTCACCCACGCAGGGAACCTGGAACCTGGGGCTGTGGCTGGGATACGCCAATAATCCGATGGTGGTGTACGACGTCAACACGGGCACACGGATCTCGTCCTTGGTGAAAAACCGCATCGGCGGCAGCCTGGTCGGATCGGTAGCGCTGGCCGATCGCCTTTCACTGGGAATTGACCTGCCTGTCATCGTGAACCAAAGCGGCGACAGCCTGAATGTGGGGACATCGGTTCAGGAACTCAAATCTCTAGGCGTCGGCGATCTGCGGGTGGTGCCGAAAATTGGCCTCGTGCGCGGGGCCGACGACGGGCTTAGCATCGCCTTGATCCCTGCGTTTTCGGTCCCATTTTCCTCAGGGAAAAACTTCTTTGGCGACACGGGATTCACCTTTGCCCCTGAAATTGCGGTTTCGGCCATGTCGGACGGTGGATTTCGCTTCGTGATCGATGGCGGCGTTCGATTTCGCAAACAGGTGGAGGTGGCTGATCTGAAGGTGGGCAATGAAGCCTTTGGCATTTTGGGCCTCGGGCAGCGTTTCGGGGGCGATCGCCGGCCTGTCGAAATCGACGCGACCCTGTCAACAGCGACCGGATTGGACGACCTGTTTGGCAGCCGGAACCGCAACGCTCTTGAAGCCACGCTGGGCCTAGTTTACGACCTGGACGCGCCGGTTAGTTTATTTGCGGCGGGTGGTCCTGGGTTGCGCCAGGGGTTCGGAACGCCTGATTTTCGGGTGCTTCTGGGGTTGTGGATTCGGTCGATAATCGACGACGATCCTGACAAGGATGGAATTCGTGGCAAGGCAGATCTTTGCCCGCTTAGACCTGAAGACAAGGACCAGTTCGAAGACGAAGACGGTTGTCCCGATCCCGACAATGACAAGGATCGCATCCTGGATCGCAAGGATCGTTGCCCGAATGAACCGGAGACCTACAACGATTATCAGGACAAGGACGGCTGCCCTGACGAAGTGCCGGATACCGATGGCGACGGCTTGCGTGATCCCGACGACAAATGCCCGACCGAACCCGAGGACAAGGACAAGTTCAAAGACGAAGACGGCTGCCCCGATCCCGACAACGACGAGGATGGCACGCTGGATGTCGCTGACAAGTGCCCTATGGAACCCGGTCCCAAGGCCAACCAGGGCTGCCCGGATCCCGACCGGGACGGCGACGGTGTCCTTGATCGCGAAGACAACTGTCCTGACGAACCCGGACCGAAGGAAAACCAGGGATGTAAGGTCAAACAGTTAGCGGTCTTAAAAGACGACAAAATCGAAATCCTAGAAGCCGTCTTCTTCCAGACCGCCAAGGACGTCATCCAGCGCAAATCGTATGCACTGCTGGACAACGTCGCTAGCATCCTGCAGGCCCACCCAGAAATTTCTGGCGTGCGCGTTGAAGGCCACACCGACAGCCAGGGCAACGATCAACGCAACCAGCAGCTATCAGAACGGCGCGCGATTTCTGTCGTTCGTTATCTGACCAAGGCGGGGGTCGGGGCGGGACGGATGGAAGCCGTCGGGTTTGGTGAAACCCAGCCCATAGCGTCCAACAACACCAGTGACGGTCGACAGCAAAACCGCCGCGTGGTCTTTGTCATCGAGAAAAATGACAAGGTCAAGGTGAAGGAATAACAGCGCGCCACGCCAATATCAGCGCCGGGGCGCTATCATCCGCCCCGCGCCGTGCCTTCGTCGCTGGCCGCCTTTAATGGTAGGATCGCAGTCCTGATGCACGCGATTCGGGTTAGCTTTGTCGTAATCAGCCTGTTTGTGGCGCTGCGCCCAGCCACCGCCGCTATTTTGTGGAAGGGGGATTTCGAAACTGCCGATCTGAAGCAATGGGGAAAACCCAATTTTCCCGAACGTGTCACCGTCGTCCAAACGCCCGTGCGCGACGGCAAATATGCCTGCCGCGTCGAGATCCGCAAGGGTGATATCGGCGCCAGCGACATTACACGCGTCGAAATGGCCGTCACGGTCCCGTCCAGCACCAAACAGGAGGGCGCAGAAATTTGGTACGCATGGAGCGCCCTGACACCGGAGGATCAGCCCATCACCAAGGGATCTCACCAGATTGCCTATTGGGAGGGCTTTAAGGTCTTTCGCCAGGTGATGTCTTTTAGCGTCGACGCCGACAACATCAGTTTTGCGACCAACCTTCCCAAGTACCAGCAGCATTGGCGCGGAAAGTTTTCCCCGGGGAAATGGCACGATTTTGTGCTGCGCGTGAAATGGTCGCCTGATGTGGCGATCGGCCTCGTCGAACTGTATTTCGACGGCAAACAGGTGGTCCCGCCAAAACCGGTGCAGACCATGTACCTGGATCCCGACACCGGCAAACCCCTGTGGAATTTTTTCAACCGGGGGATTCTGCGATCCGGAACCATCGATCCCACCGAAGTCCTTTATCTGGACGCAGGGTTTGCGGCCACCTCTGCCGCGGATCTGTTGGCGGTATTAGGGGGCGCACCTTTTGGCACTGACGGCGGCCTTCCCGTCCCCACCGATGCGGGCGCACGCTTAGTTACCGATGGCCGCGTGACGCCACAGGTTCGTGACGGCGGTGTCGTTGACGCCGGATCAGATCCTTCAGCACAGGGCCCGCTTCCCGCCGCGAGGGCCACGGACGGTTCCATGGCTGGAACTATCGATCCTGTCGTGGATCCAGACCACACGGCAGATCCTCGCGGCGATGCCGGGGCCCTGCCGTCGCCGCTTGATGAATTGGACAAGGCGAATGCCGGCGGTGGGTGTGCATGCGCGCTTGGACAAGGCGTTTCAGGCGGGAAGGGCGGGGTGGCGGTTGCGGCCTTGGCCTTGGTGGCTATGTTCTGGGTCCGGAGAAAACGCTAATTTTAGGCAGCTACCCAGCGCCAAGCGCTTAGAACCCGATCACGACAGCCCCGTAGGCCTCGAAACGCGAATCGTCGATCTGATGATCACCCAGCGACACCGATGTGCCAAACATGCGCCGGGCGCCCAGCCGCAGCCGGAATTCGTCGTGACCGTTTGGTTCGAACAGGGGCGCGTCGATCTGCAGCCCCAGCGCCAACCCCACGCGGGTCGCGTTGTCCTTCGAACCTTCGATGAATTCAAATCCAGGACCGGCGGTCAGCGCTGCCGACCGGGCCACGCGTGACAAAAATCGCGTGGTTCCTATCGGAGCCAACCACAGGGGCCGCAGGGCGAAGGCGAGATCAAACGCCAACCGGCTGGCGTCGGTATTGCGACCCACGCTTCCGAACGCGTGGACGCCGCCGCCGAATACGCCGCCGCCAACCGAAACGCTGGTGAAAAAGGCCGTTTGATGGACACGATCGCCGTCCCGCATATCCCCCGAGGCACCGAATCCGACGGCCACCTGAACCTGCGGGCGATCGGCCGACTGGGCGCGGGACGTACGTGACCCCAGCACCACCAAGGTCAGTCCTAAAGCGAAGGTCCAGCAACGAACAGGGGTCACCGATGGGACTTTAGCCGACGGCGTCCCCAGGTCCATCAGGGGAAATGAAAGTGCTGCTAGGCGCGTAGCACGCTTGTCAGAGGCGGGAACTTGCCCTGGTTCTCGGCCGTCAGGCCACTGCCCAGTGAAAGCCCCATGTATTGGCCCACCTGGGACAGGACGTTGCCAACAGATCCCTTTGCCGTGATGGCCTTGCCGCTGGTGTCGAACACGTTGGACGCCCCGACCAGCCCGACCACCATCCCGCCCCCCGTGTTATGCGGATCGCTGGTCATGCTGTAGGGGCTGAATTCGCTGCAAATATAAACCAGTGTGTTGGCAAGCAACGGTTCACCCGTCATGTCCTTGGTCCCAGCCAGTCGATCCACCAGGTACCCGATGTCACGGAACAGCTCGATCTGCATGTTGGTCACGCGGGTCAGATCGCCCACGGTCCCGTTGGACAGGTTGTGCACCTCGCTGTGGTAGCTGCCGAATCCTGGGACGGAGAACCCGTCACCGGACGCGCTTCCCTGTTGAAACGTGGCCACGCG
>JAYUUT010000215.1:0-6505 GCA_043754455.1 Myxococcales bacterium
CACCGTAGGCGTGCCGGGTTTGAACCAGACATGAAAGAAGATGCCGCTGTTGCCATCCCCTTCGCACTTGAAGCGTAAGGCCAGCTCGAAATCCTTGTAACTCTTGTCCGTTTGTAAGTAGCCGTACTCGCGGCTTACGGCGAGTCCGCGCAGCGTGCCGTTTTCGACCTCCCACTTCTCCTTCCCGATGTTCGACCAGCCCGTCAGATCCTTCCCATTGAAAATAATGTCCCAGTCTTCACCAGGGGGCCTGGCCTTCGACGTCTGCGCCGACGCCGCGGCCTTCGCGCGGGGTTGCGGCGCCCCTGGTGCCGCTGCGGGGATCTGTGCAAGAAGGGCCACAACAATGATGGGAATCATGACGGCATGATAACCGAAACCTTTGCCGGCGCCTGTCTGCGCATCTACGTCCCCAGGGACGCCACCAAATCGCAGTTGCACGCGGCAGCGAGGCAATAATTTCGCTAGCCCTTGACTAAAAGTAAACGTTCACTTACATATAGACCCCATGGCGGCTGGTGAACGTCTAAAAAGTCCCGAGCGCCGCGAGGTCATTCTGGCGGCCTCGATGGAACTGTTCGCCGAGCACGGCCTTCATGGCGTAACCACCCGGATGATCGCAGACGCGGCAGGCGTATCAGAGGCACTGCTATACCGTCACTTTCGTAGCAAGGACGATATTTTTGTCGCCCTTCAGGCGGGCTGCATTCAGGCCAGCCTGGGGCAGGCAGAACGGATCGCCAGTCTTGAACCTTCAACATCAACCCTGGTGCTGGGCGTGTACTTTACCGCGTCGCAGATTTTGACACCGCCCGACGGGGACCGTCGCGGTGCCTGCGTGAAACGGCTGATTCTAAGTAGCCTTGTCGGCGACGGCGCGTTTGCCCGCGGGTTCTTGGCAGCGGGGTTTGCGCGGTTCATTCCGAAATTTGTGGCGTCGCTGGAGGCGGCCTGGAAATCCGGCGATCTGGCAGAAAAACCCCGAAAACCTCACGCGCAGATCTGGTTCATCCATCATCTGCCCGTGACAATTGGCAGCTATCTTCTGCCAGAAGATCCTGTCGTTAACTACGGGTTGACCAGGGACGAACTGGTCGTCGAGGCCACCCGGTTCGCCCTGCGCGGCTTGGGGATCACCGACGCCGCGATTCGCCAGTATTTCAACCCTAAGGCCCTAGCCCTATTCACAAGATCCCTGTCACAAGCGCCATCATGAACAGTCACTTACTTTCGCCTCACCGTCGCGACAATATAGGAGCCCCCGTGCCAAACCACTGTCCCCCCTCTCCCCGTCGGCCCCTTCGGGCCATTGGCATTTTCGCCTTACTGGGCATCGCGGTGGCTAGCGCGGACGCCGCCCCCGTCGATCCTTTTGTGCACGGGTTGCAATTGGCCCAGGCCTTCCGGGTCGCCAACGCCGGATACGGCAGCGAGAAATCGACGATGCAACTAGATCTGATCAACGCCCACGGCGACGTGACCAAACGCAAGATGCAGATGGAAGTCATCGAAATGCCGAACGATGGCGACAGGTCGCGCTCAACCTTTGAATGGCCTGCCGACGTCAAGGGCACGAAACTTCTGACCTGGACTCACCGCAAGGCCGACGATGACCAGTGGTTGTTTTTACCAGCCGTAAAACGCACAAAACGCATTAGTTCCAACAACAAATCCGGATCGTTCATGGGCAGCGAATTTGCCTACGAAGATCTATCCAGCCCTGAAGTCGAGAAGTTCAAACACAAATACCTGGACGAACCAAAATTGAACGGGCGCGACACCTATCATGTCGAACGCTACCCGACAGACAAGAACAGCGGCTACGTTCGTCAGGTCGCGTGGATGGACAAAGAATACGCCAACCCGCTGCGCATCGAATACTACGATCGCAAGAATGAACTGCTAAAGGTGGCGATCTTTGAAGGCTACAAGAAACATGGAAAACACTGGCGTTTCGGGTCCATCAAGGTCGAGAACGTTCAGACAAAAAAGCGATCGACCCTCACGTGGGAGAACCGCCAACTGGGGACCAAACTTGCGCCAGAGACCTTCGACAGCGCGCGTATGGAAGACTGATGTTTCGCCTGTTCGCGTTCACGCTTGCCATCGGCGCTGCCGGCACCGCCCGGGCGCAGGACGAGGGCAGTGTTTGGTCCAGCCGCGGCGAAGTTGCGCTCGAAAGCCGCGCGTTTCGACCTGACCAAAACCCCGCAACGCGCGACCGGGCCTTAGCAATGTTGGGGCGTCTGGAACTTCGTCACGCGGGCCCTCATTTTGAACAGAAAGTGCGCGGGTTCGGGCGCATGGACCGCTACGACCGGGACCGATCCATGTTGATTCCCGAAGAGGCGTGGGCCCAGGGGAAGAGCGAACGATTCCGGTTGCGCGTGGGCGTCGATATCGTGAATTGGACCGCAACAGAGGCTTTTCATCCCGTCGATGTCATCAACGCGCGCAACTGGGACAGCGACCTGGAAAATTTAGAGAAGATCGGAGAGCCCATGCTGGCCTTGCAGGCCCGCGTGACCGAAACCCTGTCGGTGACCGCCATGTACCTGCCCGTATACACCCAGCCCCGACAAACCTCGTCCGCATCCCGATTGCATTTTGGTCTACCCGGCCTGCCCCTGCCCCCGCGTCTGCAAGTGGATCGGCGCGGGCGATTCACGGATCGCGATTTCGGGCACCAAGGCGCAATAAACCTACGTCAGATCTGGGGTCAAGCGGACATCAGCATTCAGGCCCTCGAACACATGGATCGTACCCAACCCTTGGTCATGCAGAACCAAACGGGGGGCCCGGCTCCGTTCAACCTAGTGTTCCAGACAGTACGTCAGGTCGGCGGAACCTTCCAGCAAGCGGTGGGACCGGTGCTGATAAAAATTGAGGGCGCGTATCGGCATTTCGTACCTGTTCACGACGCCAGCGTCGATCCCGTCGCAAGCCCCGTCGGCGCCCTGCCCGATCGTGACCACGGCGAACTAGCGGTGGGCCTTGAATATGGCTTGATTCACCGGGGCAGCTATGAATCGACGTTGCTGCTGGAGGGACAGACCATGCTGGGGGTTGACGCCGCGATCGCCCGCCAATTAACCCCCTTTCAACGAGACATTCTTGCCGGATACCGTTTCGCCTTTAACGACGAAGACAGCAAAGAATTTTTCCTGGGGGCCATAGCCGACGTGATGGATGGGGATCAGTTTTTGTTCACTGCTAGCTACCAGCAACGGCTGGGAGAATCATGGACGGTACGCGCGGGGGCTCGGGTTTTCGTTGCCCCCCACCCGTCTGACCCCCTTCTTGCCCGCGGCCTTCAGGCCTTTAGAAACGCAGAACACCTTCGCCTTACCTTGACCCGTCATTTCTAACGAGGTTCACCATGTCTGAAGTTCCCCAGCAAATGAAAGTCACCGCGTTTAACCGGCGGTTCGTGGGTTTTATCGCCCGGCATCCCATCGCGGCCATTCTAACCGCGCTCGGCGTGGTCGCGGCCACGGTGCCGGGACTAGGCCGTGTGAAGGCTGACTTCACCCATGCGGGTTTCTTCGAAAAAACCGACCCAAAACTAATGCGTTTTGAGGCCTTCGAACGACGATTTGGCAACGACGACGCCGTCGTGATCGCGGTTCACAGCCCTACTGGCGTGTTCGATATGGACACAGCCACTTTGTTGCGTGATCTAACCTCTCGTCTTTGGAAGATTCCAGAAATCATTCGGGTCGATTCCCTAACCAACTTCAACTGGGTCCACGCAAACGGCGACGATATTGTGGTCGAGTCGCTGTTTCCCGAAGTTCTGACTCCGGAGATTCTGTTGAATCGGAGGCAGATCGCGCTTTCACACGAGGCGCTACCGAACTATTTGATAAGCAAGGATGGCCTGACCGCGATGGTGTATGGCCACGTGAAGCCGGGGCTCGATCATCCTCCCGACGCCAAGGCAATCACCGAGGCCTCGCGCAAATTGGTCGAGGAGTTCACACGAGGTGACAACCAACTTTTCCTGGGTGGCGGTCCCCCCATCACCTTCGCTTTCGAAGAAGTTACCCAAAAAGATGTGTCGCGGCTGATTCCCCTCGCCCTCGGTATCTCAACTCTATTTCTGGCATTCCTCCTGCGCAGCGTGGCCGCCGTGGTACTGCCCCTGCTTGTCGTGATCCTCAGCGTGGTCGCCAGCTTCGGGCTGGCGGGATGGACCGGGATGACACAAACGGCGATGTCCACCGCGCTCCCTACAATCCTCATTGCCATTGGCATAGCGGACACAGTCCACGTCCTTATCACCTACGTCACCAGTCTGCGGCAAGGCATGGCCCGCAAGGATGCGGCCCACTACGCCCTGACGAAAAATCTTCTGGCAACCTTCCTAACCAGCCTGACCACCGCCATAGGCTTTCTCAGTTTCGTGACCGCGCAGCTCAAACCCCTGTCCGTGCTGGGTTACATGGCCGCCTTTGGCACCTTGGTGGCGTGGGTTCTTACCCAGCTTTTGGTCGGCGGGCTGATGTTCGTCCTTCCTATTAAGGTCAAACCCTTTCCCCCCGAGAAAATTGCGGCCACCAAGCGGCGCGCCCACGGCCTTGTCGATCTCATCATTCGCCGTCGTTTTGTAGTCATCGGCGTGACGGCTTTTCTATCCGTGGCGGCCTTTGTCTATTCGATCGGCCTGGACGTGAATTCAGATTCGTTAAAATATTTCGACAGCAAGACGCCGGTTCGCATCGCCAACGAATTTGTCGAAAAAACCATGGGCGCCGCCCGCAGCTTTGAACTGGTTATCGACTCAGGCGTGGAAGATGGCGTGAAAGATCCGGCCTTCCTCGCCAAGGTCGATGCGCTTCAGTCCTGGATCGAGGCGCGCCCCCACATGACCCGCGCGGTGTCGATTCTGGACGTCCTGAAACAAACCCATCGTTCTTTGAATGGGGGCCGCCCCGACCAATATCGTCTAGGGGACAGCCGGGAGGTCATCGCACAAGAGCTGTTCTTGTACACCATGGGGCTGCCGCAGGGGATGGACCTAAATGATCGCGTTTCGGTGAAAAACGACGCCCTTCGCATGACGGTGCTGAACAACATCATCACGTCCCGAGAAGCCGTGGCCGAGATTCGAATTATCGAAAAACACGCACAGGATTCGGGCCTAAAGGTTCAGGCAACGGGCAAATACCTGCTGTATCAGGAATCCAATGAGTACGTGGTTGGGTCGTTCGTCAATTCGCTGTGGAGCGCGAGTTTGCTTATCGGGCTCATCATGATCTTCTTCCTAAGATCTGTGAAGCTGGGCATCATTTCCATGCTGCCGAACGTCCTGCCGCTGTTTGCGGGCGGGGCCTTACTGAGGATTATCGGACAGCCACTTGACATGGGAACAGCCATCGTCGCCAGCATCTGTCTGGGTATTTCCATCGATGACACCTGCCATGTGCTGGCAAATTTTGCGTATCTGCGTCGCAACGGCATGGCGCCCAACGAGGCCATGCGTGATGTGATGAACCATGCAGGCCCAGCCCTGCTTTCGACCAATGGCGTCCTCATCGCCAGCTTTGCCAGCTTCGCCACTGCGTCTTTCGTTCCGAATTTCTATTTCGGCATCCTGACGGCGTTCATTTTAGCCGTGGCTTTGGTCGCAGACATTTTCCTAACGCCCGCCTTGGTTGTCGAAAGCCTCGTCAAAGAGGAACGTAGGGCCGCCGCGCCCGCACCTGGACCAGACGCCGTTCCGGCAGGATAAGAGCGGTTAGGAACTGGCCATAGACACAGCCCGTGTCGAGTCCCGTAGCAAACGGGTGCTGTTGCAACCCCCGAAGCGCGTCGTGCCCAAACACGATGCGTTCGGGCCCCGCCCACAACGACGCCCAGGCCCGCCCCTTGAGCTTTTTGGTCGGCGTCCCATCGTCCTTGATGCTGCGCAGGTTGATTAGGTGTTCGCGTTCCTGCGACTCAACGGCAACCCCGGGCACACACCCGGCGTGTACCACAATGGTTTCAGCATCCCCAGGGCGTTCTGCGCCCAGGCGCAGATACGTCGGAAGTGTTTCAAGATACCCCCAATCGTCCGGTGACAACGTATCGGCCACCTGCTGGTGCTCAGGCCGAGGCTCACGGCCCTCGGGCAGCTTGCGTAAATCCCGCGACTCGCGGAGTTTCAGCACGTGCGCATCGTGATTCCCCAAGACCGCAAAAGCCCCGGACTGGCGGGCAAAAGCCAGCACACCCGCTGAATCAGGCCCCTTGGCGACAAGATCGCCCGCCAACACCAGCCGTTCGCCCGGCTGCCATCCGCAACGCTGCACAATCTCCTGTAGTTCAAACAGGCAGCCGTGGACATCGCCCACAACGACAGTTCGTTCCATAGGCACCAGTGTAGCTACCGCGTGCGGGTCTTTCGACCGTAGCCTAGCTCGGCCCCCCCCGAAATGATGTGATCGACACCGGTCGTAAACGTCGCTTCGGCCGCTAGGAACAGACACAGCCGACCGGCTTCCTCGATGTTGCCCATGCG
>JAYUUT010000216.1:0-26657 GCA_043754455.1 Myxococcales bacterium
GCAGCTTGTGGGTATCCGCGCCCGGCTTGGCGGCGCGCACGAAGTTGGCGTTACCGAAACGCCCCCGCACTATTAGATGTCAGCCAAGGGGCCGATGACCTTTTCGACCCCGCCTGTGCCGAATTTATCCGTGGGGGCGCCTACAGCGGTTGACAGGCTGCAATACAGATCACAAAGCGACCGAGCGCCCGGTTTGCCCTTGTCTGGATAGCGTAAGTAACGGCCATCGGCCTTGATCTTGCCTCCCGCCGTTCCTAGCAGCACGACTGGGAAACGTTTGTGTTCGCCATGGTGTTCATCGCCACTGTCCGACAGATAGCTCATGACCATGTTGTCGAAAATACTGCGGTCACCTTCCTTGATGGCTGACAGAGCCGTGGCCATGCGGGCCATCAACCCCCCGTGGAAGTTGTGAATCAGATCCATGGCGGGCCCTTGCAGATCGCAGCCTTCGTGACTGTACCCACCAACCCCGCCTTTGCTTTCAAAGGGGGTGCCGACGTGGATTTTCGTATAGGTGTGGAAATTTTGGTGGGACATGCCGGTTCCGGCTGCCAAGGCGGTGACGTTCGTCAGGCCACAGGCAAGGCCTAGGATCAGAAGTTCATTCATTGCGGTGAGGCGATCTTCGGGGGCCGGTTTCGCAGGCAGCGCCGGCGCGTCGGTTGGCAGTTTGCAGGACGCCAGGATGCCTGCACTTTTTTGCCGCTTTTCGAACTCTTCGAGCGCCTGGTTATAGAAATCCAATTTCCGACGTTCGGTCCCCGCAAAAGCATTTTGCAGTTTTTTTAGATCGCCCCGCAGTTTGTCGAGGACCAGCGTTTGTTCAATGGCGCCCTTGTTGACCCCGTTGCCATCAGTCACAAGGGTGCCAAAAACTGCGTCGAACATCAGTTTGACGTCAGTGAAATGTTGTTCCCGCCTTTCAAGTCCCGTGGCGAATATCCCGGGACTGGTCGTTCCCGCCAAAAGCGCGCGAAAACGAGTCTTGTCGCCGATCACCCCCCCGATCTGCTGGTCAATGGTGATACCGCCGGGCGGCCCTCCGTATTCGGCCGAACTTCCGTTGGCACAAGGCATCCCGGACAAGGTTCCGTAGCCGCAGGAATGTTGGGATTTAGGGATCGTGTTGGACAAACCGTCAATCAGCAACATGCGGTTGCGAAACGGTTCCAGGTTTTTCAGCATGGCGCCCCAGGTGTAAAGCGCCGAACTGGTCATCGACGCCCCTGGCGCTGATTTGAATTCCGGAGGCACAAAGCTGGAGCATCTAACACTGATGGCATTGCCGACCAGGAAGAATCCTATGCGTCGGCGTTGTTCAACCTGCGCCAGCCCCTGCGCCTCGGCCAAGATGGTGCTGGCGATGGGTGCCAGAAATTTCGCCCCGATGCCCAACCCCAACCGTTCGACGAAAGAACGACGTGACAGCCGCAGCGGGGTCATTTTTCAATCCTCCGGTACAAAAAAGGCCGCGATGTGAAAAATGAGGCCAATAACTCGACGTAGTCGCCGGTTTTGGAAAACGCCGCCTGAGCCGCGACCAAGGCGCAGCCATCGCCGACCCCGTCTTGTCGCCCCAGCCAGTAGGCGAACGAGTGCCGTACAAAACATTGGCTGACGAGCGACGACGAACCCAGCCGTGCCATCAGGTCGACGGCGTTTTTGAAGGCGCCGTCCTGATTTTCGGACCCACTAAGCACGCCCGCGCTGTCGATGGTTTTCGCCGACTCGACCTCGCGGTAGCGGCCCAGATGATCATAGATTTCCAGTGCCAGTCCCATCGAATCCATCATTTGATGACAACCCGAACAGCGAGGTTCGATGGAATGGTGGGACAACCGATCCCGCATGGTGCTGGGCCCCAGATCAGGTAGGACGGGAACTTCCCCAATGGGCAAATCGGGCACGGTCCGGCACAGCAGGCTTTCGGCTATGAACCTGCCGCGCTGAACCGGTTCGGTTTCTTCTGGTTTCGAAAATGCCACCAGGAAGGCGGGCTGGGTTAAAAGGCCCGCCCGTTGGCCCATCGGGAAGGTGAGGCGGTGTCGGTTCGCGCAATTGTGGTCACCTGTGTTCTTACAGAACTGATCCTGGGTAAGGATCTTATCCAGGTTGTAGCTGCCCAGAACGTCCCCGTGGATGAACCCATCAGCCGACGTCAGCAGGGTCTTCAAGAAGTCGTTGCGACCATTTGTCGACAAGACATCTTTGACCAAGGCGGCGGTTTCATCTTCCAGTTTTTCGGGGACGTGGAATTTGTATTTGGGATCTTTGAAGACCTGATGGACGTTTTTGTAAGGGACGTATTCACTGAAAAATCGATTGATCGGACGGTTTTCGAAAAGAGAAAACGCCGGGGTGTTGTCCTTGGCGGCGATCGGATCGGTCACGCCAATCAGCCGTTCGACCTGGGCCCGGATCTGTTCGGGGGTGCCCAAGGTATTGGCCTCGGCTGCTTTCCATAGGTCGTCATCGGGCGGAAAATCGGTCAGGGCAAACGACAGGGCCGACGCCAGTTCAAAGGGCGTCAGGCGCGTGGCACCCGACGGATCTGCTGCGGAGGATCCCTGTTCCAGACGAAACAGAAAATGTGGCGACATCAGCAGGGACTGAAACACCATCGCGACCGCGCGATCGTCACCCAACATCACCTGGTTCGCGGTGGCCATTTGCACAAATTCCGTCACTTCATCAGCCGTGAGGGGCCGACGAAACAGAATGGCGCCCCGGGCGGTTACCAATTCTTTCACGCAATCACCAAGCGGCTTCTTCCCTAGACAGGGCCGGTTGTCGGCCTTTGCCGCCGCGACAAGGCGTGTGGCCAGATCTTTGGACGCCTGGATGGCTAGCCGCATTTCGCCGTCACCCATCGCGTACGACCAGGCCAGATTGCTGAAACGATCGGCAGAATTGGGCGGATCGAAAGGGACGATGGGATCGAAATTCAAAGCGGGCGGTCTTTGTCCCCATTTGTGTCGCTGCCCCATAAACGCGACAGCCAACGTGTTTCGGTATTGCGAACCGGTCAGTCGCCACAACCTTCGTGGCGTTGACCCCGTGTCGGTCTTGCCACAGGTAAAGGCGTCTTTAAGTCCGGGCGCGGGGCCAGGCCGGGGCAGTTCCGGGGTCATCGAGGACGGTGTCCCCGTGGGGGCTGACATAGGCGAAGGTGAGGGGGCGGTCATGGACATCGCCAAGCCCGACATCGGGCGTGTGGAATCCAGCCCCGAACCCGCAGGGTCAGTTCCCCCGGGACCTGTCGCCGATGGCCGCGGCCGCGTTTGGCGAACGTTGGCGCCATCCCCTGCGCCATCGTCGGTGATTGAACCTGAACATCCGACTAGACATGCGCCCGTAAGTAGAAGACAGCCAGCCAAGCGCAGCATCGAAGCCCGAGGGACGCGCAACTTCATTTAGGCAGTTGGTGACGCCAGGCGGTCGTGCTGTTTCATTTTTCGCGACCCCGCCGCCCGACCCCGCCGCCGGCTATTTCAGAACATCGGCGATGCCCGCGTACCAGATGTCGGCCACCTTGGCGTAGCCGACGACGTTGGGATGCAGGTTGTTCGTGTAGTAGGTGGTCTTGTACGCGGGGTTGGCCGCGAAGCCTCCGTACATGTCGACGAATCGAATCTTCTTGCCGGCGTCCGCGCGTGCCTTCACCAGGCCGGGAATTGCCGCGTTGTAATTGCGAATCAGCGCGTTGATCCCTTCGTCCTGTGCCGGCAGGATCTGGGCGACCACCAGCAGCGCGTTCGGCGCGGCGGCGAAGATTCCGTCAATCAGCGCGCCCAGTCGCGCCGGTGCGTTCGGAAGATCGAAGGACGTGTCGGTCATGTCATTTGTCCCAATCATCAGCAGAATGATGTGGGGTTTGGCCGACGCGACCCTATCGGGAACGAAGTTGGCGATACCCGTGTGGGTGATGCCGTTCTTCGAAGTTCCGCTGGCTATCGTATACCCACCAACCCCTAAGTGATTGCGCGCAAAGGGCACCCCATCCACTGTCGCGGGCCCATTCATAAGCGAACCCACGAACGTGATGTTCTTCTTGTTCATCAGCGCGTCGTGAAACAGGGCCATGCGGTACGCCCCCGTCAAGCCCGCCACCGCCGTGAAGCCTTCGGTGTTCGAATCGCCCATGGGCAGGATCCGGCACGGGGTTCCATCCGTCGGGCAGGCGCTGGCACCCGGGCCTTGGCCCGCATCGTTGCTCCGAAATGTGTCGCTCAACAGGCCCGTTGCAGCGTCCGCCAAGGGGCCATTGGTGTTTTTGTCGGCCGCTCCCGATGATCCCGCATCGACGGTCGTGCGGGTATCCTGTGGTATTGCGGCAACGTCGGGCGGGATCGCGTCGGGCGGGACGCTGACTGACGGTCCACCCCCGTCAGCCGCCATTTCGTTCGTGGCCCCAGGAACCTCTGCGGTGGTCTTGTCGCATGAGGCACAAGAGGCCGCCATGACCGTGGCGGCCAGGACCAAGCGGAGACACTTCCTTGTGGCGTGTTGGTCCAGGGAGAGTTTCATCGTATGTGACTAAGTTCCCGAAGTCGGGCGATTGTTACCGCAAGGGGAAGGACCGACCTGCGACGCCCGGCACCATTGGTCCTGGTAGGTCACCCGATATTCATATGTTCCTTGGCCCCTCCCGTCCCTGCGCCCTTGGCAAACCGTGCTGGATCCCACGCGGTAAACAAGGGATGGGTTGATATCCCCATCAGATGCATCGCCAGGTACCGGGTGACCACCGGTGCCATCATGAACCCGTGCCCGACAAAGCCACAGCACACATACAGGCCGGGGATCCCTGGCATCTGGCCGACCAGGGGATCGCCGTCGGGGCTTCGATCGTAGGGGCCAGCCCACTGTCGAACGACCTTCAGATGTCCTAGCCTTGGCATTATCTGCAGCAGCCCGTGGGCCATGTCCTCAACAAACCGGAGGCTTGATCCCAGTTGGGCCTCGTCTTGACGGGTCTCGGAAATGCCCAACCCGCCGACCACCTCACCGCGCAGCGATTGCGAGACATAAAGACCTGTGTCCAGCACCGACACCATCGGCCGCAAGAAGGGGCGACAGGCTTCGGTGGAAAGGATCTCGTGGCGTTCGGGCCAGGTGGGCAGCGAAGGAGCGTCCGGAAGCAGTTTTGCCACTTTAGCGGACCACGCCCCTGCGGCGTTGATCACGCGCCGGGCACGCAGGCGTCCTTTGGAGGTCAGCAATTCGAATCCATCACCGGACCGATCGATTTTTTGCACCGGGGTGAAGGTATGAATCTGAACGCCTTTTTTCGCGGCGGCCTGGGCGTATCCCCACAAAAATGGCCAGGGGAACACGATGGCGTCGGTGGGGTTGAAACAGGCGCCAGAGAATTGGCCTTCATCCAATTCGGGGCAGATCTGCTTGGCCTCGGCTGTGTCGATGAACCGGGTGGGGACGTCACATTGGTTTTGCAACCGCACGGCGGCTTCCATGCGGGGCAGGATGTCGGGGCTGCGGGCTAAAAACAGGTAACCGCCCTGTCGCATCCAGATGTTCTGTCCCATGGTGCTGGCGAACCCTTTGCACAGTTCAACGGATTCTTGCATCAGGCGGATGTTCAGGTCAGTGGACCATTGCTGGCGAACCCCGCCACCATTTCGTCCTGATGCGCCCCAGGCCAGATGGTGCGCTTCTAGAACCACAATGTTGGTTTGCCCCAGGGAGGCCAGGTGATACGCCAACCCCAGACCCATGATGCCGCCGCCGATGATCGCAATCTGGGCCTCGGCGGCCAGGGGCGCGTGCCGGGTGGGGGTCACAAGGGGCCGCTTCCCCATCACCGGGATCGCGCCGCGCCGGCAAAAACCAGCAATGGTGTCGGCTGCAGCGGGGGACGGCTGGTAAACGGCACCAGATCTTGGGGCGTTTGCCCGGTTTGTGCGCAGATGTGCTGGGCCACGGCGCGCAGACATTCCTTGCCTTGGCAAGGCCCGGTGCCAAACCCTGTATAACGTTTGACCTCCTCCAGATCGGTGAATCCCGTGGCGATGGCCGTGTCCACGTCGTCAGTGGTCACGTCCTCGCAACGACACAGCAGGATCTTGCCGCTCATTTTTTTGGCGTGGGCACGCGAAACAAAGTGTCGGACAGTTTGACGTTGAATTCGATCTTGGTGATCTGGGTTTCGATAGTCATGGGGCCCGCCGTCAGCACTTCGCTGTGGGGGATTTTTACGCCCTGCACGTCTTGCCAGTTTTGAAATCGCGCGGTGTAGGGCGTTTCCCCCTGGGGTGCCATTTGTCGGCCCGCCTGAAACACGCGCAGATGTGTCGTTCTGTCAAAACACACGGTCGTCTTGTTGGTCAGCAGCGGATTCTTGGCGGTCAATTCCAGACATTCCATCTTGGCGGCGTCTTCCCCCTGGGGCGGTGCCACGGTCACTATTTTTCCGTAAAGCTCCCGGATGCGAAGATCCGCGTTCCAACCCCCGTCCAGCGCCGCCTGGGCATCTTCGACGCCCTTGAGCACGCGCAGGCCATTGATGGGATCTTCTGCCCAGCGGATCTTACCGGTCGATCCCTGCCGGAACCCGCCAATTCCCGTGATGGTCATTTGGTCCAGGACCTTGCCGGTCGATGTGGCGCGCAGTTCTTTTGTGCCTGTGATTCCCGCCCCCTTGACGGTCAGTGTGCTGATCATGCGCAGGTTTTTATGTTTCTTTCGGGCCTCGGTGCCTCCGACGGCTTTGTCATAATCGGCCAAGATCTGATCAGGTGTGCGGTCGGCTGCAACGGCGCGGCCACCCAGGAGGCAAGCCACGCACAAAACTATAGGTTTCATGGGCGTGATCCTCGGGCAGCCACCCTCGCGGCGTCAAGCACCACATCGCGGCCTTGCAACAAAGCCGCCCGGGTTTCGAACACGCGTTTGTTCGGTTGAACCCCGCGGCCTTCAATCAAAAAACCCTTGGGTGTCCGGAAATCCGCCACCACATATTGCAACATCGCCCCGCCGGGCATGGCTTGTACGGCTGATGCCAGGGCCGCCCCTAAACTTGTGTCCCCGACAACCAGCGCCCGCCCCGATTCCTGCAACCCGGCGGCCAGAATTTCTGACGTCGATGCGGTGCCTTCGTCGGTCAGGATCACAACGGGACCCGTAAAGGGCGTCACGCCTAAAGGTGGCTCGGCCCGCAGGTTGTTGGCGTGATCGCGAAACTGGATCGATCCCAGATCGATCGGCTGACGCGACAGCCGTGCCGCCACGGGAATTGCCATGGCACCTAATCCTCCCGGGTTGCCCCGTAGATCCAGCACGAGGCCCCTGACCCCCTGATTGCGAAACGTATCAATCGCCTTTTGCACGGCCGGCAGGACGCCTTCGGTCAGAAACAGATTGAACGCCACCACGCCCACGTCCCCGATCCGCGCTGTATGAACGTCGGGGTACATGGGAGCCAGGATACCGATGCGGACCGGTTTTCCTTTTGGTGCTTCGCGGGTCAGCACCACTTCGCCTGCGCGATCCTGCGCATCAAGAAATTTCACCGTGACACGTGATCCGTCGGGGCCAGACAGGCGCCTTGCGGCCGCGACCCTGACGGCGAATCTTTCCTCGACCGGGCGCAGGGGGCGGGGCGATACGCCCGGCGTGGGAATCCAGCCTCCGATATGGGTCACGATAAATCCGGGTTTCAGGCCCGCCTTTTCCGCCGATGATCCATCACGAACCGCAGTCACCGTCGGACGGTTTTCGATGATCCGGACTGTCAACCCGGGATCAGCGTCACCCCCCCCTGTTTCTTCAGCCGAAGGGTCGCTTCCCGGGCCGGTTAATCGCAGATGTGACTGACCCAGTTCGCCCAGCATCTGGTTGACGGTTCGATAAAACGTGGCGTCGTCAGGTGCGGCCACCGCGATAGGTTCCCATTTTTCACGCGCCGCCGGCCAGTTCACCCCCCCCAGCTTCGCGTCGAAGTGTTTGTCCCGGACGGTTTCCCAGGTTTGTTGGATGATGTCGCGCCGCAGTTGTTTTTGTTCGTCCGTGGGTCCGGGGCGTTCAGTTGCCGCCACCTTTGCGGGTGCCGGCGGGGGAGGGGGCTCAAAAGGTGAGGGCGCGCCCGCGACCGGTGTCGTGGCCGTGCTGGGACCGACCGCGCGGCTGGCGCAGCCGAAGGCCAGTACGAAAAACAGGGCCCGATCTGAAAACTTCATCATTGACCTCATCGTTTGTTTAGCGCGGCTAGTCCCGCGCGCGTTCCGGCCCGTTCGGCTGCTTGCGGCCCCAGGTATCCCGTCACGTCCCCTACCGCGAACACGCCCGGCACAGTTGTCTGAAACCGATCGTCGATCTTCGCGCCGAAACCACCGCCGCCTTCATCGAACAGCACCTGGGCGCCGTGATGACGGGGCAATTCGGAGGCGGGGGCTGGCCGCGCCGCCACGGCAAGAATTTGGTTTTTCCCCGATCGCCCCGGCAGATCCGCCACGTCTATTTGGGTGACCTTTGTTCCGTACGCGGCAAGCCCTTCGGTCAAGCGATCCGCATAATCCCAGGGCGCGCCTGGATCGACGACCACGGTAACCTGTGGGGCCGGCTTGATGCCGAAACGGAACACAAGCCGTCCCACCGCGCGTGCCGACAGGACCCCCGGCCTGTCGTTGTCAGGAAACGGCAGGCTTTGATCATAGGCACCGGTTGCATAGATGAATCGCCGCGCGCTGATGCGCAGCAGCCCTTCGGGTGTCGCGGCCACCAGAAGGCCAGCCGGTTCCGTTTTCTGCGACGATAGGCGATCTTCGGGGTAATAACCCAGGGCCGTGGTCGCTGTCAGCACACGGGCGCCCGCCGCAATGGCAGCAGCCAGCAGGCTGTCCGCGTGGTCTATGCCATTGGGTTCGGCAAGTAGGGATCCCCCCGCCCGATCTTGTTCGTCGATTAACAAGACCCGCGCCCCGGCCGTCGCCACCTCGCGTGCCGCCGACAGGCCCGCCGGTCCAGCCCCGACAATGCAAACATCGACGTGTTCATCGCGGCTGGGTGGTAACGAGACCGGAGCGTCGTCGGGCAATTCGCCCGCGCCACCCATCTGCCTCACCAATTTCACGAACACGTCGTTGCCCAATTGGGTGCCTGTCATCATCCTGTGATGATCCATCCCGTGCGGGAACAGCCAGTCTGTCGCGGCCAGTACATCCAAATCTGCATCAGGAAATGCGTTCTGCCGATGGACCCGCATATCGGGGCGGGCCGCCGTCATGCACGACCTGACGCTGGGCCGTCCGTCAATGCGCAACAAACATGATCCGCAGTGTCCTTCGAAACAAAACGGTCCGCGCGGACGGTGATATTTCGCTGATCGACCTAACACCTGATGACCGGCCGCCCACAGCGCCACGGCGACAGATTCCCCGAAAAACGCGCGAACCGGGGCCCCTTCGAAATCTAGGGTGAACGGTTCGCCGCGGGGCGGGCAGGGGGACAGGGCGCGCAGATCATCGGACAAGGCCGACAATCGTACCACTTACGGGTGGGGGCGTCGCCGGGTAGGCGCCGGGGGCAGCGGCAAGGGCGGTCGCAGTGGCAGAAGTAGGGTGGCCAGAATAGGTCTGACACGGTTTCGAAACGCGCAGATCCCGTTACTCAACCGTCAAAGCGCATCGTTCCGCGCGCGTTTCAACCAGTCTGGCAAACCCGCCAAGCGCAGCCTGATCGAACCCGGGCACACTCAACTCCGCCGCAACGTCGTTCGCCTTACACCGCAGCAACTCGCTAAGTTCACACACGCGCCTGCGAACAAGCGGCATACCAACGCCCGCATCCACTGCAAATGCAGCCCACGCCGCCTTGTCCATGTCTTCCAGCGTCGCTCGTTTGCCTAACTTCATGGCAAGTTTCGGGGAAAGTTGTGGGTAAGCGATCGTCGCCAACAGATCGTACAAAGGAGCTAAGCGTGGTCCTGCATCGTAAAGAATCGAGAAATTCTTTCCGTGCGCATCCGCGTTGCCAACCACCAAGTTGAGGATCACCGCATCCAGCAACTTCAAAACGTCTGCCGCTGGCCGAAGAGCCACGCGGCGAACAAGACCAAAACAGTCCTTAAGATTTGGGCCACCTTCGCTGGCGTACTTCATTTCTGGGGCCACGCCCAAGGCCTGGCAGAAATCTTCCTGGTGAAGCCTTCTTACATTGCCTCCATCTCCATGCGAACGGTCATACCGCCGAACGAGCAGGAACGTTCGCTCGCGTACAACCCGAGCATCAACCGGTCCCACATCCAAACCAACGGCATCCGCCAGACGCATGACAAAGGCTTCGTTCTCTGTTGTCGCATTAAAACGTGAAATTGGTGGCTTCAAGATGTGTGTGGTTGGCTGACCAGGTGCCGGCAATGCCACCGCGTTGTTCAGCAACACCACCGGTACTTTTGATTGGGCACCCGCGAGTGACAACCTTAATCCATTCTCTCCCGCAAGCAGCGGCCTTGTGGGCAGGGCGTCGAGGACTTGAATTAAGTCAACATCGCTAAGAGGTTTCGGGTGAAAGACTTTCCCGGGCTCCGAAAATACCTGCCCCTCAGGCAGCAGTTGTATTGCACCTGCGACGTCGCCACCCAAACGATCTAGAAGCGCAAAATCGTTTGCGCGGGAAACCCCCAACGCTTCAGCAGCCGCATCTCGCTGGCTTTCTTCTGGAAGTAGACCACCGAAAAAAGGGCGGCACTCCCGACGTTTGTATGGGTCGGCGCGCTTTGGCAACGAGGCCGAAAGCGCAGGAGCGGCTTCATCTCCGATCCATTCCGATGCGTAGCTAAACGCCAGGTCTCCGTATTCGTTCTGTGTTAGCTGACCCACGACCTTTGCATCCCAGCAAACGTTCAGAACGCGTTTCACCTGATCGGCCTCGGCTTATGTTCAGGCGGGGCGGTGATCTCAAAAGTACAGCCAAGCGCCTCAATCACTTGCAGCGACTTGCCTAGGTGAGCCGAGGACTTTCCGGCTTCGAGATCGACGATAAACCGCAATCCCACCCCCGCGGCGCCGGCCAGTTCGTCCTGACGCAGCCCTGCGGCCTTGCGCGCTGACCGCACGATTTGACCGATTTCGGCTGGAGTCATATTACGCTTAGGCATAATTTTACCGATCGGTAAAATAGTACCGGATCATAAAGATTTCAGCCAATACTTTCCCGAGCGGGAATGTAAATGCAGGGATCTAGCCAATCCGACGCCGTGGTGGCCGAAATGATTCGATCTAGCGGGGCCGTGTGGATTGCACGAACTTCAGCTAGTCCGGACCTCGGCGCGAGGGGCCGCATTGGCGTGGGCATCGGCAATCGCCCCAGCTCTTGCACGAACACATTGGCGGTCCGTTTGCTGGGGAAGGCCTTGAGCGCATAGTCACGGAAGCTATCCTCAAAACGCGTGATGGGGAACTTGATCACGGCGGGCAGCCGCCCACTCGAGGCGACCTTCAGCATCTTGAACAGATCCGAGCGAGCCTCTTCAGTGCCGCCCACCGCTAGATAGTGCACAAAGATCCACGCGGCGGCCCCGAATCGGCGTATTTCGGGGCCGCTCAGATCGGCCCACGTGGCGTTCTCAATCTCGGTCAATGAGACAATGCCCCGCCCGGTTAGAGCTTCAGAATGCCCCGCTGGATGGCGGCCGTCGTGGCCGACGTGCGATCCGTGACGCCTAGTTTTCCAAACAGCCGAACGATATGGGTTTTGATGGTGCCTTCGCTGACACCCAATTCATTCGCGATGATCTTGTTGCTTTGGCCCTTGGCAATCAAGGTCAGAACCTGCAATTCACGGGGGCTCAATTGTGCCTGACCCACGCTGTCGGCCAGGCGTTCGGCAACCTGATGGGGGATCACCTTGCCGCCTTGGTGGACAATGCGAACCGCCTTGACGATTTCGTCAACGAACATGTCCTTCAGCAGATATCCCTGGGCACCTGCCAGGATGGCCTGGTGCACATACTGATCAGAATCGAAGGTGGTCAATACGATAAACCGACTGCCCGGGAAATCGCGGCGTACCCGTGTGATCACTTCGGCGCCGCCTATTCCTGGCAGGCGCAGATCAGTCAACGTGACATCGGGGCGATGCTGCGCAAATAGGGGCAGGGCCTCTTCGCCCGACGACGCTTCTGCCACCACCAGCAAGTCATCTTCGAAACTCAGCAAGGATTTCACTCCGTGGCGAACGACAGGGTGATCTTCAATCAGCATGATCTTGATCGGGGCGCTGTTTGTCATGACAGCTTTTCTGGGGACATGGCCTCCGTTGGGATCACGATGCTGACTTCGGTTCCTTGTCCCGGTTCGCTCTTGATTTCAACCTGGCCATTCATCTGGGCTGCCCGTTCTTTCATCCCCACGAGGCCGAAATGCCCGGGGACTTCTTCTACAATGATTCCGGTCCCATTGTCCTTGATCATCAAATCGATCTTGCGGTCGCCAAATGACAACTGGACCACGACCTGGGTCGCCTGGGCGTGTTTGATGGCGTTGGTGATGGCTTCTTGACCCATGCGCACAAGGGCTGCGGCCTGTGCGGGGGGCAGGGCCCGGGGTCTGCCGTTAACCTGCACGCGAATGGGGGTATGCCCGGACAGATTGCGGGCCACGGCGTTCAGGGCGCCCACAACGTCGGTTTCATCATCCCCCATCGCTTCCATGCGCAGATTCCAGACCGCGCGGCGGGCCTCCGCCAGGCTGGATCGCACCAGGCCGCGGGCTTGATCTAGGTTTTCACGGGCCCGTTCGGGCGCCCGATCCAGAGCCCGGGATGCTGCCTCTAGCTGGACCGAAACCCCCGTGAATCCCTGGGCCAGGGTGTCGTGTAGATCCCGCGCCATTCGGTTCCTTTCTATCAACACGGCCTCGTGACGTTCTTCTATACGGGCCATCCGCTGGCGTTGCACAAAGATGGCGATGATCATCCCCAGGCCCAACAAGGCGGCGATCCCCAACGTTCGCACCGCGGCCATTTCATGCCACCTGGGCACAATGTGAAGGGTCATCAGGGCGGGCGGTTGGGTGAACTCCCCATCCTCGAAAGCAGCGCTGACCCGAAAAGTATATTTGCCCGGAGACAGGTTTGCATACGTCGCCACCCGGCGGTCGTGTGCATCGACCCAGTCCTTGTCGACGGGAATCAGTTGGCGTCGATAGCGAATCCTGTCAGCCGGTGCCCCGACCATCAGCGCAGCGTAATGTATGTCGATCTCGCCGGGTCCTGCCTGAACTTCAACATCAGGGAAGGACACCCCCCGGCGACGATCAGAATTGACCTGTTCGATGACAATAGGCGGAGGCGCGGTGGCAATCTGCAACCGCGCCGGATCCGTGAAGGTGACCCCCTGGGCCGTCGGAATCCACAGCCGCCCCGTGTTGTCGCGGAACACAGCGGCCTGGCCTTCGCCACCTTCAACCCGATCACTTGGAAGTCCATCGTGGACGCCGTACCTGACCGGATGGGCGAAAAACGCCGGTCCCAATTCGGCATAACGCAGGCGAAAGACCCCCTTGGTGGTGGTCATCCACAAGTTTTTCGCCCCGTCGTCCACGACGGCGAATACAGGATCGTCGGTGACCCCCCGTTCGCGTTTCATCGCCTGAAAACTGACCCCGTCAAATCGGGTCAGCCCGGCAAAGGTGCCGAACCACATGGTGCCGTTGGACTCCTCGGTCATTGACAGCACCATCGGGTTTGACAGGCCATCTTTGGCGACAAATTTTCGCCAGCCCGTCTGTTCCAGACGATACAGACCCTGGTTGGTGCCGACCCACATGCGGTCATTGTTGTCTTCGAAAAGGCTATAGACCGCATGCCATTTCCAAGCTTGTCCCTTATCGGGCAAGGCCACGGGTTCAATGGTGCCGTTTTGTTCCGACCGGCGGTACAGGCCACGGCTGCCCGTGCCAATCCATAGATCAGCATGGCGGTCGCGGTGTAACGCCCGGATCCATTCCCCCGCCGCCAATGGATTGGAGGTTTCGTTTACCATCTGACCCGTTTGGAGATTCAGGCGACACAGATTGCTTAACTTGCCCCGTTTTCCACCGATCCAGATCTGGTGGGGACCTGCGTCGGCCATGGCCAGAATGATGTCTGTGCACAACCCGTCCTTTGTCGTCCACGAGCTGAAGGTGCCGTCTTTCATGCGGATCAACCCCCCGCCGTCTGTGCCAATGAACAACGATCCATCCGGGGTGCCCCACACGGAGGCCGATCGCGCATGGGTTACCGAACTTAGAGCCACAGAGGAAAACGTTGCTTTACGAAATTCGACAGCGCCTAGGCCGTGGGTGCCCATCCACACACCTCCTGCGTTGTCTTCGAACAAAGAAATCGGGTCGATGCCGGGCTCCCTGACGACTCCCGCAGCGGTCAGTTCCCCTTGGGCGTTGATGTACCCAAGGCCTTCCCGGGTCGCGACCCAAACCAACCCCGTCCGATCGCGCCGAAGCGCGGCGATGGCACCGCCCACACCTTTATTCATGGGAACAGTGATGGCCTTGCCGTCGCGGAAGTGCAGCAAGCCCAGGTTTTCCGTACCAATCCACATGCCCCCGTTTTCATCGGGTAGGAGCGCCAAGGTGCTCGCCGTATCGCCCACTCCCAGGGTCGTGCCAATCGGAACCGCTGTCAGGTGGTCGTCGTCGCTCAGTTGTAAAACCCCGTCGCTTGTGCCCAGCCAAATGACACCCTTGTCTAATTCGGCGATGGCCTGGATGTTACCCACGGGTTGTTCGCCAACTTTTTCGATCACGCCCACCACGCCGTTGCGAACCGTCACTAGGGCGCCATAAGACCCAAACCACAACCGGCCTCGGCTGTCCTGAAGCGACGACACGCAGGGAAGGTTCTTGTGTCCTTGGGCCGCCATGACGGCCTGCCAGCCAGAAGGGGTGGCCCGCAGCAGACCAGATCCCCCGTCGATGCCAACCCACAAGGTGCCTTGGTTGTCGGCCAACAAGGTGCGAATGCGGTGGACGCCAAACGTGGGGTTGGTGTCAGCACTAAAGATTGTGAAGGTGGCGCCGTTGAACCGCGCCAGGCCGCTGTCGGTGCCAAGCCACAAATAGCCATCCGGGGTCTGGGCGAAGGACGTGACCGTTGCCTGGGGCAGGCCATCCGCCACGGTCCAGATCCGTTGATGGCGGTCGCCTAAGACCGTCGGCTGTGGGGCCGCGTTGCTACGTCCGCCAGCCAGCGCCACGACCAAGGCCCCCCAACAGGCCGCGAACGACGACATTGATGGCACGCGCCTTTCACTGTGACAGAGGGGGGCGGTATCAACAAGCCGCCGTGGGGCTTGTGCGTGTTTAGACTCGCCGTCGTCGCGACTTACGTCCCATGCCCAGCGCCGTCAGGACCAAGATTGTTAGCAAGCCCCCTGCGGATCCAGATTCGAATTTCCCCGTGCTGCATCCTCCTGACCCTTTGTTCGATGGGGAGGGCGTGGGATCCGTCGTTGTTTCCGCGGGATCGACGGTCGGTTTCGCCTTTGGCGGTTGCGGGCTGGTGCTGGGGCCGGGCGTACCATTGCTGGGGCCGCCGGGCATGGTCACCGGGTCCACTGCAACCGTCCGAGCGTCCAGCGCGCCGCCCGCCGGCGGTCCGGTGGGTGTGGTCGTGCCGGAATCAGGGCTTGTGCTGCCCATCGTCCCAGCATCGACCGCTGTCACGCGAACGCCCGCGTCCGTCGCCACACCACCGCCGACAATGCCCCCGTCTACCTTCATCACACCTTCGGGGGCCGTGGCAGACAACGTGATATCCGCGCAGTGGTACATCAAATACGGCCACGGGTGGTTGTTCTGAAAATGGATCAGCTGCAGGGTGCATCGATCGCAGATGTAGTCGGGAAGGGTCACTTCTTGTTCCCACCTTTTGTATTCGGGCGTGTCCTTGCCGACGTGGACATGGACCCCGTCCATCAAGATGGACCCTCCGGTTTCGATGGCCGCAGAGACGGCAATTTTGTCGGCACCCACAGTTTCAACCTTCGGGCTTTTCAGATCAGCGCGGTTTTTTGCGAACGATATCCGGTAGTGGCCGTCGCGCTTATACGGTTCAAGCCATTTGATCAGCAGTTTCGATCCGGGCCGCAGCGTGGTCACCGCATTGGTCAGCAACTTGCTGCCTCCACAAGGTGATGCAACGTTTTCCGCGTTGACGCCCGGCAGATCTTTGTTGTTGCCGATGCCGTCCTGTTCGGTCGTGGCGGCGGGATAGTCCAGTCTGAAATGCGCCGATGCCGTCATCGGAAGGCCCACAACCCAGGCGCTGATCACAAAAACCGTTTTGTACTTCATGGCCATACAATGGTGACAGGCCCTTGGGGCCGTGACTGTCCCCCATTAGGTAGATAGCCGCGATTTGACGGCCTAGGATCGCGATCCGAAGATCGCCGTGCCAACCCGAACCAGAGTTGCGCCCTGGGCCACCGCGACCTCCAGATCGTGGCTCATTCCCATGGACAATTCGCGCAAATCCACGTTACGTCGCGAAATCCGTGCCCGGGCGTCGCGTAAAATGCGTAGCTGTGAAAAAAATGGCCGACCGATTTCCGGGTTGTCCCCAAAGGGCGGAATCAACATCAGCCCAGCGCAGCGCACCCGGCTAAGGCCCGAAAAATGGTCCAATAGCTGATCGAGACCTTCCGGGGCGACCCCCCGTTTTTGTGGTTCGGCGGCGACATTGACCTGGACCAGGCAATCGACAAAACCGGGCACCCCCTGTCGACGTCGTTCCAATTCGTCGAGCAGATTCACGCTGTCGATGGTGTGAATCAGTGCCATTGATTCCGCGACGTATTTGATTTTGTTCGTCTGCAAGGGGCCGATGAAATGCCAGCGTAGATCGGCCCCCGCCAGCGTGGCCCGTTTGTCGCGCACTTCCTGACCGTAATTTTCCCCGAAGTCTATTTGCCCCGCCGCGCGGGCTGCCAGCACGTCATCTGCCGGCATGGTCTTGCTGACTGCCACAAGACGAACCTCGCCTGTGCGCCCACAGGTTTGTTCGGCCAGCGTGATTCGCATGCGGACCTGATCCAAGGCCCGGGCAATGGCCTCGGTCCGTGCGGGATCTGCCGTCACCGCTGTCTCCCGAACCCCACAGGAGGAAAGGTGGGCAAGCCCCCGAGCGCCCGCAGATCCGCCAACACCTCAGCCAGCGGCAACCCGATGACGTTGGTGGGGGATCCACGCAGATCGGTACAAAACGCCGCCGCGATCCCTTGAATCGCGTACCCGCCCGCCTTGCCATCCCATTCACCCGAGGCCACATAGGCTTCGATCTCCTCTGGATCCAGCAATCGAAAACTGACCGTCGAACAAATCACCCGTTCGGCGGTCTTGTCGCCCATCCGCACCCGAAAGGCGGTCAGCACGTCGTGTCGCCTGCCTGTCAACCGCCGCAACATACCGGTTGCGTCCGCAGCGTCGCGCGGTTTACCCAAAATATCCCCGTCCAGGGCGACTACGGTGTCCGCGCCCACGACCGGTAGTTCCGGCCGTGCCACCCGCGCCGCCACAACGTCGCATTTTTCAACCGCCAGCCGCAAGGCGTAGTCCCGGGCCGCCTCGCTTGGCCGCACCGTCTCGTCGATGTCCGCGGGTTCGACCTGCACCACAAGACCCATTCGTTCCAATAGTTCGCGACGCCGAGGCGAAGCCGAGGCCAAGACCACATCGGGGGGGCTGGACATCAGGGGTTGATAGCGTGGCTGCGGGGCGGTCGCACGGACCAGGGTATGTCTGTCATCACATTCAACGAATCCCCTGCGGGGCTACGCGCATAATTGTCGCGGTTTCGATACGATCGAGCCGGAATTGGCGAGATTCGCCCTTATCCAGATCCGTACAGTTGAGCAGCGTCAGGCTGCGTTCCATCACGACGGACTCCAAGCGCACTGTGCGCGTGCTGAGCGCGCCCCGTTCCGCCCGGTATCGAATCTGAAATGGCACATGTTCAAACCAAGCCTGTTCAATGACTTTTCGCAGCGGTTCCGGGATCGGCAGCGCCGGCACGCCGACGAAATGAAGCCCCTGCATATGCGCTAGAAGTTCCCGCTGTGACGAGGCCGAAAGCGCGCCCCTGACTTTGTCCAGAGCGGTCGCCAGCGTGCCCGCGAAGGGCAGCAGGCGGGATTCGGTGGCGAACCGTCCCAGCGTCACCAAGAGCGCCGCTTCACGCGGGCTGAAGTTCACGGGGGGAAGCGTATAGGCCCTATCAAGAGCAAACCCACCCCCCCGGCCGCGCTCAGCCGATACTGGTAAAGACGCCTCGCGCAGGGCGTCCAAATCTCGGTAGATCGTACGGACGGTGACCCCGAAACGCGCCGCCAGCGCATCGGCAGTCACCCCGGAACGGCGGGCCCGCAAGGCCTCGGCAAGAGCGAACAGTCGGGTCTGGCGTCGCATTCCTGACAAACCTGACATAAGGCTGACATTTGCGCAGGGCACAGTGCATTCCTCACCAGCGCTTCGGCGCCACACCAAGGGGATCCCGTATGATGAAAAACGCTCTGAATTGGTTCGAAATCTTCGTCTCAGACATGGAGCGCGCCGCATCGTTTTACGAACGCGCATTGGGACTCAGCCTCAAACGCGAGATCTTCGGTGGCCAGTCGATGGCGATCTTCCCGACCGAAGATCCAGCCGTCGGCGGCGCTCTGGTCCTCAACCCCAACCGCAAACCCAGCACCGAGGGGACGCTCGTTTACCTCAACGCGTCCGGCCGCCTTGACGAGGTCTTGAACCGCGTGCCTTTGGCGGGAGGTGCGATGGCGATGCCCAAGATGGACATCGGCGACCCCGGATTTATCGCGCTGATACGTGACACCGAAGGCAACGTCGTGGGGCTACACGCGCCCCGCTAGGGGCAAAGCGTGTCGGGGGCTCGGCTTAGAAAAAGTTGCTCAAAAAAAGCAACTTGCTGCGGCCCCGTCCGACAACGCCCTTGATGAACCGCGTTGCCCTTGCTCCCCTCCTGTATTTGGCCTGTGCCGCGCCTGAGACCGGCCTTGAACGCCTGCACCGGACGGCTGCCGGGGACGGGGGCCTACACGATAGCCGCCCCGGGGCGACTTCCAGCGCGTCCGCGACACTTATCGATCCTCCGCCTGGGTCAGACGGATTGCCACGCAACCTATATCTGGTCGTGGTCAGCTTCCCGTCCCCGCTTCGGGATCCCGCCGACCTAGATCTGCGCCTTGAATCCGCGCTGGGATCGCAGCCCTTGCGCGCGCCGTTTGATGTCGAATGTGGCGGCGGTTTCTGTTACGCCGCACGGTTGAATCGATCCTTGCCACCTTTGTCCCAACAGGTGGTTCGGATCCATGTCGGTACCACCTTTGAAAATGGCGACCCGTTGGCACCCGGCGTGGTCGGCGCCTTTACCACGGGTCAGGGCTTCCCCACCGCCCTCTTGCGTGTGGGCCCCCCCCAACTGGACACCATCGCTGATTGCGTGCGGGTTCGGTTTCGCGCCGATGGGGTTGGCACAGGCGCGGTTATCAACGGCGATCCTGGCTTGCCCGATGAACCGATGCTGGTCGCGTCGCCCCGCCAGATTTTCGATCTGCCCCTGTGGCTGCCCGGTGCCCGGAACGATGGGGGTCTGTTATTGGTGCGCCTGACCGATCGGGCTGGGGTCATGGTCGATTCGCCTGCCGTCAGGACGCCGATCCTTCCCCGCGGGCCCCGCGTCGTTATTACCGAAGTTCTTGCCAACACAGCAGGCCCCGAAGGCATCCAGGAATTTGTCGAGATCAAAAATCTAGAATCAGATCCCGTGTCTATTGATGGCTATAGCGTTGAAGATGCGGCTGGGGCCGATGTCTTGCCGCCCGTGACCTTGGCGCCATCGGCCGTGGCGGTGATTGTTCCTTCTGGTTTTGATACGCGCGCTGAACCTGAATTGCCCGCAAACGCCATCCTGATACGCGTCGATGCCCGGATTGGGCGCGATGGCATTGGCAACGACGGCGACCCTGTCCGGTTGCGCGCCCCAGACGGAACCCTTCTGTCGGCCTACGGCGGCTGGATCCCCATGAACGGCATTGCGTGGACAGGCCGCAGCACCCAGCGCCGTCTGCCCCGTGATTGCGATCACCCCACGACCTGGTCGCGCGTTCCCCGAACGCCAACCGCAGGATTCTGAAAGTTTTTCCGCAACTTTTGTTTTTGCGGTCCGAACACTCTGCGTTCTTTTCAAGGAGGTTTCCATGCGTACATTGACCAGTCTGTTCACCCTGTCCCTTGGCGTTTCTGTGGCTGCTTGCGATGCTGCCCCACCCGTGTCCCCCATCCCCGACGAGGATGTTGAACACGCGGTGTCGGCCCTGTTGGTTCCCGCCATCGGCCGTCGCTGCGCCACGGTGCACCCCAGCCCACGCGAACAAACCAAAATCGACAAGGCTGAAACCGCGCGATTTGCCGTGGTTGAGGCCTTACGTGTATCGGATGAACCGGTGCGTGTCCCCGTCTATGTCCATGTGATTACCCCTATTCTTGACAGTGGGTGGGTCACAAAATCAGACATTGCGAAACAGATCGCGGTTCTGAACAACGCCTATTCAGGCGGACAAGACGACGAAGCTGTAATCACCCCATTTTCGTTCTACCTTGCTGGAAGTGATCGCAGCGTGAACGCCACCTGGTCCGCCATGCAGCCCGGATCATCAGCGGAGAAGGCCGCAAAACAGGCCCTGCGCAAGGGGGGCCGGGACGCGCTGAACCTATACATCGCCAGCCCCGAAGGGGGACTTTTGGGATGGGCCACCTTCCCCAGTGACTACGACAAGGCCCCGGCTTCCGACGGCGTGGTCATTCTGCATAAGACCCTGCAGGGATACGCCGAAGGTCCCTATTCGTTGGGCGACACAGCGGTTCACGAGGTGGGGCACTGGCTGGGGCTGTATCACACGTTCCAGGGTGGTTGCGGCAAACGCGGGGATTCCGTGGCCGACACCGCCAGTGAACGGCTGCCTGCCAGCGGCTGCCCCCGCACATTGGATACCTGCCCGGACGCCCCTGGGTTTGATCCGGTCCAGAACTTCATGGACTATTCGGATGACGCTTGCATGGTCACCTTCACCACGAACCAGTCGTCGCGCATGCACCGTGCCTTTTTGACCTATCGGGGTCCGTTGGCCGCGCGATAGGGTTAGCTGCCCTCGCCCCGATTCGTGATAGGAATCGGGGCGTTCGTGGCTCTCGTTGTAGGGCCTTGCTTTGTTTGCCCGCGCTTGGGATTGACACGACTCAAAAGCTGGGGCGATATGGGACCCCATGAGATTTTCCTTCCGGCATGTCGCCACCGCTTGGGCATTCCTGATGTTCATGTTTGCAATCCGTCCTCGTGTTTGGGCGGCCGATGAATCTGCACAACATGAAACCCAGATCGTCTTAGGGACGATCTCGTCAAGCTGCGAGCAATATCCCGGACTCGGCGCGCGCACAGCCCTCGTGCTTGAACGCAGCCGGATTTCATTCGGCAAAGGGAATGTCAATTCCGTCCCAAATTTTCCAACCGGAAACTCGTTCGTCGACGACCAAACAAGTTCACTGGCTTTCGAGGCCAACATTGCGCCCAGCTTCGCCCTCTGGTGCCCTGACCAGGGACGATTTTTGGTCACCATCACCCCACAGATTCGCCTGCGCATGTTCACCGCAGATTCCTTCCCCGTGGTCACCCCCTCTTACCGACCATTCCTATCCGCTTACTATCACCTGCTTCCGCGCTCTCGTGACGCCGTCCCTGCTCCCGAACACGACCCCCACCCCAAGAATACCGTTATCGCCATCGGCGCCACGGTTGGTCATCATTCCAACGGTCAGTCAGGGTCGTTCTTCGCCTGTCAAGACACCGCTGGCCGCCAGGGTGCATGCAACGCCTTGCCACCAGACGCCACAATGCTGGGCGTGAATCACGTCAACGGCAGTTTCGGAAACAACCTTTGGTTGCAAGGCCACGCCCATGTCACGACCGACGTTTCACAAAGCCTCATCGTTGCCTCGCGATTCACCCTAGAGCGGAATCATATCGTGGGGGATGCCGAGACAAAAAAATATTTTCCCACGTGGTTCGGGCGTTTGCTGATGATCGGCACCTATGGCTACGGCGCAAGCGCATCAAGGCCGCACGGGGCTTTCGGCTGGATTTCTGCACGTGCCGAGATTGGGGTTTCGAACAAGGTTCCAACCATTCCAGGAACCACGGCCTTCGGCACAACGCCCGGCCGGATGACCCTCGAAGGCGAGATTATCTTCCTGCCGCGTTTCCTCGCTGAATTTGGCGTTTCTTTCTCCTGTTACAAGGGACGCGATCCCTACAACATCTGGTTTGATCGCGAATTGCGTTCCTGCTTCTTGGGCCTAGCGTCGGCTCCGGGGCACAAACTTCTTGCCAATTAGTCGTCCTGTTAGATGACCGGTGCTCGCCCCCTACCCCGCCACCCCTGATGGCCTTCGCCCCGATTCGTGGTAGGAATCGGGGCGTTCGTGGCACCACCCAAACTTCCCGCCGTTCGACAGGGTTTGCGGATCTTGGGGATCGATCCCGGGACTTTACGCCTGGGGTACGGGGTCATTGATGCGCAGGGGCCGTCGCAGGTGGCCTATGTCGAATGTGGCGTCCTGTCGGCGCCAGCGCGCCAGGATCGCAATGACCGCCTTTTGACTATTGGGCGTGACTTGCGCGAACTTGTGCGCGATCTTCATCCTGACGTGGTGGCAATCGAACAGGCGTTTTTCGGCAAAAATGTGCAGGCCACCTTGGCCCTGGGGGAAGCGCGCGGCATGGCCCTGTTCGTGTCCCGGGACGCCGGTCTACCGGTGTTCGGCTACGCGCCCGCCAAGGTCAAACAGATTGTGGTGGGGCAGGGGCGTGCCGCCAAAACCCAGGTGGCCTTCCTGGTTCGATCGTTGCTGTCGCTGCGCCGGATCCCCGAAGCTGATGCGGCCGACGCGCTGGCCATTGCCATTTGTCACGCGCGGCTGGGGCTGTCACCCGTCATGGTGGCCACCCGAAAGCTGCCCCCCCGATGATCGCGTACCTGCGTGGCGTGTTGATTGAAAAAGGCCCCGAGGCCGTCATCATCGATGTGGGCGGCGTGGGCTATTTGGTCAGCATCACCGCGGCCACCCACCGCGCCCTGTCCCCGGTAGGGGCCGAAACCCGCCTGCATATCTACACCCACGCGGTTCAGGATGGACCGCTGCAATTGTTTGGATTCCACGATGCCGACGAACGGCTGCTGTTCGAAACCCTGTTGTCGGTTCAAGGTGTTGGACCCCGGTTGGCGGTGGCGATTGTATCGGGTCTGCCCCTGACGGAACTTGTGCGGGCCATTTCGACCAGCGACGTGGCGCGTTTAACCCAGATTCGTGGTGTTGGGCGCAAAATTGCCGAACGCATGGCGGTCGAACTGCGGGAAAAAATTGTGGGCGTGTTGGCCGCCACAGGTGGGGTCACGGCTGGGCTGCCCCCGGGCCCTTCGCCGACCGGAATGCCACGGGGCCGTTTGGGGGAAGTGTGGGCGGCGCTTGCGGCCCTTGGGTACAAACCTGCCGAGATCGACGGCGCCATCAACCGGCTGGATGCCACACAGCCGACACCTGATCTTATCAAACAGGCCCTCGCGGCCCTGCGGCGCAAGTAAGCTTCCGATCCCATGGCGCGCAAGCGACACGAAGAGCCGGCCCCTGTCCCACAGGCCGAACCCGCCCCCGATAGGGAGGTGTCCCCGGCCAAGTCGGTCGACGGCAGTGATGATGACGATGCGGCGCTGCGGCCCCGCGTGTTTGCAGAATTTGTGGGCCAACGAAAGGTTGCCGACAATTTAGCTGTCTATGTTGCCGCCGCCCGCAAACGTGCCGGGGCGCTGGATCACGTGTTGCTGTCGGGGCCGCCCGGTCTTGGCAAAACCACCTTGGCCCATGTCATCGCCGCCGAAATGGGCGTTGTTGCCCATGTGACGTCGGGCCCTGCGCTGGAACGCAAGGGTGACCTGGCGGGGTTGCTGACATCGCTAAATCGCGGGGACGTGTTGTTCATCGACGAAATTCACAGGCTGTCGCCCGTGGTCGAGGAAAGCCTGTACCCGGCGATGGAGGATTATCGCATCGAGATCGTAACCGGGGCCGGCGCCGGGGCAGCCGCCATCACGATTCCTATCCAGCGTTTCACGTTGGTCGGTGCCACCACCCGCACCGGGCAACTGACGTCCCCCTTGCTGTCACGGTTCGGAATTGTTGAACGGTTCGACTACTACAGCGCTGAAGATCTGACCACCATTGTCAAACGATCGGCCCGGCTGCTGGACATCCCGATTGACGAATCAGGGGCCCAGGAAATTGGCCGCCGGTCACGAGGCACCCCCCGCATTGCCAACCGCCTGCTGCGCCGCATCCGTGATTTTGCCGAGGTCAAGGGGGACGGTCAGGTCACTCGTGCCGCGGCGGATTTTGCGCTGGCGCGGCTGGAAATCGATGAAATTGGGCTGGACGCTGGGGATCGCCGCCTGTTGACGATCCTTATTGAACGTTTCGATGGGGGCCCGGTGGGCATCGAATCGCTGGCGGCGGCATTGGCCGAAGACCGGGATACCTTGGAATATGTTTATGAGCCCTACCTGATTCAGGAAGGTTTCCTCATTCGCACCCCCCGGGGCCGTCAGGCCGCCCGCCGCGCCTACGATCACCTGAAACTGCCCGCCCCGGCGAAATTGCCCGGCGCCGGGCAGCGCACGTTGTTTTGACGCCCCAAAGGGCGAACTATTTGGTATTTGCTGGACATGACACATATACGATGTGCGACGTTCACCATTTCTGATGGGCCCGTCTGGTGATTGAGGCCCCTGCGGCCCGGGTTTGGTTGCGGCCCAGCAGGGCTGTGGCTGTCGTTGCCTGTCTGGCGGCTGTGGCGGCGGTGTTTTTGTACGCGGTTCCGGCAGGGCGTTTTGTTGGGTGGGCATCGTCGATCTACAGCGACGACGGCGTGGTGTCGGAAAAGGGCAAGATTCTGATCCTGGGGACCTTGGCGCGTGCGCGTGTTCTGGCGGTTGCTGCGTTTTTTGGTGCGGCTGTGGCATCGTTCATCTTCGCGCGGGCCGAAAGACTGGTCTTGGATCTTCGTCACCAACCGACCTCGGCCCCTAAAATTCAGGATCAAGATCGGCCGTTCCTTGTGGCTGTTGTCTTGCTGGCCATCTTGCGGCTTGTCATCAGTATCAAACATCTGGGCGACAGCCTGTGGTACGACGAATTGTTCACGATCGATCACTATGCGGGCGTTTCGTTGGCAAAGATATTCGGCCTTGCGGGTCTGCGGGATCAATTGCCGAACAATCATGTCCTTAACTCCGTTACGATCTGGCTGTCGCTGAATCTAGGGCTTTCGGGTGAAATTGGGATTCGTTTATGGGTCTGGCTTGCTTCGGGCCTTTCCGTTCCTGTCGCCGCCTATGCCGCACGCTGGTTTCTTCTGTCACCACCCGTCGCGCTTCTGGTTGCAATCGTGGTCGCGACCTCCCCGGTTGTAGATCGATTTGCAACCCAGGCCCGTGGCTACGGGTTGGCAATCCTGCTTGCGCCTTTGGCGTTGATTCTGTCGTTGCGACTTTATCGCGACGGCAGGCTTCGTGTGGCGGTGGCGCTGGGGGCCGTCAATGCCCTTCTCATTTTATCCAATACGTTCACGGCTCCGCTGGTTCTGATGCAGTTGGTTCACCTGCTTTTCGAGGCGTTTTTCCCCCGTTCGACGACCCGAACTGTTGGGCATCCTGCGTTTGTCGCACATCTGTGGGCGATTCTTTTGGGCCTTTTGTTCGGTGTCGGCCTGCAAATCCTGCTGATCCCGAACCTGTTGTTGGGATCGCTGGTGTTCGGTGTCGGTTCAAAATTGGATTTCTCGTCGTTTGTGAACGTGATGTCGGGCAGTCTGGTCTTTGATGGGAACACCTTTGTGGCGGTGTTGGTTGTCGCGGCGCTGGGGTACGGCGCGATAAAATTCCTGTGGCGACCCAAAGATCGACACGACCCCATTGAGACCTTGCCGCTGCTGCTGGCCCTAGCCGTTGGGGGTGCATTGGTCGCGGCAATGGTGGCGCGCCAGCTTCATCCCCGGGTGATTGCCTATCTGCACGTGCCCGTGGTTCTGGCCGTGGCGTTTGCGGTTGACGACCTCTGGGGGTGGATGCAGGCCCGGTCCCTGGTGGCAGCTCGTGCGCTGATTTGGACCGCCTTCGTTGCGGTTGCGGGGCTGGGGATCGCAGGCGTTCGTTCCAGCATCAACCGGCTGCCCAATCAAGATGTGCGCGGTCTGGTTCAACACGCGCGGCACGCGTCCCCCAACAGGATCCTGTGGACGTCAGGCTTCGGTGGCGAGGCTGTCCGGCGTTATGGTCCCGATGTCATCCAGATTGACGATATCCGCCGTCTGCCAAACGCGGCCAGCACGTTTCTTTCAGTCTTCGACGCCCTGCCGGGCACCGTTCCCGATCCAATGTGGACGCGCATTCAATCACATTGCGAAAAATCTGCAGAGCGCTTCCCCGGTGAGTATGTGGTCGCCTACTACAAGTGCCCGGGTTTTGCCGCGGCACCGTGAGCGATTCACGATCGAAAATGTCGTTTCAGGCGCAGGAATCG
>JAYUUT010000217.1:0-8893 GCA_043754455.1 Myxococcales bacterium
GCAAGGCTTCTGGCCGCCTGTGGGATCCTGGCCACGCTGGGCGCCTGCACGGCGTACGTTCGGGGCGCGCCCCTGGGATCGAAACCGACCGAGAACAACCCGCGAAAGATATTCCTATCGACGGGTGGGGCCGGCAGACCCTACAAGACAGTTGGCTTTGTCCAGGCTACAGGCTTCGGAAATCAGGTCGCCGGGGTGATTGACATCGGAGACGCGGGGTTGGATTCGACGATTCATGGGGCCATCGTCGACGCAGCCGTGCGGCTGGGCGGCCACGGCGTGATCAACATCGAATTTCTGGATTTGAACCCACAAACCCCGGCTGAACGGGCCGGTGACCTTGCCAAATCCATTGATAGTTTAGGCACCAACAAACCCAAGATCGAAACCCGCTGGCGATCTGTCGTGGCAACCGGCGAAGTCATTCAGTTTCTAAATTGAGGATATTGACGATGCGAAAAAAGATTATTCGGCTGACCGTAGCCATAACAACCTTGGCGGCCCTGGGCGCTTGCACTGTGGTCAATACGGCCGTGCTGCCCACTGACCCGGCATCGCGGGCGCCGTTTGTCACGACAGGCGACATTCGCGGCCCCTATCAGAGCATGGGCATCGTTCAGGTCACCCGGCGCGGCCACCTGTTGTTCGGCTTCATTGACCTTGTGGGCACGGATCTGAACGTGGGATTCAAGGAGGTTTTGTTGCCCGAAGTTCGTCATCTGGGCGGTGATGGCATCATCAACGTGCGGTTTCACCAGGACCAGTACCTGCCGGCGACACAGGTTGTTCAGGCTATATTCTTCTTCATCCCGTTCCTGTGGCCGGCCGTCACGATTACCGGCGAGGTGGTCAGGTTGGCCCCTGGCGGCACAATCGGCGAGCCAGCCCCGCCGGTTGTTCGCTGAAGCGGTTCGCGCAGATCAGGCGCGCATCTTCTTAAACCGTTCCAGATTGGCCTTCAACGCTTCAAGCGGCGGAAACGCGTCGCGTTCGTATTCGATGATGTACCACTGCAGACCGCCGACGCTTTCGACGGTCTTCATGATCGCCTTCCAATCCAGTTCGTCGTCGCCTAAAAACGCGTCTGGGCTTTTTTTCGAGAACGGCTTGACGTGCATTGAGATCGTGCGGCCTTTGTTTCTCTTGAGAAACTCGATCACCTTAACGCCTTCGCGCTCGGATGCGTTTCCGGTGTCGAACTGAAGAACGACGTCTTTCTTAGTCTTGTCGGCAAACACGTTCCACCAATAGTCCGCCCCCAGTTTGTTAAAATCGTTGGTGTGGTTGTGGTATCCCAGCCTCAGCCCGGCGGCCTTGACCTTGTCCGAAATTTCGTTGATCTCAGTAGCGGTTTTGTCCAGCAGTTCGCGGGATGAATACACGTCTGTAGGCAGCGATCGAATGATCAGATTCGGGTTGCCAATGGTCTGATTAAATTCGATCGAAGCCTTCAGTTTGTCGCCTCGTAATTCATTCAGTCCGTGGTGAAATCCGCAGGCCTTCAAATTCGCGTCGTCTAGGTGTTTGCGCCACTGGGCACCTGATTTTCCGAACGCGTTTTCCAGTTCAATCCCCTCGAAGCCCATTTGGGCCAAGGACTTCAGGATTCCAGGGACGTCGTCCTTCATTTGCTTGCGGACGCACCAGGCCTGGACCGCCACGGGTATCTTTTTCCATTTCGCCGCCGCCTCAAGGCGGGTGGGCAATAGGGTTGCCATGGCGGTCAGGGCCAAAAATTCGCGGCGATTCGCTGAGGTTTTGTTCATGATTGTTGCGAACAAACTATCATAGGGGGACCGGGAGGGCGCGAAACTCGCCTAGTGCACCGTCTTCGAAATAGAGTCAAAGCGGAGGCCGACAAGCCGGGCCGAGCAACGCTGCGCCCGGCCCGGATCGTCGGCCGGACTTGACGCTCATCGACTGCGCCAAGTAGTCCCTGGGCTGCGGTTGAAGGCCACACAATCTTCGTAACGAACGCCGTCACCACCAAATATGTCTAGTGCAGTGCCAATCGTCAGATCAATGCGGCCTTCGCTAATGCTGGCAACGTTTTGCAGATCCGCAATCGATTTTGCGCCGCCTGCGTAGGTGGCGGGGATGGGCGTCCATTGGCCAAGGTTTTGCACCAGATCAGCATCGATGCCACGACACAAACCTTCAACATCGACGGCATGCACTAAGAATTCTGCGCAGCAAGACGATAGCTGGCGGCAGGTTTCGGCATCAACGACAATATCTGTAAACTTCTGCCAGCGATCCGTGACCACCCAATAACGTTCGTCGCGCTTGCGGCAACTGAGATCCAAGACCAAACGTTCGCGGCCGATGCGACTTGTCAGTTGGTCCAAACGTTCGGAATCAAGGCGACCTTCGTGAAACACCCACGAAGTCACAATGACGTGCGATGCGCCCGCTTGCAGCCAAGATTCCGCGTTGTCAGCGGTCACACCGCCGCCGTACTGCAAACCACCGGGCCACGCCGCCAAGGCCTCGCGGGCAGCGGTTTCGTTACCACCACCGAGCGCGATGACATGCCCGCCGGTCATCGAATCGCGGCGGTATAGTTCGGCAAACCATGAGGGCGGCTTATCGGATTCAAAATTCGTTTGGGTGCCTCCACCCGCATCGGTCAGCGTGCCACCAACGATTTGCACCACTTTGCCCTGTCGAAGATCAATACAGGGCCGGAACATTGTCATCACGTTCCCTATCGGAACCGTTTGACGGTCACGCGATGCGTTTGGAACCGCGACATATAGAAGGCCTGTTCAACCGCAGAGAAACAAAAAGTGGGAAAGATCATGCGTTCCACGCCCTAAAGTTTTTATCCGTGTCCGATGCCAAAGTCCAGCGGTGTGGTGGTTGGGTTAAAGCTGCCATTCGGTTTGAACGGCCGTCACCTTGCCGTCCAGGACCGTGACCCTGATCCGTTTTGTGAGGCCAATGCTTTTGCCATCGATAGGTTCGTGCCACAGATCAAGGTCGTGTTCCCCGGCGGGAATCTTATCCAGTGAAAACCGCCCCTGGGCGTCGGTCACCGCATAGAAACGGTGCGGGAACGCCACGATATACGCCTGCATCCATGTGTGGCCCGCATCGCATTGCAGGCGCATCACTCCCGGCCTTTTGACAGCCACGGGCAGTTTCTGTCCCTTAAACGGCATGGCCAAATTGAACACCGTTACAGGCGCCGCTGCACCGGCCAAGTTGGCGTGAACGTTGTGAAAGACGCCGTCGTTGTTCAGCAGCGTCAGACTGGCCCCTACATCCACGGCCTGGACGTGGGGGCGATATCGGCATCCTACCTGATCAATGAACGCCGGGGCGTGTGCCGCTGTCCCCGGCGCGTTTTTGATGTCGGGCAGGGACACAACGACGTTGGCAAGCCCCCCATCGACGGCGACCAGGATGGCCTCGCTGGGGGCCTCTTTGCCACATACGGAGCCGTCTTTGGTGACAGGCTTCGGCAGCATCGCTGGTGCCTTTCCGGAAAAGCGCACCACGCCCAAAACAGATCCCTGGGCATGCAGATAGGCGACGTGGCCCATAAGACCCAGTATCACGAGGCACCAGACCATAAACAACGAAGTCCGGCGATCGTTGCGTTTTCGCCGCAACCCCAAAGCCAGGGGCCCCAGCAGAAAGACGAGACCGATAACAGAGGGGGGACGGCCCCCGCCGAGGGAACACGAGCCGGAGGATTTTCCCGGAGCCTTGTTGATGGGAACGCCTTGCGCGTCGTCCGGCGCAGATCCCTTCGGCACAGAGGCCGTCGTTGCGGCGCCCCCGTCAGACATGCCACCGGGGCTGACGGCGCCAAACTCGTATGCGCCGATGTCGAGGGTGGCAACCGACGGGCGGGCCTCGAATTTCGAGGGATGGACGTAGTGAAACATCGCCGCCAAAGACATCGCGCCGACCATGCCGGGGTCGACGCCTTTGTCGATACACGGGGAACCTGCCTTGAGGTGATAGTCATAACCGCTTCGATCCACCAACAACGGATCCCCCAAAGCGAAGTTATTGGCCATGACCGCGCTCATTTGGTTCGTCACCACACCCATGCCGACAAAGATATTGTTCCGAATGTCCACAGGATCGACGCCCCCGGCCATCTGCACGAAGGTGCCGCTGCCTTTGTCGTTCACAATGGTGTTGTTGATGACATGAAGATCTTTTCCGGGATTGCGGGCCCCTTCGGCAGCGTAGGCCACGATCCCAGGGTTTTCTGTCTTCGCGCCCTGCTGGATCAGATTGCCAATGATGAAACTGGTCCCCCCGTTGGGTAGATCGATGGCGTAGCTGGATGTGCCGTCAGCCTCGTCCATGATTCGGTTGTACAGAATGTGGTTTTCGAGGGCGCGCGACTTGATAAGGTGCCCGCTGCTGACGTGGTGCAAGTAGTTGTAACGCACGGTGAGCTTTGTCGTGGTCGCAGAGATGTACATGTTGTGCGCGCAACCCGCGGGGTCGAGGCAATTGCCGTTGTGTCCGAATTCAGAACTTTCGACAACGACGTCGCCTACCCCGCCGAGGATGCCGTTTTCGTTATCGTGAAAGTAACAATTCCGGACCGTGAGATTGGCCCCCTCCTGCCGTATCCCAGCACCATTGTGGTCGGGCACCGCCGCACCGGAAAATTCCATATTTTCGACGATGGTGTTGTTGCCTCCAATAACCCAGATGCCCTTGCCCGCGGCGGATTTTCCAGCGGCGTCGATTTTAGCGCGTCCGCCGCCCACCCCGCGAATGCTGAGGTTGTTCTTCTTGAACCCGCAAACGTCGCCCGCATAGCTGCCAGCGACATCAATTTCAATGGTGTCACCGTCAGCCGCTGCTGCAAACGCTGCGCAGGGTTTGGGGTGGGTCTTGCCAGGGCCCACCGTAAGGGTCGCGGCGCCGGCCACTGAGGACAGCAAAAACCCCGCGATCAGCGAAATCGAAAGACTCAGGTGTCTCATACGGGGCTCCTCGGTGTGGCGGACCTAGGACTGTAGCACCGGCCCAGGGGACGGTTAGGTGGCGACTGGGGCAGCGCCCAGGCGGCGGTAAAAAACAGTCGTGCTGCACAGGCCGCCCGTCGGCCGTAGGGCGTAATCGGGAATCACCCCGCAGCGCTCCCACCCGAGCCGCGCGTATAGACGTTCGGCCTCGCCGCCGGTGACAGTGTCGAGCACGAGGATGGTCTTCCCCGCCTCACGCCCCGCATCTTCGGCGGCGCGCATCAGCGCCGCGCCGACGCCCCGACGGCGGGCCTTTCGGTGGACCTGCATCTTCGCCACATCACCCCGATGTGGCTGGTTGTCGGGCATCGCCACGATCACCTGCACTGTCCCGACGATAGATCCGGTTGCGGTGTCTTCAGCGACCAGGATGATTCTTTCGCCGCGGCCCGCGATCGCCATGACGTCGCGCCAGAACGCGAGCGCTTTTTGGCGTGGCAGTGGCGACATGAACCCGACGGAAGCCCCACCTTCCACAGCATCGATAAGAATATCTGCCAGGGCTTCGATGTCGTGGCCTTCGGGACGTGCCCGTCGGATCCGGATCTCGTCGTTCATCACACCCCCGGCCTAAACCCCGGGGCCGGGTTCATCATCTTTTAACCGCGGTTGGTCGTCACCACCAATCCAACCCTTGCGGCCGAAATACCACAGGATGCACGTTGAGGTTACGGCCATAACGCCCAACACAGCAGGGTAGCCGAAGGTGGATTTCAATTCGGGCATGTGTTCGAAATTCATGCCGTAGATGCCGGTGATCACGGTCAGTGGCATCAGCACCGCCGTAAACAGGGTCAAAAACTTCATGATCTCGGCTAGACGCAGGTTCGTGATGCTCAAATAGGTTTCCTGCAGTGATCCGATCATGTCGCGGTGGGTTTCGACCAGATCGGTGAAACGTGCCAGGTGATCGTAGACATCACGAAACAGGACCGCGTCGTGTCCGGCGACCAACTGAAATTCGTTTCGCGACAACCGCAACACGACCTCGCGTTGTTTGGACATCCACCGTCGAAACTGCAGCGTGGTCCGTTTGAGCGCCAGCATGGTCGCCAAATCCGCACGCTGGGGACGACCGAACACCCGTTCTTCCAATTGTTCCACACGTTCTTCAACCGCGTCCAGCACAGGTTCAATGCTGTCCACCTGGCGATCCAGGATGGCGTGCAGGACAGAAGCCGGGCCCCGCCGCAGGGTGGAGCCCCCGTTTTCCATAGACGTCGCGGCAGCGTTTATGCTGCGTGATTCCTGTTCGTGATGGGTGACCAAAAATCGTTTTCCTAAAAACGCATCTAGTTCGACAACGTCCGCATCTTCGGCGGTGGACCCGCGCAGAAGGCCATGCGTGATCACGAAAACATAATCATCGAAGGCCTCGATCTTGGGATGCGCCCGCGCTTCAAAACAATCCTCGATGGCGGCAGGATGAAAACGGAACACCTCGCGAAGCAAATGTTCGCTTTCGGGGGTGGCATCGCCCGCCAGATCAATCCAGATATGGGTGGCGGGTTCGGCCAGCAGCCGGGGCACGTCTTGCACGCCCAGATCGTGCAGCACCGATGCGTCGCCTTGCACTGCCCATACGCGAATCATGGAATCCCTTCGGGGTTGGCCAACGTGGCCCAGAACTGCCTGCCTGAAGAACGTTCTATCAGCAAAGGCACCGGACGACCGGGGGGAAAGGAATCGACGGCCTGTCGGTATTCGTCGGGATTCCGCACCACCTGGGCCCCCACCCGCAGCACCAGATCGCCCGGATCAATGCCACTGACCGGGCCCGCCCCTTCGTGTACCCGCAAGACCTCGACACCTGTCCTATCGGGTAAGGCCCGCGCGCGGTCGGTCAGCGGGCCAACGTCTAAGGCATCAGCGGCGTTTGTCTGGGGCAAGGGAGGAACTTCGCCCTGGACCCGCCCCCGACATCGGACAGCGGAATTCCCATCTGCCACCAACAGCTGAACGGAGGCCGACCTTGGGACTGCCACGGTCGTCACAATCCGTTCAAGGGTGTTTCCGTTTCGCCAGAGTCCCATTTTTACCTTGGTCCCTGGCGGCGTCAGCTGCGCATAGATCCGCAGTTCCTCACGAGAGCGTGCCCCATGTCCCGCAAACGACGTCACGACGTCGCCAATTTCAATCCCCGCGGCGGCGGCGGCAGATCCCGGTTCTACGAAGGCCACCAGGGATCCCTTTACAGACCCCAGACGCAGTCCCGCCGCCAGATCCGCTGTCACCACCTGAAAATCAGCACCCAACCACGAACGTTCCACATGACCGACGTCTCGCAAACGCGGCAACAACAATTTCACCACGTTGATGGGAATCGCAAACCCCACACCCTGTGACGGCTGCTGTCCCCCCCAGTAGGCGGCATTGATGCCCATCGCGGCGCCATAGGCATCCACCAGGGGGCCACCCGAATTGCCCATGTTGATCGACGCGTCGGTCTGCATGTAAAACGAGTACGGGGGATCCGTGGCGGCGGCGACACCGGTGGTTTTGTCCTGGGGGATCACGCGATCTTTGGCCGACACGATCCCCGCGGACATGCTGTGCGCAAACCCAAAGGGGCTGCCAAAGGCCGCGACAGTTTCCCCGACGCGGATGGCGTCTGAATCCCCTAGCGGCAGCACGGCCAAGGGCCCGTGGGCGTTTATCTTCAAAAGCGCCACGTCTGTGGTTTCGTCAGATCCGGCCACGCAGGCCGAAAATTCGCGGCCGTCAAACAGGCTGATCCGAAGATCCAGCGCCCCCCGAACGACATGTTCGTTGGTCACGACCCAGCCCGCGCGATCGACGATGAAGCCAGAACCCACCGAAGTCGCCAGCCCCTCTGTTCGCGCGCCGCCTGGCTGAATCCGGGCCTTCATCTGCCCACGGACATGGACCACCGCGGGCCGGGACTTTTCGGCAAGATCTGGAAGCGACAGAAGCGCCGGCCCACGGCCCCGTACGGGCCCACGCCCGAGGGCCTGGCCTAAAAGCAGAACCAACCCAAGGCAGGCGGCTGTCACTTGTCCTTTGCGGCGTGCGACCCCAACAATTTCCGCATCTGCTGCCTATCGGACTCGCTAAGCTGTTCCTGGGGGGGGCCGGTTGGCGCCTTGGGAGCTTCCCCAGGGGCGCGAGCACCCCGCGCCGCCTTGTCGTCCTTGGGTTCGTCGCCCGACAGCAGGCCCGTGACCTTGCCCTTGGTGCCTTCGTACAGTTCCTGCGTCTGGCTGCTTTTGGCGATGTTCATGACGTGGCCAAAAAATGTCCGGTCACCCAACTTCACAGTCAGGCCAAACCAGACGAATGCGGCCAGCGACGCCAGCGACATCAGGATCTTCAGGATCTTGAGCACCACTGCGTTGGTACCACTGCTCGCAGACGACCGCCAGTTTTCACACGATCGGGCGTTAAGGCGCCCGGCCCACCCGATACGACGTGGCCCGCGCCAGCAGCCCCGCGAGGCGATCCCGGTTGTCCTGATCCACAGGTTCCAAGGTCGCCCCGAACCCCGGAGGCCGTTTTCCCGGGTACCCTTCGTCCACGCGGATGATGCGGGCCCGGCACTGGACGTTGAAATCCGGATCGTCCCCCTGCCCTTCTTCTGATCCGAAAAGCATCAGATCCAGTTCAACCCCGGGGCCCATTTCTGGGTATTCTTCGGGGGTTCCTTCCAGATACACGCCGCCCGCTGACACATTGCGCACGGACATAATGCGGATCTCAGCGCCCTGCGCTTCGGCCTGGGCGTAGACTTCGATCCGGGGGGTCCGGCGGCCATTTACGCCCTTGGGCTCTTCCATATGCGCGACGCTGAACAATAGTCCGACCGAGGAAAAATAGGAAAGAAGTGCCGGTTTCCTTCCGCCAGACCACCGTCCAGCATAGGATAGACCCTG
>JAYUUT010000218.1:0-4497 GCA_043754455.1 Myxococcales bacterium
TCGCTTTTTGGGGGTCAGATTCAACAAAATGGGGTGACTCATGTTGCATGAGATCAATCCTTCTTGCATTGATTCTATTTCCAGCGCGGTGCACTAGGTGGGATGGCAGCGTGAGCATGTGGTACGGAGGTCATAAACTCATGGAACGTCTTGTCGTGCGACACGTCTGCAGAAGTTTTGTCGTCCTTGGCGTGGCGGTGTCGTCGTTCGCCGGCGCTTGCACCGGAAGCATTGAGAACGTCAACGCGCAGGACCCTGTTTCCGCGCCGCGCGGAAGCTTCGGGGCCCCCGCTGCCGACAAATCGACTGGTGGTGCGCCCGCAGGCGGCGCCATGGGGACCGCCGCCGAGAGCGACAAATCCTCGCTACCGCCCGGCGGACCGGGTCCGTCGCCGCTACGCCGGCTGACACGCGAGGAGTACAACAACACCATCGCCGATCTTCTCGGCGACGACACCAAACCGGCGCGGGTTTTCCCCGCAGACGTCACCGTCCACGGCTTCGACAACAATGCGGGCCCACAGGTGGTGACGGGCACGCAGGCCGGGGACTATCTCCAGGCGGCCGAGGTGGTTGCCGGCCGGGCCGTCGGCAAGCTGGCCAGCCTGGTTGGATGCAATCCCGCCCAGGCCGGAGAAGAGGCCTGCGCGCGGACGTTCATTACCTCGTTTGGACGACGGGCGTTCCGCCGGCCGCTTACGCCGCTGGAAGTCACTCGCCTCTTGACCAGCTACACGGCGGGTCGGGCGCTGGACAGCTTCCAGACGGGAATCGAAGTGGCAATCGCCCGCATCTTGCAGTCGCCGCAGTTCCTCTACCGCGTGGAGGTTGGTGAGCCGGCGGCGGCGGGCCGCGTGCGCCCGACGTCCTGGGAGATGGCAACGCGCCTGTCGTACTTCCTGTGGGCGTCGATGCCCGACGACACCCTGTTTCGCGCAGCCGAGGCGAACCTGCTGCTGACCCGCGACCAGGTAGCTGCGCAGACCCGACGGATGCTGGACAGTCCGCGAGCCCACCGCATGGTGTCCAGATTTCACGAACAGTGGCTGACACTTGGCAAGATAGACGAGCTGGAAAAGGACGCCAAGCTGTTTCCCGAGTTCAAAACCGCGCTGCGACCTCTGTTCAAGCAGGAGACGCTACAGCTCATTGACGACGTAGTCTGGAAGGGCGACGGCGATCTGCGGAAGTTATTCACCGCGGACTACTCGTTCATGAACAAGGATCTGGCCACCTTTCTCGGCATACCCGGGGCCAGCGCGATGAGCAGCGCCATGTTTTCGCGCGTGCAGCTTGCTCCGACAGGCCCGCCCGGGACGACCCAGAGGATGGGCGTTCTTACGCAAGCGGGGCTGATGTCGGCGCAGGCCAAGCTGGCGGAAACCTCACCCGTGCTGCGCGGAAAGTTCGTGCTGGAGCAAACCCTGTGCTTGGAACTGCCGCCGCCTCCACCCAACGTGGCAAATGCCCTACCGCCCGCGGATCCGAAGGCGACGACGCGACAGCGGTACGAGCAACATGCCAAGGCCGAATGTGCATCGTGCCACCGGCTGCTGGACCCAATCGGGTTCGCTCTGGAGAACTTCGACGCGGTCGGGCGCTGGCGCAGCCAGGAGGGCGGGCGCCCGCTGGACGTCCAGGGAGTGATCGCCGGGACAGGCGACGTGGACGGGGAAGTCGTCGGCGCGATCGAGCTCGTGCGCAAACTGGCCAGCAGTGCGCAGCTCGGCAAGTGCATCGCCAGGCAATGGTTCCGTTACGCCCACGGGCGGGCCGAAGTGCCCGACGACGAGCGGGGCATCGCCGACCTGGCCGCACAGTTGGGCACCAAGGGCTACAGCTTTCGTGAACTCGTCGTCGCCATGACGCAGACCGAAGCGTTCTCGTATCTCACCCGGGGGCCCTGACCTGATTCCATGACTGTACGGGTAACCGTCGTCTTTCGCACCCGTGAAGACCAGACAGGTCACGGGGCGACCAGTTCGATCGCTGAGGGCAAGGTTCCGGCGCGCAGAGCTTTCGCCAGACGATCGGCTTCGGCCAACGATCCGCGCGCGGTGACCCGGAACTTCGGGCCGAACTCGGAGCGGATGGTCGGCGCGCCCCACAGATCGCCATCCAGCTGCAACGCCAACTTCCGGCCGACGTTGGCGCCGGTCAGAATCTTGATGCGCTCAGCGTCTTCGGGCGAAAGGGTCACGTTCACCTCGAACATCTCGGATGTTTCCCGGGACGCGGGAATTACCGTCGCATCGGCCAGCCGAAGCAGCGCCAAGGTCCGCCCACGGTCAACCAACAGGGTCCGCGACATCTGGGGCATCTGGTCGTCGCCGTCGATCAAGAGGGCGTGGTGCGCATCCGGTTGAAGGGAAGCGGGTAGCGTCTGGACATACTTTCGCAGGGCCTCGCTAGGGCCCTGGACGAAGGTATCGGAGAACGACAGCATCTTCTCCGAGACTTTCCATTCCTCTGTGTTGGTGGCCAGCCCTTGCGACCGGGCGAAGGCATCGCCCTGCACGTGCTTCGCCAGCCGCCGCCCATACGGCGAGTCGTTGTCGACGACGGTCAACCTCAACACCCCCGGACGCTCCAGCGCCGCGCGAACACCTGAGCGCGCCGCACCCGACATGGCCGGAAGAGCGACAACGATACGACCGGCACCGTCGCTCCGCACTTCGACCGGGCCGAAACCCAGGCCCTCGATGCGGGACGACAGCACAGCAACCGTGGCGATTTGATTCGCAGGATCGGTTCGATACACCAGGCGGCTGGTGCGGTCGTGTTCCAGCGAATCCCCGGTGAGACATGCGACCGGGAGCGCCAGCAGCGCCACCGCCCCGGACAACAGGACAGCCACCCGGCGCGTTGGCAGCTTGTGACTTCGGCCTCCGTCCAACAGTTTTTTCAGGCGGGTCGCCAGCGACGAACAGCCCACGATATGGGCCCCCACAGGCGCCGTCGTACCAGGGACGCGCCGTTCGCTCATGGTGATCAGGTGCCGGGCGTACGCCGAAGGTCTTGTTCCCATCGCCAACACATGGTCGTCGCAGGCCAGCTCGCGTTCCACCAACAACCGGCGCTCTGCCAGCCACACCAACGGATTCCACCAGTGGAACGCAACGACCAGCCGCGCGAACAGCTGGGTCGCGCAATCACGACGCCGGACGTGGGCGTATTCATGGGCCAGGACCGCGCGCAACCGTTCGGGATCCCAGGAAGGGGCGTCCGCCGGTAAAAGCACCGTCATGCGGAAGATCCCGGCACACATAGGAGAGGGCAGCGTCGACAGGCGCACCTGCACGCCTTCGTCGATCACCTCGTCGATGGCCGCACGTAACCGCCGGTCAGCAATCGGCTGTGAGGCGGCGACGACCGCTGCCGCCGACCGCAGGCCCACCACCAGACGTGCGATCAGGACAAGCACACCTGTCGCCCAAAGACCCGCGAGGGCCTGAAAAATCCAGTCATTGAAAAACGGCTCCCGCGACGTCCCCGCAGCGTGCGCTGCGGCCAGCCCCGGCGCCCCCGCGGACGATGGGACCACCCCGGTGCCCCCGATGGAGTTGATCAACAGCAAAGAAAGGGTCCGCACGGGAGGAGTCTCCAGGTGCCATGCAGGCAGCAGAGGCGACAGCACCGTGACCAGTCCCAGCCCGCCCAATCCCACCCCCCAGACTAGGTGCCGCGCCCCCGCCGACCGCCGGTGCAGCAGGACCGCGACCAGAGCCGCCAGAACGAGGAACGTGCTCCCGCGCTGTCCGACACCCCACAAATGCATTAACCATTCACGTGCCGTGGTCATGTCAGCGCCCTTCCTTCTTGGCCGCCTCAATCATGCGGCTGATGGTCTCCAGTTCACCGTCTGTCAATTGATCGCGCGAAACGTTGATCAGGGCCGCCATCGCATCCCCGGCCTTGCCCCCGAAAAAAGTACTCAGCAGATGTGTTATTGCCGACCGCTTGGCCTTTTCCGCCGACATCGTGGGCAGGTAGACGTACGTCGCCCCGTCCTGCAGATGCCGGATCTGGCCCTTGTCCTCCAGCACGCGCAGCATGGCCCGCACCGCCGAATAGCTGGGGGGACTGGGTATCCGGTCCCGAATCTCGGCCACCGTCGCCCGGCCTGCACTGTACAGAACGTCCATTGCCTGCCGCTCCCTGCGGCTGAGCGTGCGGTGGGGGTCGGGACCGGATCGCCTTGCGGATGACATGCTGGTTTTCTAGCACAATGCTGGAAAACTAGCAAGATGACAAAACTTAACCCGGCAGGGCGACTTTTGGTAATCCCGACCGGAGGTTGTTTTTAGGAATTTTTCGGGTCCGGTAATCCGGTAATCCCGACCGGAGGTTGTTTTTGGTAATCCCGAGCGGAGGTTGTTTTTAGGCAACTTTCGGGCAACCCCCCCGAAGCCTTGTCACCTCCCCATGCGCCCAAGACCCGTGATCCAAGGCAGAACGTATATGTTCACCAGGCGGTGCTCTGAACGCCGATTCTTT
>JAYUUT010000219.1:0-8781 GCA_043754455.1 Myxococcales bacterium
CGCAAGGGAATGGATGCCACCTTCCCCCTTGGAACCTGGGCGATGCGTTTTCGCGCCGCGATCGCGATCAGCACCGCCTGACCTTCGACGGCCATTTTCACCGACATTTCACCGACACGAAATTCCGATTGGCAGACCCACGCGCCCGCATGGGTGCGATGGCTTCACCGCGCCCAATGCCGGTATTCATCGGAGGGTGTGGGGTCGGACGGGGTGGTGGAAACCGCCTCCCCCCAGGCCATTTTCGTCCCTTGATGGCCAATTTCAAGCCGCCTTGCGCCTGCCGCCGCCAGTCCCGAAAAACTACCATCGGTCCGGGCCTCCAAAACTACCATCGGTCCGGGCCTCCATGAAAAACTACCATCGGTCCGGGCCTCCCACAACGGCTCGTGCAACGGTTACAGACCAACGCGCCCGCATGGGTGCGATGGCTTCACCGCGCCCAATGCCTGGATTCGTCGGAGGGTGTGGGGTCGGACGGGGTGGTGGAAACCGCCTCCACCCAGGCCGTTTTCGTCCCTTGATGGCCAGTTTCAAGCCGCCTTGCGCCTGCCGCCGCCAGTCCCGAAAAACTACCATCGGTCCGGGCCTCCATGAAAAACTACCATCGGTCCGGGCCTCCACGGTACGGGATTTGGTCGACCGCGCCCAAACCATTTGGGCGGAAAATTCGGAGACCCAAAAAACCGCCGCAAACCTGCTGGCCCATGCGGTGACGTTGCGCCACGCCAACAACTGGGATGAGGCGAATCGATACTTTCGGGAGGCCGTTGCAGCCGACCGGATGGGGGTGCAGGCCAATCTGGAATGGGGCCAGGTGCTCTTGGAAAAACACGCCCCTGACAACGCCACCGGTGTTTGAAAGGGATCGCTAGAAACCGGCGGCGCACGGGGCGGCGCGAACTACATTTTCAAACAAGCTTCGGGGTGACCGTCGGCTGGAACCGCCTCACGAGTTCGGCGTAAACCGACGGCTCAACACGTAACAGGGACACGAGAGGACTGCTCTTCGCGGTTTTTATACGGTCCTTCGCACGACGGATTCTCGTCGCCTCCGCAATGTTGATGAACCGGAACTCTGGATCGCTGGGTTCGCAGATGCATTCGATTTCGAGGGTTTTCCACTGCGCGCCAGGTGGGGCGGGCACCTCGGATTCCAACGGCAAACAGCTAAGCCACGACGGTCCTTCCGACTCCATGATCGCCTTGATGTCGGCGGCATGGCCCGTATCGAAGAGGAGGAATCCTTTGGCTTCGGTGGTCGACCATTTCTGGGTCCGCTCGGAGAAAGCTTGTCGGCCGTGGGCCATCGACGCGCTTGCACCAGCTACGAAGACAATTAGGATGGTTTCGAGTGCCCATAGGGTCTCAAGTTGTGCGGGCGAAACAGCGGCGCGGCTGCCGCCTTTCGTGATGCTGACGATTTGATGTGATGCGAGCTCACGAAAGAATTCGAGCCATCCCTGGGGCCCCTGCGAGGCTAGGTGGCCGGCGGTTGCGAGTCCATCCGGAAGGGATAAGGCCGTCCAGGCCAGCCACTGAGACCATGCGGCTAAAAGTCCGATGAACACACCTGCCGCCCCGTCGAAGCTGCGGAGACGGGAGTTTCCTTTTTGAGCTGCCTCTTGGGAAACAAGACCTGCGTAAACCCCAAAGATGAGGGTTGCCACGACTGAAAAGTACACGAGAGGGTTGTAACGAACGACAGCGGCATAGACGACGGCCATAACGGCTATCCGAGGAACGCTATGTGTGAGGACCTTGAGCGGCGCCGTCCAGGGAACCTTTCCGGAGGATCGGCAGTACAGAGAGTTATTCATGGAGTCCTGTTTTGGTACCGGGATACGAGCGCATCGGCAGACGCCGCTGTGAAGGTTTCGACGAAGTTTAGGTTCTTTTCGGGATGCTTTGGTGCATATCTCCGGGTGTCAGGACCGAAACGAACATGCATGATCCCCTCTGGAAGATCGGAGACCGTGGCCTTGCCCACCGCGCTCAATTTTCCGTGAATGACGGTTCCGTCGGTGGTTTTGAGTTCGAAATCGCAGCCCTGCAGTCCTTCGTCATCGTGGTAGCGCCGTTCGAGATTCACGGTGACCCGTTTGGGAGGCGGGACGAGTGCCTTCATTTGGGACGGTGTCATTCTCGGAATGTCGGGGATGGATTTGAAAGCCCGAATGGGTTCGTGGCGGACCAGAAACAGGCCGGTGTCTGAACCGAAAGCCTTACGTTCAATCAAAACGGCGTCGGCGCGGCGAAAGGCGTCTGTCTTGGATGGTGCGGCGGACTCGGACATGGCGGCCAGAATTTTTTTCGCTTCTATCAAACGTACAACCTGCATGGGGCCTTCGTCTCTGAAACGTTCCCATTGATGTGCGGGGACCAAAGACAGCCGCTGGCTTTGGAAAACCACCTCCCGTTTTCCTTCCATAATGGTCGCGGCAATGTGGCTTTCCGAAGAAGGATCGACTTTGTCCTCTGAGGGGGGCGGCTGAACAATCACCAACCGTCCAACGTTGAGCGCGCGTTCGACATTCTCGATCAACTGCTGGTCGGTACATTGCCTTGCAAACAAAAGGTCAAACAGACCAATGTCACGGAGTTGTTTGATAAGGCCTGTGCGGAGCAGAGGGTCAAGATTCTTTCCGAATCGGGCCTGGGCCCAAATGCTTGCAGGCAAGCGGCGCGTGCCGCGGTCAAACGCGTGCGGAGGGCCAAGAGTCAACCATTGACGCCCGAACAAGATCTTGAGGCCACGAGGATTGCGCATGACAGAAACTGGGGGTTACGCGGATGGTGCGATTGTCAATCCGCGACGGGAATGCCGTAATTCGCCTCTTCGGCGGGGATTTTTCCGTCCAAGTAGCGTTCGTCTTTCCATAGGAGCCTCCACGCACTTGGTTTGCCTAGCCACCCATTAAGACTGTCCTCAGGGAACGGAATCGACGGTGTCCGCGAGCCTGCGGTTAAATAGTTCATGCAACCAACGGCGGGAGGGGGCGAAGATGCCTTTTCCGGAGCTTTTGCGACGTCACGAAGAAATGCACGGCCTAAAACGATATCGACGGGTTCATAAATCCCAAACGCTGGGACTGTCGCGCCTGTTTTTACGATCACGTTCCGATTTGGGGGGGGGATTGGCGCAACGGCTTTCAGATTGAGAAACTTTGGTGTGTCTAGGACGAGAAAATCCGGCTCGCCAATAGGCGCAGCCCGGTAGATGTCCTGTTGTTCAAGGACAACCTTGAGGTCGGACGCAAATTCTCCGACTCGGTTCAGTTTTTCCAGGACATTGGGCCAGTAGGCCGCCTCTTCCAGGGGAAAGGTCGTATGGCCTCCGTACGCGGCGTTGTAATGGGATGCGATCCAACCATGACTGGTGAGGCCAAGTTCGAAATGCCCCCTGGCCAGGGCGAATCGAAAGCAAAGCCGATCTCCGCGCGATAAACGCTCAACCGCCGCTTCAAAAGCGGCGCGGCGTTCTAGGGTGAGGCTGAAATCTGCAACTGAAAACAGCGGAATGCCGTCCGGAGGCGGCGTGCTTTGCGTGGCTTCAAAGGCTTCCCTTAAAGCCTCAATGAACTCAGAATTGAGCGCAAGACAATGTCGCCAGGCACTCAGGGAGCTCACGGCTTTTAGCCTCAAAAACAGCAACTGGCGCTCCTGTTCGGTCGGCAGACGGTACGGCATGGTTAGTTGTGCCCTTTTTTCACTTTTTCTTCTTCTTCGAGGCGGATGACTGTTACAGCAAGGCGTTCGGGCACCAACGACGGAACGTATCCTGTTACGCCATTGACGCCCTTCCATCCAGTTGGTCGAATTTCCCACAAGACCCCTCCGAGTTCAGCGGTTACGGGTATTCCGGTCTGCATAACTTTCTCACCTAGAGCATTCAAATTCTTTGCGACATGGTCAGGAAATTCCAGCATAGCCTGTGTACCACCACCCATGAGTCGTTGGCCTTTGATCTTTCCGGAGGCCTGCCCGGCGATCTTTCCCACGCAGCCTTTCACGCCTTCGGGGGCCTGGACACTTCCTAATGCAATAAAACCGTCGCGGTTCCATTCGTCTAAGACGGCCGATTCATTGCGCCAGACGGCTCCGCTTTCGGGAACGTGGCCGACGCCCCAAAAGCCCACCGCGCGGTTCCCTGCAGCCTTGGACGTCCCTACTGACGCGCCTCGTGTGGCGCCCCCAGGGCCGAAGACGCGGTAGATCTGCTCTCCGGGCATCAAGGGGCGATTGACGATCTTGCCCGCGTAAGTTGCGACGTTGGGAAACTCACCTTGAGCATAGTGCGACAGGAGGTCAGGGTACCCCGGCTCCGGTTGATAGATATGGTCGAATTTCCCCTTCTTTGATGGGTTGCGGGTGAAGCCCTCCCAAGCGGTCCGTTCGGCCCCGGCCCCTTCCTCCACAATCCGAGCCTCGTGGGCCAACGATACATTCTTCGCCCCGGACTCGACGAGATGTGACGTCGCTCGGCTTGTCGTCTCGCCCCCGGCGCGAACATAACGCTGAATGTCGGTCAACATGGCATCGAGATCTTTGATGGCCTGGGGGATCATCTCGTTGGCCGTTTTCATGAGGCTACGGAGCCCCTCTTTCAACCACTCGATGCGTTTTAGAAAACTGTCAGGAATAAAGAAGTGAAACCTGTTCCCGATCGACGTGAGAACGTGTTGGAGGGTATCGACAAACGCGCCCATCCGTTCGAGGATCCGGGCCTGGTATTCGCCGAATTTTAGGGCGAGTAACCACTGTTCTGCGTTGCCAACCCCCACCCGATTTAGAAACGCGATGATGTCGTTTGCTGCGGCCGCGAGGTGGGCCGTTCGTGCACTCGCGCTTGCAAGTTTTGCCGCCTCAGCGGTGGCTTTTAAGGCCAACCGACCGACGCCCTTGACGACGCCGCCGATGACGGGAATCAACGCGACGACGAGCAAGGTCAGCATCAACCATTGCATCTTTTCTTCGCGTTTTTTCGGGTCGTCAACCAGCCCGATGGTGACGGCTATCAAGTCGCGCACGGCCGTCACGTCGCCAACTAGCGGAATCATGCCGATTACGGCGTCGACGATGATCTGAGAGGTGCTTGCTTTGTCGTTGAAAGCACCTTGCACTGTGCCCCAGACCCAGCCCGCGGCGTCCAAGGTCATGCTTTCAAAGTCGGACTGGGACAGTCCTCCCGGGGGATCCTGTGTCGACGCCATCACGCCTTTGGAATCAACGCGCTTTGCTCATCCAGCGTTCTAGCAGCGACGGCGCGCTGGTCACCAGGTGGCCGAAGCGGTTCTGGATGGTACGGTCGCCCTGAACCCGGCTGACGAACCCCTCGACGCCGTCCTTGTTGTTCTTGCTGCTTTCCACAGAAAGTTGTTCGTGAATGGCAATCTGGGCGGGACCAAAGGTCACGGCTGACTCGAACTGGTAGTCGCCGCCCGATGGGCCTTCTACGTGTCCGTGTGACCGGACCAAAATCCTCGACGAACCGCCGGAGCATAAGTGATTCGAAGCCCATTTTCCCGAGGCGGTTCCTTAGCACGACGCCTTCGGTCACGGGCAATCACCCCTCATGGCGGCGCTTTGAGCACAGGTTTTAGCCCCGGGCCGCCCGTTTTTTCTTAAAACCCGCCCCTCAGACGCGGCCCCGCCCGCTTGGCACGCGGGTTTCCGGTGTTGCTGTTAGTTTGACCAGCTGATCTGTCCGTCAATCCACTTCGACACGATCTTCCCGCGGAATGTCGACACCGAATGTTCTTTTCAGAAGTTCACGCCTCGGGATGTACTTGCTTCGCCGCCCGACCCACGCCCGATTGCTGGCGTCTCTGGGAAACACGAACGGTGGGTCTGCCCCGGCTGGGCGTCGCCGCCGTATGTTTTGGACAGCGCTTGCTAAAGAAGCGCGCGGTGAAACTGGCCTTCGATTCACTTATGCTCCACCGACCACCGTCTGGATCAACCCACCCAAAGACCAACCCATCAACACAGAGAACAATAGAGTCTAAATTCACCCACAGCTCTCTCAGAAATGGCGACGCCGGGAGGCGGCGCGAGAAGTCAGCAGAGGTCGTAGTACCGTCGGAGCAGCCGGCATGCGCGCCAAGCGTCGGATGCCGGAAGCTTCACCGAGGGGCGCGCCGGATCCACCGCGAGAGCATACCCGGCAGCGGCTAAATCACTTCTTCTTGATACACATCGAGAAGCCAGGTTCGAACGCCGAGAAGTCGGTGCACGTCCAGCCGGGGGCGCAGACCGACGGGTCCTTCAGGCAGTCCCGGTGCGAGCAGAACCCCACGGGATCAGAGGGCATCTTTGCGCAGATATCCGTGCCGCAGCCGCATCCCTTATCGGAGCCACAGGACTCGCCCCATCCCGCCAGCCCACCATCGCACGAGCCGGGTGCAACATCCGCGGTGCCGGCGTCGGCGACGGCGACGGCGACGGCGAAGCACACGTTGTTGCGTAATACCTGGTCGGGGTCGCAGCTCTCGTAGTGACCGCAGCCATACCCAGCAGCGGCGGCCACTAAGATTCCCATCCACAATACGCACCTTCGCCACGTCTTCGCGGTCATGATACCCCCTGGTCGTTTCGTGGTCATGGCGGCAGCACCACGCCGTTGCGTACGCGCGCCACGATGCGCACGCTCTGGTCCGCGAGCGCCGCCGGGATGAATCCGATGCTGCCGCCCATCTGCGCCACCAGGCGAACCATCAGCGTCGCATCCGGCACCTGCCGCGGCGGGCGTAACCCGTCGCGTATGCGCTGGTCGATCCAGAACCGGCCGACCTGGTCGGGCGACAGCCCCAGCACCGCCAGGTCGAAGGCCTGCCGAACCTCGTTCTTGTGCGAGTAGCTGAACGCGACGATCGAGCTGCCGTCGTCCCAGGTCCGCCGCGAGGACGAGAAGATCGATCCCAGCTGCGCTTTCGTCATGGCCAGCAGCTTTGAAGTCGGATGCACCACCACCGCTATGTCGCCCGCCACGGAGCGATCTGCGCCCGAGACCCGCGGGGCCGGGGCTAGGAGCAGCAGCAGGGCAATGAACGTTCGGCGCATGGCTCAGAACGCCAGCACGAGGCGCATCATGAATTGTCGGAAGTCCTGAATGGATCTCCGTTCGCCGTTGGAAAAATTGATGAAGCGTCCTTCGAGATACTGCGCCTTGAGCTGGGCGTGCGGGGCGAAGTGGATGTTGACGCCCGCCGACGGCGCGTAAAGGCCCTCCGAGATCCACGTGGGGAATCGGTACGCCTCGAAGTAGAGGTACGGCTCGAGCCCCCAGAACGGGAGCTGGTACGCCACCAGCGCATACATGTCCCACTCCAGGCGGTCCGGCGTGTAAAGGCCTGGCAGGTTGAAGAACAGGGGACGTTTCCCCTGTTCGTATTTGGCCCGGCGAATGGCGAACTCGCTGCGCAGGCGCAGGCGGCCCATGTCCAGCGACACGTCCGCCCCGCCCGCCTCTTCGCGGTACGCGACGACCTCTTTTCGTTGGAGCTCGTACGGGATGTATGACGTTACCCGACGCTGATGGTCACTGTAGCGCCCCATGAGACCGGAGATGCCCACGGCCAGTCGAAAGGGGGACGTGCGCCGCGCGAAGATGCGCCCACCGAACATCTTGTCGTCCGTGTAGTCCACCTGTCCAGGCGTGCGGCCGTTCGACATGTAGGCAAAGTACCCCAGCTCCCATTCGCCCTTGTACGTGCTGCCCAGCACCTCGACGCCCAGCTGTCGTATGGGAAACAGCTCGTTCACCTCGAACGCGGGTAGCGCCAGCGAGATCAGCGTCGGCGTCCCGTGGTCGACGTTCCAGATGCCGAAGGGCGTGAGGAAACTGCCGACCCGGATCGACAGCAGGTCGGACATGTGCCACTGGATGTACGCGCGCTCGAGGACGATCCCGCCCCAGCGGACGGTCGACCACCCCGACACGCCGGTGGGATCGTACACCTCGGTCATCGTGCGCCTGCAGGCCTCCCCGACAGGGCACGTGCTCTCCACGCCGTTGGGCAGCGTGGTGAGCCTGACCTCGATGAGACCGCTCCAGGACTCGCTCGGTTGTGCATCGACGTAGAGGTTGAGGTTGCCGAGGACGAACGTGCCCTTGTTGGACACGACGACGTTGTTAAGCGACGCGCCCGGGTTGGGCATCATGCGCTGGTAGCCTATGTCGGCAAACCCGTACAGACGCAGCGGGGCCGGCTCGTCCAGCGCTGCGCCTGCGGCGGAATCCTCCGCGGGCAGCGCAACCGGAATCGGCGCGACGGCGGCCCCCTCCGCGGCGGCGGCGGCCACATCGGGCATGATCGTCTGCGGCGTGCCTTGGGCCACCTCGCCGGCAGCAGCGAACACGAAAGCGAGCAGACCGGGAAAAACAGTCATGGTTTTGAGGCTCTTACCCCGTGCATCGGCCGAGCGCTCCGGGAGCTTGAGCGTTCAAGCTCGGACGCCGAGCCGGCTCGGCCCGCGACCGGGGGTTGTTTTCCGCCGCTCCGACCGGGGGTTGTTTTCTCCGCCGCCCCGACCGGCGCCGCCCCGACCCGCCGCCCCCCGCCCCGGCTCCGCCGCTCCGCCCCGACCGGGGGTTGTTTTTCACGCAACTTTCGGGCGACCCCGCCGAAGCCTTGTCATATCCCCATGCGCCCAAGACCCGTGATCCAAGGCAGAACGTATATGTTCACCAGGCGGTGCTCTGAACGCCGATTCTTTCTGCGCCCTGACCCCAAGACCAACAACATCTTCTGGTATTGCCTAGGCTGGGCGGCGCAGAAA
>JAYUUT010000220.1:0-2065 GCA_043754455.1 Myxococcales bacterium
TCGAAGGTGACGATGCTGGGAATGGTGCTGTACCCCAGACGGGATTGCAGCACGCGGGGCTTGCCATTTTCGACAATTGCGGCGCACGAATACGTGGTCCCCAGATCGATGCCGATGACTCGTCTTGCTGTCATGTCCGCTCACTGGTTGCGAGGAAATTCGCGGGGTTACTCATATTGACCTGGGGGCCATCGGCAGGTCGCGGCAACCACTTGAACCAGAACCGCCACATTCATGGCGGACCAACATTTTTGTCAGGGCGCTAGTGCCGGGGCCAGGGGTGCGAGGGGGATTCCCCCACCGCCGGGTGTCGAGACGGTGTTGTTGTCCACCACCAACAATGCCGCCAACAACCGGGCCTGATCCCGCGCCCACGGGTTGTCCGTGCTGACCGTCGAAAACGCGAATCCCCAGGCGGCTTGAAACTCGGCCGCTACGTTTCCAGCGGGCCCCATTTCGGATACAAACGCGTAAACCCGGTAGTTCCGGTTGCCGGCGACGTAGGCCCCGTAGTTTTGCAGGGTGAAGGCCAGGTTTCGTGCGGGTTCGGTTTCAAGACCCAAGGTGGCGATGGCAACGGTCGCGGGAATCGCCAGCAACGACCCCATGCGCATCGCCCGGGGGCCGCCGCCATAACGAAGTGGACTGGCCAGATCCCAAGCCCCGGTATCGGACCATTTCGCAGGCCAGCGGAAGCAGTCGGCAGGTACAGCACAGGGCGCCAGATTTTCCTTTCCACTTAAGGAAAACTTTAGCGCATGCCGTATCGGCGGCGTCCCAGGCAGAAGTTCTCCGACACGAATCACACCTCCCAAACTGGACATGCCCGACTGCGGTTCGCCGCCTTTAAGACCGTCCCCGCGGATGTCGCCATCAGCTGGATCGTAAAAATCGGCCCGCGCTGCGGCCCCGGCTGTGCAGCGGAAGAATTTATTTCCGCCCTTGACGGTGCGTCCGCCTACGTCCAGCAGCGCGAAGGTATTGAACCCATTGTCGTCAAGAGCCAAGACATCTGTCGGCAGCGGCACCGAAAAACGAGGCATCACACCAATCGAGCAACCTGCGCTGTTGGCCGCATCCTTGTTGTACACGGTGATGACCGGCGCGGTCGCCACCATGCTGATCAGGTTTTCATGTAGACCCGGGCCGATGTCAGAAGCCACCAGATTCGCAGGGGCGTACATAGCGGCACTGCCAATGGGTATGTTCCAAATGCTGTTGCTGACAAACGGCCATTTCAAAGGATTGCGCAGGGCCAGGCCACCATCCGCTGCCCCCGCCAGCCCCCCGTCGGTTTGTGATGCAGGCGCATCAGGCATCGCGGCAGGAGCATCACCAGCGGCGTCACCCACCATCGCGGTGTCGCGGTTTCCCGGTGGCGCTGGCATCGCGCCGGCCGGCGCATCCCGTACGGGGGCACCAACGTCAGTAGCCCCAACGGCATCCACCGAACGCTGGTCGAAAGGCGACGCGTCAACAGGAACGATTGCGACGGGCGCGCTCCCATCAGCGGCAGGCGTGGCGTCGACGGATGCCTGGGAACGGGCGCCATCGCGACGTCCGATTGGGGTTCCTTCCGGCGATTCCTCGGCGGCGTCCCCCGCGGGCGCCCGCAACGCCCGAGGTTGGGTCAAATCCACACATCCGCACCACAGCGCCGCGCACGCGGCCACGCGAATGGCCACCCCAGCCGGGTGCAAAGATCGCAGGTTAAGCACTGTCACCACATCATCGTCGGATTCTTCGCTATGGTAAACCACCTAAAGGCGTGAAAATGGCGTTGTGGGAAATCCAGGACACGCTGGCGGCCGCCGTAACCGATGCGCGGTCGCCCGGTTGCCCGATCGATGGGTTTAACGACAACGTCGGGGTTGGTCGATACGCCGCGGCTTTGTTGCACAAGCGATGGGATGAAATGGCTGGGCTCGTGCCCCTAACCCGGGCGGTCGATGGGCGCATCGGCGCGCGCTTCCAATCGTGGCTGCGTACCCACCCCACGCCGGCCTGCGACACGATTTTGGATCCGGGCCTGGCCGAGGCGTTGCGCGCGCTCGGCCCGTTGCGC
>JAYUUT010000221.1:0-2616 GCA_043754455.1 Myxococcales bacterium
CGAAACTTCGGCCACCAGATAGCCATCACGGCGGGCCTCGACCGCGCCGAGGGTGAGGCTGTGGTTATCATGGATGCTGACCTTCAGGATCCGCCCGAAGTGGTAGGCCAGATGTTGTCCAAGTTCCGTGACGGCTATGACGTCGTCTATGGCGTCCGTTCGAAGCGACACGGCGAAACCCTGTTCAAACGCTTCACAGCGGCTGCCTTTTACCGTTTCATGCGATCCATGACGGGCGTGAACCTACCCGTGGACGCCGGCGATTTTCGTCTTTTGGGTAGGCCCGTCGTGTTGACCCTCCGGGCGCTTCGGGAACAGCATCGTTTTGTGCGGGGGATGGTCGCCTGGGTGGGGTTTCGCCAAATAGCAGTCACATACGAACGCCCGGCCCGGTTCGCAGGCGAGACCAAATACCCGATGATCAAGATGATCAAGTTCGCGCTAGACGGGATCACGTCGTTTTCGGTAGTACCTCTTCGCATTGCCACCTGGCTGGGGGTGGGCGCGGGCCTTGCGGCCATCGCCACCGCAGGCTGGGCAGTGTACGGCTTCTTCTTTGGAAAGGGTGTTGTTCCCGGCTGGACCACCATCATGTTTATGGTGACGCTGGGTACGTCAGCCCAGCTTCTCATGACGGGCATCCTAGGCGAGTACGTCGGGCGCATCTACGAAGAGGTCAAACGACGGCCACTTTACGTGGTCGGCAAGGAGATTAACCTTGGTCTGACTGTGAACGCCGAGGGCCTTTCGGGGGAATCAGCGCAGGCGCGCGAGTAGGGTAGCGTTGCCTGTTGTGTCGTGTCCGCGTTTGGCCAGCGCGAAGGGGGGATGAACCGAGACGACCCCAAAGGATCCGTTACCCAAAAGGTCCGTCACGGTCTGCTGTTCGTTGCCGATGAAGTCCGCGGGTTCAGAGGGGAATGCGATGTACGTGGCGTCGTATATGCCATTTGTCATCGAATAGTCGTCTTCACGGCTGGACAATTGGGGCACCACGAAGGCCGAACTGGCGACCTTGGCGTTGGCTGGAAGGTCCTTCATAAGAGCATCCATAGCGGTTCGTCGATTCCGATCTTCTCCGGTAACCCTAAATTTGTAAGGGATGGGACCGCCCCATGCGGTGTTCGTTTGCAACACGGTTCCGTATTGGAAGCTGCAGATCAGCATACCCAGAACCAGGCAGCCTACCGCAGCTTGTCTTCTGATAGGGGCAAGGGCCGCCAATGCCAGTACAAGAGAAATGAACAAGAAGCTGGTCCAATGGGCGGTGTATTGAAAGTGGATGGAAATGGTGGGCGAGTAGCCTGTGGAAAGCAGGGTGAAAAGAAATCCGGGCACCACAAATAAACCCCACGTTGAATGCCGCAAGGGAATGAATGCTAGGGGCACGAGAAGTTGCAACAGGTAAACGAGCTTGGTCTGATCGACCAAGGTGCCAAACGTAAACGCTGGGTTGCTGAACACGGTTTTGAGTACGGCGCCGAAGCTGTTTTCACCCCGGGGGAGCAGTCCTTGGTACACGTAGGTGAAGGTTTCCTCTGCGGCGATCCGGGGCATGATCGCCATTTTTATGGTCACGAAATACAGGGCGCTGGTCGCCATCACGACGAGCCCGGCCCGCGGCCGTTTCCCTGAGATCAGAAAATACGCGCCCACGATGGCCATGCTGGCCGCCACGTCTTCACGCACGCTGAGAGTCAAAATCCCCGTAAGAAGGGCCCCCCAGTCTCGCCGGGTTTCCAGGAGATAAAGCGTGGTCCAAAGAAAAAACGTTCCCAAGGGGATGTAGTGAAATTCGAATAGATTTGCGCCGTGTACGGGGGGGTACAGGAGATAGAGTAAGGCTAGGCAGCAGGCCAGTGTGGACGACAGATGGCGGCGGGCGAAAAGAAACAGTGGTATTGCGGCCCCCCCCATTAAGACTGATTGGACGACCAGCAACGTTTCGGCCCCCTGATGTAATGCGTAGAAGGGGGCGATGACAAACGCGAAAAGCGTGGCGTGATGACCGAAATGCGTGAACGTTGGTCCAAATACGGGCGACGACTTGAACAAGGGACGGGATCCGTGGATCAGGTTCCACAGGATGTTGTTCTCGATGGCGAGATCGTAGCCTGAGCGCACCGCCCGGTGCCACGCGCAGGTGTAGACGCTGAAATAGATTGCGTAGCTCAAAGCCCCAAGGCAAACCAAGGACAGCGGCAGCGCCTGCGTGAAACGAGGGAAGCGTTGGGCGGTGGTTACAAATAGGGCTTGTAGGTGCTGACGTATGCGGATCTCGGCTGGCAAGGGACCCGCCGCGAAGGCGCTGCGGAGGCCAGCGCCAAATCCAATCACCATCAGCGTTGTCAGCGCTAAGAACTGAAGATCCCTGTCCCGCCACAACTCCCAATGGAAAGACAGTGGCAATAACCCGACAATTCCTAAAGGAGCCACCCGGTGCGCCAGGTGAAGCATGGCAGTGGCAGGATCGCGCCTATTGCGGCCCCACCAGGCGAAGGCTATGGCGCCACCAACCAACAACGTTCCCCCGGTGGCCCCGAATCCCAAAAGTTCCTTCCGTCGGCTTGCAGCCATAACATTGGTTGCAATGAACGCGTCGATGCCGCCCCCGAG
>JAYUUT010000222.1:0-16652 GCA_043754455.1 Myxococcales bacterium
GCGCCCTCAATACGTCCAACACCCGACGGCGAAACGGCAAGATCACGCGCCCCCGCGCGCAGCAGGCCATCGGTTGCCTGATCAGGTTCCAGCAACACAACCGGTAGATCCACGTCGAGCAGATCTTTGACCGCGGCTGCGACCTCGCGGGTCGGCAACTTGAAGATCTTTGGGACCGGCGCGGGCGGTGGATCAGCTATCTGATGTGCCCTTGGACTGGCGCAGCCCAGGAGGCCGCACGAAAGCCCGGCCACGAGCCAGCCAACGTGGGGGGATCTGGGAGCGGTTTCGGGGCGAAGGCGCACAGGTGCAATACCTCTCCCTTTGCAATTAGCCTATCGGCGGGCACGCAGACGCAAAACCTGTGTGAAATCGTTTCCCTGTCAGCTACCCCTAACAGGTTTCATCAATTCTGCGGTGATGTGTAAAGGCTGGATTTCTGGTTTTGGTTCTCGAAGACCGATCTACGATCAGATCCCACGGCCGCCCCCGCACCAACGTGCAAGGATAAGGGGATTCCGCCACTCAAGGAGTTTCGAGTGCCGAAGCAGCCGCGACACCCTTTTCTCAAACAACGGGCCGGGATCAGAGAGCTGATCCTCAATCCCTTGCTTTTTGCAGGCTTCTTCGCCTGTGCGGGCACCGTCGAACCGGCCGTCGAACCCGCGTCAGGCGCCCCAAAGCCAGGCCCCCCCGCGTCAGCGCCCCAACCCGCCCCGATAACGATGCCTCGCAAACCAGCCGGTCCGCAGCCGGTGGCACGTCTACACAAGCTGACCGCCCGCGAGTTTAGCGCGAGCCTCAAAGATATTTTAGGGGCCGACATCCTTTTATCGGGACTTGAAGCGGATCAACAAATCGACGGCCTCTACAGCGTCGGTGCCAGCGAGCTTTCGATCTCACCGGCGGGTATCTCGCGCTTCGAGGGGGCCGTCCAAGGCGCCGTCGAAAACACGCTGTCCGATGCTGCGAAGGCCAAAAAATTGCTTGCCTGTGTGCCCACCCAAGCCATGGACACCGCGTGCCTCGCCAAGGCGATGAATGCCCTAGGCCGTCGGGCTTTTCGCCGTCCGCTGCTGCCCGCCGAGACCAACCGCTATGTCACGGTCGCCCAGAGCATTGGCACCGAGGCCAACGATCCACTGCTGGGACTTCGTTTCGGAATTTCAGCCCTATTGCAGTCGCCCAATTTTTTGTATCGGAGTGAAGTGGGCACGCCCAGTCCCGGGGACGGCGGCCGCCACAAATATAGTGGCTACGAAATGGCCTCGCGGCTGGCGGCGATTCTGTGGGGATCCGTACCTGACGATCCGCTGCTGGACGCCGCCGCACAAGACAGCCTTGCGACCGAAACTGGCGTTCGCAAACAAGGTGAACGCCTGCTGGCGCACGCCAATGCGCGACGGGCCCTGGGGAACTTCGCCAGCGACCTATACGGCACCGAACACCTGGAAAACGCGTTCAAGGACACCAACATCTTCAAAACCTGGACCCCCAGCATGCGGGAATCCATGCGCGACGATCTGTTGGCCAGGGTCGCCGATCTCGCGTTCGGGACACCGGGCGACTATCTGACTCTTTTTGACAGCCGGACGGTGTTCGTAAACAACGAGCTGGGCAAGCTGTACAGCGTCGCGGCTGCTATGCCCGATTCCATGCGCAAGGTAGACCTGCCCGATACATCGCCCCGGCGCGGTCTGCTGGGCAGCGGTGCCATCTTGGCCGGATATGCCCTGCCTCAGCGCACGTCACCGACCCAGCGCGGCCGCTTCATCGCCGAATCCCTGCTGTGCAAAACGGTGCCGCTGCCCCCGCCGGGCGTTGATACAAACCTTGATGAAACGTCGGATCCCAAAGCCTCGCTACGCGAACAACTGGACAAACACCGGGCCAATCCCCAATGCGCCAGCTGCCACGCGTTGATGGATCCACTGGGACTGGGGCTTGAAAACTTCGATGCCATTGGCAACTACCGCACAACCGATAAGGGCAAGACAATTGACACAAGCGGAATGCTGGACGGCATGGTCTTCCGCAACGGCGGGGAACTGGGCGAGCGGCTACGGCAACACCCACAAGCGGGGCCCTGTTTCGTGCGGAAGCTGTATGCCCACGCGCAGGGCCGGCTGCCGCTTGACGTCGACGAGCCTGGCCTAGATGTCCTGGCAAAACAATTTTTCCAAGGCGGCAACCGCGCCCAGCAGTTATTGCTTGATCTGGTCAGCCACGAAGCGTTTCGCTTCGTCGAACCCGCCGCACCCTAAGGAAACACCATGGGATCGAAATTTTTAGCGCGAAGAACCGTCCTGCGTGGCGCCCTGGCAGGCGGCGTGACCGTTGCTGTGCCGCTACCCCGCCTGCCCGGCATGCTGAACGCGAATGGCACAGCCTATGCCGACGGGGCAGCCTTGCCGCAGCGGTTTGGCACCTGGTTTTTTGGTAACGGCACGATCCCGGCGCGCTGGAACCCCACAGCGGTTGGCCAAGGCAATGCCTGGACACTGTCGCCATCTTTAGAACCCTTGCTGGCCGTGAAACCTTGGTTGACCGTCGTCAGCGGCCTCAAGGTCAAGGTCCCGGCTTTGTACGCGCATAAGTCCATGCCCGCCGCGGTCCTGACAGGGGCGCAGGCGGTGGCCAAGGGGAATGTGCAGGCGCCATCCATCGATCAACGCATAGCCCCGCTGATTGCAAAGGGCACCACCTTCCCGACGGGGCTTCATATCGGCATCTCGAACACCACGGGGGCGGGTGCTCTGGACTTCAATATTTCCTTCAGTGGCGCCAACGCACCCAACCCGCCGGATTACAGCCCGCTGAACATCTTCAAGAAGCTGATGCAGATCAGCAGTAGCCCGACGGGCGTCGATCCCAACCTGCTACGCCGCCGCAAGGTCCTGGACGCCGTCGCGGAAGACGCGCGGGCGCTGAAGATGCGGGTCGGCAGAGAAGACCAAATCCGGCTGGACAGGCACCTGTCAGGTCTTGACGAGCTGCAGACGCAGCTAAAGACCGTCGTGGCCCCCAAGTCCGGTGGAATGCCCCCGGATCCTGACAAACTTTATCCCACGCGGGGAAAGGACGGGATGATCAGCCGCGCGCGGGCCAAGGCCTTTGCCGATCTGCTGACCTTCGCCTTGGCGACTGACATAACCCGCGTCTTCTCTTATGTCTTTAGCTGCGCGGCCTGCCACGGCTCTTACGCCGACGCGGGACTGGACAATGTCACGTTCCATGAAGACTACGGCCACCGCAAAAGCCCCAAGGGCCGCGACAGCGCCACTGAGGGATTTCACACCGGCATCGTGTACACGATGACCTGCTTGGCCGATTTTATGGAGCGCCTGAGGAACACCCCAGACGGCGCCGGCAACTTGCTTGACAACTCGGCCACCTACGTCACGTCATGTGTCGCCGAATCGGAATCCCACGGCACATCTGAGTTTCCCATGCTGGTGGTCGGCAAAGCGCGTGGTGGGTTGAAAGGCGATCTGCACCACCGGGCCCTGAACGACAACACGTCAAAGCTGCCCTTCACCCTGTTGAAGCTAATGGGCGGCACGGATCCAAACTGGGGCAAAGACGAAGGTTTGGTCGATACAACCTTGGGCGCGATCCTGACCTGATTTGAAGACAGAAAAGCCGACGCGCACGCGCCGGGCACTGTCAGCGGTTCTGAAATTCCGCCAATAGGGCGTCGACCTGGGCAGCCGTGGCCGCGAGATCGCCCCCGTTGTCGATGATGTGGGTCGCGAAACTGCGTTTGGCCGAAAGCGGAAGCTGGGCATCCAGTCGACGGCGCGCGTTGTCGACAGTTGTGCCATCACGGCGGCTGCTGCGCGCCAGTTGTTGTTCGGGGCTGGCCGTGACCAGCACCAGGCCGTCGAAATCACCGTGGCGACCGGTTTCAATCAGCAAAGACGCTTCGTAAAACGCCAACCGGTGCCCGGCGTCCGCCAGCCCCTGCGCACCTTTGCGGCAGGCGGCCGCAATCCGGGGGTGCATGATGCCTTCGAGCCGTTTTCGAGCCTCCGAATCCGCGAAAACCAGCGAACCCAGTTTTTTCCGATCCAGACGACCGTCAGGACCGAAAACGTCGGGCCAAGCGGCCTTGATCTCGTCGTGGGCGGGCTGGCCCGGTTCGACCACGGCGCGGGCCAGTTGGTCCGCGTCCAGGACGGGCACGCCGCGTTCCTGGATCATCCGGCCGACGGTGGATTTTCCCGACCCAATTCCGCCGGTCAAGCCCACCAATTTCAGGGGAAATCCCATCACGGACACTGTAGCGGCTAAAGTGATCAGGTGCCTGCCCGCACAGGTTCCAGGTGAATCTGAAGCCAGTGCTATCTTCTTAGGGTGCTTGCCACGCGCCATCTGTCCATTCGGAAAGGCACGAGCATCTCCCCCAGGGTTTTTCCAGATCGCGCCGTCATGGAGTCAAGCAGCCCCGCGTCGGTCATCTCCGCTCTGCATTTGGCTTCAGGCGCGCTGAAAAAAACGGGTGTACGCCATGTCATTGTCGGAGGTTTAGCCGTGTCGGCGCATGGGTATGGCCGTTCCACCAAAAATGTTGATTTTCTTGTTGGGGATGAGGCCTTTGAACACCACCAGGGCGGTCTGGTAAGCATGCGGCCTGGTGTCCCTATCCAGGTATCCGGGGTCTTGATTGATTTTCTGTCGGTCGGTGACGACGAGAAACATCTCGAAGCCGCTTTGTCAAACGGGGGGGAGATCGCCCCCATTGATGTGCTGGTGTATCTCAAACTGAAGTCGCCGCGTGCCAAAGACCGCGTGGACGTCATCGAAGTTATCAAGGCAGGCGCCGACGTGAATCGGTGCCGCGTCTACCTTACGGCGCACGCGGCCATCCTTGTGCCGAAGTTCGACGATTGCGTAACGGTTGCCCAAGGCGAAGAATCGTAACGGTCTAGGGGGCAATTTCAGGGGAAATCCCATCGCGGACACTGTAGCGGCTAAAGTGATCAGGTGCCTGCCCCCCAAATTCCCGTAATTCTGCGCGCTGATTTCATCGCTGAGGCGCGAACCCACGCGTCCATTCCCGAACCCGGCGCCCTAGAAGTCGCGGTCGCGGGTCGGTCAAATGTGGGAAAATCCACGCTGCTGAACCGGTTGACGGCACGCAAGGCATTGGCCCGCGTGTCCAAGACGCCGGGGCGGACCCGGGGCATTATGTTCTACGACGTGGATGCCCGGTTCGGCGAAACCGTGATGCCGCTGCGTTTGGTCGATTTGCCGGGATATGGTTATGCAAAGATCGCCCGGGACGAACGCGACGGGTGGCGGCGGTTGATTGAAGGGTACGTCAAACAACGTCCCAGCCTGGCCCTGTTTCTGATCCTGGTGGACGCGCGGCGCGGGACAGAGGACGAAGAACGGCAACTGATCGAATGGCTGGAAACGCTGGATGTTAAGTTGCAGGTGGTGGTCACCAAGGTGGACAAGCTGGGATCGGCCGAACGGGGCCTGCTGCGCGAAAAGATCAAAGACCTTTTGGGCCCGGGGGCGCCCCAGGCGTTGCCGGTGTCGGGGGAAACCGGCGAAGGCCTGGACAAGTTGTGGACGGTCATCAAGCGGGCGGTGACGACCTGAACGGCGCCGTCTTGCGCGAAGATGTTTTCGTTATCGATCGGGTGACGGAGCCCGATCTGGACGCCATCGTTCAGATCGAAAGGCTGTCGTTTCCCCTGCCCTGGGCCCGGCAGGCCTTCGTGGATGAAATGGCACGTCCGTTTGCCCATGTGGACGTCTTGCGCACAAATCCCGGGGAATCGGTCATCGGATATTGCAACTACTGGATCGTTGACGACGAAGTGCAAATCCTGAACGTGGCCACCCACCCTGACACCCGCAACAGGGGCGTTGGAACCCGGCTTATGGCCCACATCATCGACGTGGCGCGGGGGCGACATTGTCGACAGATCTTGCTGGAAGTCCGGCGATCGAATGAAGCCGCACAACGGCTGTACCGCAGATTTGCGTTTCGATCCGTGGGAATACGGCCCAGTTATTACGTCGACAACCAGGAAGACGCGGTGCTGATGACATTGACCTTGGGGGCAGGATGATACTGGCGGTGTTGACGGCGGTGTTTTTAGCAGTCCACGCCGGGGCCGTGCGCCGTGTGCAGACCCAGGAACGGGTCGTGGCGTTGACGTTTGACGCCTGCGCCACCGCGACCAACACCTTTTCCTTCGACCGGCCTATCTTCGACATTTTGGTGCGCGAACGAATTGCGGCCACAGTGTTCATGGCGGGCCGCTGGATCGAGGCCCATCCAGGGGAAGCCCGCGAAATCGCCGCGCAGCCGGCCCTGGAATTGGCAAACCATTCCTGGGATCACCCACCTTTTTCACGGCTGTCACGGACCGAGATCGAGCGACAACTTGATCGCACGCAGGCGGTTTTGACAGGACTGGGACGGACCGGGACCGCATTTCGTCCCCCGTTTGGGGACTGGCAAAACAATCTGCTACCGGTGGCTGCGGCCCGCGGGCTGCCGGTCGTTCTTTGGGATGTCGTATCAGGGGATGCCGGTGGACATTTGAAACCGCCGATCATCGTCGCCGAGGTGATGCGCCAGGTGCAGCCAGGATCGATTGTGATTTTTCACATCAACGGCCGCGGGCCCTACACCAAAGACGCCCTGCCTGAAATCATTCGCCGCCTACGCGAAGGCGGATTTCGTTTCGTCACGGTGTCGGAATTGCTGGCATTAAAGGACGGCCGGGTGCAAGCCGCAAAACCCGCCCGCTATGTCCGACGCGCTGAAGTGGCGGCCCTGAAGAAACGCGCGCAGGTCAGCCCATGAGAATTCGCCGCGCGACCGCCCTAGAGGCCAAACGGCAGGCCGCCTGGCTGGTGACCATCGATCCGTGGCGTGCCCTGGGGTACGGGGCCGCGCCGCTTTCCCGGTGGTTGGGCGCACGGGCCAGGATGGGACAATGCTGGGTGGCCACCGAAAAGGGGACGATTCTGGGCCTGATCGTCGCCCAACCCGAGGTGCTGCTGGGGGATTTCATTGCGATCCTGGCCGTACATCCCGACCACGCGGGACGCGGGCTGGGACGATCCCTTGTGCAACACGCAGCCAGGCGCACGCAGAAAAAACGCCGATTTCTGTACACGTCATCAAGTTCCGACAACCCCCATGCGGGCCGGTTCTACAAATACTTGGGGTTTGTCCGCGTGGGGCGCCTGCCCGATTTGGTGAAGGTGGGCGTTACGGAAATTCTGTGGAGGCGCGATCTGCGGCGTGACCCGTGACGGTTAGGGCTTGCCAGGCCGTGTAAACTTGCGAAGTGATTCTGTCCCCCACCCTACGGAAGCCCCTACTGCTCGCGGTGGCCGTCTTCACGGCCTACATGGTTTCCCTTCCGGCGGGGTTTATCGATTACGACGATGGCTGGCTGATCCGGGACAACAAAACGCTTCATCGCACCGACTCAGGTGTCCTGACAGCGATCTGGTCTGACCTCAGCTTCGACACCCGCTCGGGGCTCGGATCCGAGTATCTCCCGGTGCGCGACACCTTCGTGGGGATCGAGGGACACCTCGTCGGCTTCGTGCCCCAGCTGATGCGTCTGGTTGGTCTCGGCCTGTACATCGCGGCCGCATTGCTCCTACGCGCCTACCTTGTGCGGGTATTGCCGAAGGACGGTGTCGGCGAGATTGCGGCCTGGCTGTTCGCGCTCCATCCGGTTCATGCCGAGTCGGTCGCCTGGCTCGCTGGTCAGAAGGATCTGCTGGCGCTCGTGTTCGTGGCCGCTGCGTTGCTGATCTACGCGCGCAATGACCGGTGGAACCGGGTCGCGCCGCTGTTGGTTCTCCTCGCAGCGTTGTCTAAGTCGATGGCGGTGATCGCGCCCGGGCTGCTGCTTCTTCACGATCTACTGGTGAGACGGCGCCCCCGTTGGGGGGTGCTCGCGATCTCGGCCGTGGCGGTGCTGGCGTCTTTCGCGCTGCACTTCCAGGTCGGGCGGACGGTTGGAATGTTCGCGCCTCAGCCAGGGGGCGCCCGGATTCACACCGCCGCGACCATGGGGCCGGTCTGGGCGCGCTACCTGTTCCACTCGCTGCTCCCCGTTCATCTAAGCGTCGAGAGGGACGTGCCGGTTCACACCGCCTACGAGCTGTGGCCATGGACCGGGTACCTGCTGCTGCTTCTTCTTGGCGCGGCGGCGGTCTGGCTCCGGGCGAAGAGACACGAGCGCTGGGGGCTCTGGGCGCTGGGCTGGTTCGCGGCGGCGCTGCTGCCGGTCAGCCAGGTATTCACACCGCTGCAGAACCTGATGGCCGATCGCTACCTGCTGCTGGCCGTGCTGGGGCCGTGCGTGGCGCTCGCCGTGGTCATCCGGCGTGCGCGCCTGCCGGTACAGGTGGCTGTGGTAGCGGCAGTTGGGATCCTCACCGTTCAGCGCGCGTACCTGTTCACAAGCGACATCCTGCTGTGGGAGAACGCGACCGCCGCGACGACACATTCCACCCGCGCTCCTTACCAGCTTGCGCTGGCATACCAGAAGGCAGATCGCCCGAAAGATGCCGAGTCCGCGTTCCGTGCAGCAATGGACCGAGCCTCGTCGCGCGACGACAACGGTCGTGCCGCAGCCAACAATCTGGCCGAGATGCTGACCGGGCAGGGGCGGCTGCCCGAGGCATTGACCCTCCTGCGCGCCGCAGTCGAGCGGTTTCCCGATGAGCCCCGGGTGCTGAACAATCTGGCCGAGATCACCGCACGCGGGGGCGACGAGGCCGGCGCCCGGCGCCTCTTCGAAAAACTCGTACGCCGCTTCCCCACATACGAGAAGGGCCTGCGGAACTACGAGAAGCGCTACGGTAGGCTGCCCGAGGGGCGTTGACCGGTTATCGGCGGAGGCGCGCACTTCGCACGCCCGGAATCCGTTCGGGTGGGCGGAAATCCCCTTCCGCTCTTTCCATATCATATCGCGTCAAACGATGGCGCACTTTCGGGCGCTCAAGTTTTGGTGCCAATCTGCCGCTCAGCTCTCGGTCGTAATGAGATCTGCCGCGCCAATCGACGAAATCTAGGTATTCGCAATTGCGTCTCGACAGCACGATCGACGACAATCCGGGCGTGCCTAGCCGCGCTGCCATAACCCGTCTCGGAGTGGGGCTGCTCCTCATGGTGGCATTTGTCTCCCTCAATCAGGGGACCAACACGATCCGGATTACTTTCAACCCCCCGTGGGACCGATCGGCGCCCGGCGAGCTGTATTTCTGGCTGGCCTCACTCATCTTTTTGCTGCCCGGCGCAACCCTCATTGGTGCTGGACTTTCCGGGCCGGTTTTTAGGATCCAAAACGCCATCTCGCGCAAGCTCGACTCGATTTCCCGCGTACAAGTGGACGGGCTCCTCGTCGTCCTTTTTCTTGTGGTCGTTACCGCCGCCTTTCTCGGCAACCAGCTCTTGCTCAACGGAATGCCCATCACGGATGACGAAATTGCTGCGCACTTTGGCGGTCAAGTGTTGGCGTCGGGAAAAACCATGGCAACGCTTCCTCCCATGCGTTTCGCCTTTGCAGACTTGTTCCTGTATCAACGAGCCGGGGCATGGACTAGCGTCGACTTTCCTGGAGCTCTTGCTGCATGGGCCTTCGCCGAGCTGACCAGCAGCGATGGCGCTTTCTTTCATTCGATGGTCGGTTTGTCGGCCTTGGGCCTCATTTTGGCTGTGATGCGCCGGCAAGGACTCAGCTATGGCTTGTTGGCGGGTCTAATTTTGTTCTTGTCCCCGATGGGGGCAGCGCTGTCAACCACCACCCATACGCACGTGGTTTCCCGGGGGTTCCTTGGGATCGGCCTGGGCCTTATGCTCTTCGTCAAGAATCCGAGCGTCTCACGATCTATCGCGGGGGGGCTTTGTTTTGGGGCGGCTGCGGCTACCAGGCCGTTTGAAAACATGATGCTGCTCCTACCTTGCGCACTCTTTTTGGTCTGGCGGTCGGTCCGTTCGCCGAGCCTCCGCAAGAGTCTGGCAGGACTCATGGTCGGCGCACTCCCATTCCTTCTGCTGACCTTGGCCTACAACCGGTCCGTCACGGGGACCTGGATGCTGGCCCGATTGGCGCCGAACGAAGTCGTGCATCCTTATGCCAGCGTGTTCCATCCTCCATTAGAAATATCGTCATTCTGGCCTCGTTTTGGGCAAAACGTCTCGTACAACGCACTGACTCTCGCGGTATGGTTTCTGGGCCCTTTGGGAGTCCTCCTTGCCCTACTGGGCGCCAATGCCTCACCTACACACCGCGCTCTCGGTCTCGGAATTTTGTTCGATCTGGCCCTCGGACTCATCCATGATGATCGAGGACTGCATCTGGTTGGACCTATTCACTATTCCGAGGTCGTTCTGCCTATGACGATTCTCTCGATGGCTGGAATACCGCGTTTGTTCTCGTGCTTGATTAAAATGGAGATCCCACGGGCGTTGACGGGCGGATGTCTCGCCGGGTATCTCCTCCTTGGCCTTCCCTGTTTCACCGCGTGGCATTTAGCGGCACTTTCAACGACCGCAAAAGGAACCTCATGGCTGGTTGCCACAGCAAAGAATGTCGACGCGAAGCCCGCCGTTGTCTTGGTTCCGCAACTATCTCGTGTCAGATCTCGCGTGCCTGCCTTAGAAGAAACCGGAAGCTTTGTCTTCAGCTGGCCTTTCCCGGACCCTTCACTGCAAGACGAGGTCATTCTGATCAACGACTCGCCGAAGGCGCGCTTAAATGTCCGCACCACATTTCCAAACCGGGCCGCTTTTGTGTTCTCGACAGGACCCGGTGTCATTGGTCCAATCCCACTCGAAAAAATCGACGAGACGAAAGCGGCTTCCAGCCAACAGTGGAAAAATTGACTATGCGGCGCGAAAAACAATCTTGGAAATGTAGACCATTGACACTGCATCAAACTCTGCGGCACGCTGAGGTAGCTTCATGAAAGACGACGCCTCACACACGGCGAAGGAGCGCCCGCCGATGGCCATTCCCGAGGGGGACGTTATCCCTTTCAATAAACCTTTCATTGTCGGAAAGGAGTTGTTCTACATCTCGCAAGCGGTCCTTGGCGGTCAACTGGCTGGTGAAGGGCGTTTCACGAGGCTCTGTTCCGAATGGATGGAAAGGCAATTTGGCGCCCAACGCGTTCTTCTTACGCACTCCTGCACCGCAGCCCTTGAAATGAGCGCTGTTCTTTGCGACATCAAGCCGGGCGACGAGGTCATCATGCCGTCCTACACGTTCGTCTCGACGGCGAACGCTTTTGCCCTCCAAGGTGCACACATTCGCTTCGTCGATATCCGGCCCGATACGCTCAATATAGACGAGAACCAGATCGAACAGGCGATTACCAGCAAAACCAAAGTTATTTGCCCCATTCATTATGCAGGCGTCGGCGCCGAAATGGACACGATCATGGAGATCGCTCAGCGCCACAATTTACTCGTTGTAGAGGACGCTGCCCAGGCAGTGAATTCGACCTACAAACGCCGATATCTGGGGACCCTTGGCCATCTAGGGTGCTACAGCTTTCACGAAACCAAGAACTTCATCTCCGGCGAAGGTGGCGCGCTCGTTATCAATGACCCTGCACTAATATTGCGGGCCGAAATCATTCGCGAAAAAGGAACCAATCGCACGCAGTTCAGGCGAGGAGAAGTCAATAAGTATACGTGGGTCGACCTTGGATCCTCATACTTGCCATCCGAACTCATCGCTGCGTTTTTGTACGCCCAGTTGGAGGCGTCCTCCGATATTACGCACAAACGAAGAGCGATCTTCAGCTACTACGCCCACGCGTTTCGCCCCCTCCATGATCGTGGTCTTCTCCGGATTCCGCAGTCACCCCCCCACTGCCAGCACAATGCGCACTTGTTCTATCTTCTGCTGCCCAATCGTGACTCACGGGATGGGCTCATCAGGCACCTTAACAAGGAGCGCGTCCGAGCTGTCTTCCATTATGTGCCACTCCATAGCTCCCCTATGAGCCGCCGCCTTGGATTCGACAAGGTTAATCTTCCCGTCACGGATAGCATGGCAGATCGCCTTGTGCGCCTTCCTTGCTTCTTTGATATGGAGAAGGTCGACCAAGATCGCGTCATAGCAGCGGTAGAAGGATTTTTCTGAGTAGAGTTCGCTGCGAAGGCTTATCAAGCAATGAAAAAAACACACGAATCAACTGTCATTAGTTACTCGGATAAAAACAGCCTACGTGCGAGGTCAGAAATCTTTGGACTTCTTCGAAGCTACAAGGCAACTGACGACGAAACCGAAAGGTCGTTGGGCCTTTTCCTGCGGAGCTCTCTTCTAGCCCGCATCTTTGCAATTCGCGAACTCTATGAAAAGATCGTGTCCCTCCCCGGGGCCATACTGGATATTGGCACATGGCGCGGTCAAACAGCTGTTGTTTGCGAGAATCTTCGAGCGATATTCGAGCCGCTCCATTTCAATCGAAGGATAGTGTGCTTTGACACCTTCGACGGTTACGAAGGTTTCTCGGACAGAGACAAGACGTCAGCCCTGCACAAGGACGGGACGTATAGCGTCGGTGGAGAAGAGTACGCCCAGTTCCTGAGCCAACTCCTCGTGCTTCACGAACAAAGCAACGCAATGGGCCACAACAGTGGAAAACACAGAGTCATTCGCGGTGATGTTCGGAAGACCCTGCCAAGCTATTTTGAGGAAACGGCCAACGAGGCTGTGTCCTTGGCCTTTTTTGATATCAACTCTTTCAATCCAACGCTTGAGGCCTTTAGGCTGATATATCGAAAGGTCGTTCCTGGCGGCCTGATCGCGTTCTGGCAGCTCACACGGGACGCAACTCCGGCAGAGGGGATGGTGTATGTCAGTGAAATACTGGACAAATATCCTCACAAAATAGAGCGTTCGCAGTTTTACCCGGGGCTTTGCTTCCTCACAAAGACATAAGAGCATGCACGTCGTTATCATAGGAAACGGGATTCTGGGACTAGTAACTGGCTATCGGATCTGGCAGAGAGATCCAACGGTTAAGATCACCATCGTGGGCCCAAATGACCAGAAGGGTTGTGCTTCTCTCGCTGCGGCAGCCATGCTAAATTCATTTTGCGAGGTCGATGGCGGGACGTTGGGAAATATCTACGAGAGGACCCGGTTTTTATTCAATCGACAAGCCGCCCCCCTCTGGCCTGCATTTCTCGACGAACTGGGAGGTGAAAAAGACAGTAGCCTTGCGTTTGGGTTTGGAACTTTTCTCATCAATAATCATGCCACAGACGATCTTGAGGATGAGAATTTCGAAGCGATAGTCGCCGCGCTGGAGGAATTCGACGAACCATTCCACGCCGTGGAACCCCGACACATAGAAAACTTCAAGCCCTCGGCGAGAGAAAGAGCCGCTCGCGCGATATTCATACCGAGAGAGGGCTGGGTAAATCCAGTTATTTTGATTTCCACATTGCGATCGTTTCTACGTAATTCCGCCGACGTCGACTTTGTAGACAATCACTGTCATTCGATTTCAAAATCGGAAAATCGGATTGACCATCTAAGACTAGAGTCAGGTGAAACCATCCAGGGGGATTCCTATTTGCTCGCACCGGGCGCTACGTTCTCGAAGATTTTAGGTAATTCAAACCTTGGATTGACTATGCCTCGCATTTTTTTTGGCATCGGTTGCAGCCTCCTTTTGAGAACTGCAACGACAACTCTTGCGAACTGCATCAGGACTCCGAACCGCGGACTAGCCTGCGGCGTATACGCTGCGCCGCACGACAAGAACCATACTCTCGTAGGGGCAAGCAATTTCATTTCCCCTGAACCAAGTGACTTTCCGCATGCTACCAGCGTGCTGACGCTTCTCCAGTCGTCGATGGAGCAGATTAATTCCGACTATTATAGAAGCCAGCTTGTCCGAGTCAATTTGGGATGGCGTCCGACGTCCGAGGACACATTCCCTCTTCTCGGTGAGACTTCCATTTCCAATCTCTTTGTTGCGACAGGAACAAAGAGAGACGGATTTCATTGTTCCCCTCTGATTGCGAACCTGCTTGCAGATCTCATTCTCGATGGAAGCAGCCGTATTGAATATTCACTTTTCAGGCCCGAGCGTACCGCCATTCGTTCGCTGTCCCGCGCCGATGCCATCCGGACCGCCGTCAGGCACACGATCAATGCGTCGTATCAGCATGGATTTGTGCCAGCGAAAAATCGCATGATCGAAGAACTTGAGAAATATCACTCCGAAGACCTCAATCGTCTGCATGATCGCGTAGGGGCAATCGACTGGGGAATTCCACCGGAAATGATAAACATGTACCGCTACGGACACATCGCATTATGATTTCGGTCGTAACAGCCCTCTATCAGTCGGAGCCATACATTGAAGAGTTCTATAGGCGACACAAAGAGAGCATAGCGAAAATCGGAGTTGATTTTGAGTTCGTATTCGTGAGCGACGGCTCTCCGGACGCGTCCGAGGCCGTCGTCTTGAGACTTTCCGAACAGGACCCAAGAGTAAGACTGATTGTATTGTCTCGCAACTTTGGGCAGCATGCAGCGATGTTCGCTGGCATTGCGGAGGCCAAGGGCGAACATGTATACGCCGCCGACTGCGATCTGGAAGAAGCGCCGGAAAATATAATCCAGTTTTACGCGACGCTTCACAGAGATCTTGACGTAGATGTAGTTTATGGTGTCTTGAAGAAGAGAAGCGGCGGTCTGGCGAGGGATGTTTTGGGACGCATTTTTTATAGAATATTGAACGCCATATCTTCAGTCTCCATCCCGCGAGACCAGGCCTGGCAAAGGGTCATGACACGCAGATACGTCGAAGCACTCCTGCGATACGCTGAAGTTGAAACGCTCCCGGCCGGGCTGATGGCCCTTGCAGGCTTTCGTCAGATTCCAATCGAGATCGAGAAGCCGTTCAAGGGGTCAAGTACGTACTCATTTCGAAAGCGCCTAGTCCTAGCCCTGAACTCATTAGCATCATTCTCGTCCGCGCCTTTGATCGGAATATGCATGATTGGCATCGGTGTCACGATCGTGTCATCTCTTGTAATTTTGGGCATTGTGACGGCAAAAATCCTGAAATACGACTTTCAAAGCGGCTGGATTTCCCTCATATCTTCCATTTGGTGCGTTGGCGGAATGATCCTAGCGTCGACAGGAATCGTCGGTATCTATCTGGCCAAAGTCTTTAATCAGGTTAAAAATCGCCCGCTCTACATAATAAAAAAGCGACTGTGACGTCCTCGTGTTGAAAAATCGGCGCCCGCTTTGCACCGGTATCGCTCATGTCTTGTGTCCGAGATCACTGCCGAGCACGGAACGGATCTGGGAAACCATGGGGCTCGACTGAAAGCGCGTCATTGCAGACTGTCACGACCACCGACAAATCAATTTTCTGTTCCAACTTACATTCCTCCATAAAATGGAATCTTGGAACGAAGCTGTTTGAACCGATTGAAAAGCGTATCTTCCTTGAGAAAGGAAGCATCGCGAAAAACAAGAACGCTGAACTCGAATGGCATGTAATCATTCCTCAGGCAGACATTTCGCGACAATCCATAAGAAAACTTCAGAATCTCAGCGGGATCCGCTTGATAGGTTTCCGGATCCACGAAATCAGAACGATTCGACAAGAAGTCGAACGCAATCCCATCTCGGCAGAGATCCCACGCCTTCCGCATCGTTTCCGCGACAAAAATTCCATTCGTCCCACTGGGCAGCAGAATGTTGAAAATCCCCGAACCCACGATTACGTCGGCTGGCCGATCAAAAGTAGCGTCCAAGAAATCACCAACGATAAAACGACGTTTGGGACTTCCAAACCGTTTTCTGGCTGCGTCCACGAAGCTCGAACATAGGTCGATCCCCGTGTAGTCGTAATCCGTTGATCGCGTCGACAGCACTTTGTTCAGGTCCCCGAATCCGCATCCAACATCGACGAAAGAACAGCCCTCCACTTCGAATGGCGACGTGAGAATACTGAATCGAATTTCCTGTTTTCCCTTGTTCCATCCAAGCGATTTTGGCGAATAGCCATACTGCTCGTACTGGGTTCCGTAGCGGCCTGACAGAAAGTCGGAATCTTCTCGTCGCATTTTGGGAGTTCCAGCGAGGATAGCCCGACATGGACAAAAAGTCGACGTGGGAAATGGACATTGTCGAGGCCGTGAGGCGTGCACACAAACTGCTAAAACTGTAGACAGGATACGGTATCGCGTAAATTCCCGGCCGTGCAAGTCTGAGCGGTTGATGTGCCGACGCAGGTTGATCCCCACTGGGGGCCTGGTGCAAAGTACTTTCCGTGTCGAACGACGACGAACGGAACAAACGAGGAAGGCCCTGCGGGTGGCGGCCTACTGCAACGGGGATTGCGAAGCAACTTGGGATCAAGGTCATCTACCCATCGGTCCAAAAGGTTCAGGATGGGGAAAGATTTCTCGTCCGCGACGCGCTCACTCTCCGCCCTTGACTACCAAATCCACTTCGGCGCATCGCTGCCTTTCATGAACAGGAGGTCAAGGATTGAAACTTGCGGATCATATGGAGGATAGAGCTGCCCATATTCGGGGTAGCCATATGTCATGTATTCAAGACTGATGCCGGCCTCGAGAAAGATTTTTTCGTCGATGTAGTCTCGTGCTG
>JAYUUT010000223.1:0-13431 GCA_043754455.1 Myxococcales bacterium
TTGCGGGCCACGGTACGTCTGCGCCACCGGCGCATATCGCTGGAAAGCCAGAAGGCCGCCTGCGACATGTTCCGCAGCGAAAAAGGGCAAACAGCGGCCAAAGGGGCCCGAAAGCACCGGGGCGCGATCCCTGATCCCTGCGGGGTCCAGCCCATCATCGACGTCGCCGTTCAAGAAGGCCTTTTTGAAGCCGAAGTCGCGTTCCAGTCGGCCCTCGACGCTGTCCCGCCCGACGCCCTGCCCCGCATCCGCGCCATGATCATCCAAGGGCTTGCCACCGTCGCCGCACGGCAAGGCCGCCTAGCCGACGCGCTAGCCCTGTTCGCCAAAGTTGAACAGCTTCTACCCAAACACCCGTCCACCGCTTTCGGCATGGGGGAAGCACAGTTTGCCGTGTGGCGATTCGGCGATGCCGCGCAGTCCTTCGAACGAGCTGTTGGCCTCAAAGAAGATGACCGCAGCCTTCGGCGCTGGGCCATGTCACTGGGCAGCATGGGAAAGGCCCGGGAGGCCCTGGCGGCCGCCCAACAGGGACTGGGCCTCGAAGGACGCGATGCCCTGCTTCTGCGATCGCAGCTTCTGGCCTATCGGGCTCTGGGCGCTGGGCCCAAATTCGAAGCGCCCGCGGCCGAGGCCCTGCGCGTGTATGAACGCGACAGCGAAGCGCCACATGTTCGTGATCGCTGCTTTCGCAACGACCCCCTATGCCAGCTTGAACGAACGCCGGCGGCAGTCAGATGGCTCGCGCAACGCCTACCTAACGAATGACCCCGGAGGCGCCCCAAATCGGTCGACGAAGTCTCGCAACCGACGAAGCCCACAAACATCTGGCGTGGCCGTGGTGGCGAATCGAATCCGCGTGCCCCCAAGATCTTGCGCCTCCTTCAAGACCTGAGAACCCCGTTGCGCGCAAAACAGCCGGAGCGACTCGTGCTCAAAGCTTCGGTCGTAAAGAACCATGGCACTTTTTCCACGCGGGTACGGAAGCAGCGATTCGGCTCTGATTTCCAGCACGCCTGGCCCATCAGGGGCCAGATCCACCGCACGTGCCAGGGGAAACCAAGGGCCGAACCGCATAAATCAATAGCCTCCTAATTCTGGGTCAAATCCGCCTCAGCCCGTGCGCGCAGATCCTGGGAAGCCACGCGCGCCTCGGCCAAGATAGATCTGGCATCCGGATGGCGACCGCCGCGCAGGACAACACGGCCCCCCACCATCACAGTGTCGACACAATCGGCGCGGGCCGCGTACACCAGATCCGATATCAGATCGATTCCCGGAACGAAACAGGGACGCGCCAGATCAATGAGGACCAGATCCGCCAGCAATCCAGGTTCGATAAGGCCCGCTTCGATCCCCAGGGCCTGCGCGCCGTTGATTGTGGCCATAGCGAATACATCTCGGGCCGTAATTGCTGTCGCATCACCCTGGCTGTGTTTTTGCAACAACGCCGCGATTCGCATCGCGTGGAACATATCCAATTCGCCGCTGGCTGCACCATCGGTACCCAGGCTGACGTTGACGCCGGCATCGTGAAGCCGACGCCACGGCAAGACCCGCGGCATCGGCCTCGCCGCACCCACGGCCAGCTTCATATTGCTCATGGGACAGTGGCTGATACGGGCGCCACCCCGCGCCAAGGTCTCGATATCCTCGGGTTCCAAAAATATTCCGTGGGCTGCCACCAACCGGGGCGACAACATACCCATAGCCTCCAGCGCCGGCACGACCCCGTGTCCATGTTGGTTCTGAAAGGTCGTCATCTCGCGTGCGGTTTCGGCCAGATGCAGATGAATCATCGATCCATGCCGGTTCGCCACCTCAACCACCGATTCCAGCCCATCCAGCGAAACCGTATACGGTGCATGCGGCCCAATCGACGGCGTCACCCTTGCAAACCCCTGCAAACCCGAAAGTCCCTCTTCTAAATCCGCGACCATTTTCCCCCGATCGCGCGGGGGGGTGTCAAAGGCGTTGAAAAAAACCTGTGCGACCACGGCGCGCATGCCCAAGGAAACCACCGCACGCGCCACCGCCGCGCCGAAAAAATACATATCGTTGAAACTGGTCGTCCCTGACGTTAAAAGCTCCAAACATCCTAGCCGCGTGCCTGCAAATACATGGTCGGCGTTCAAATATTTTTCACGCGGCCAGATCTCTTGCTGCAACCAATCGTGCAACGCCAGATCACCGGCCTTGCCACGCAGCAGGCCCATCGCGGCATGGGTATGCGTATTCACAAACCCGGGGATTAATGCATACCCAGTGCCATCCAAGATGGTGTCGGCGGCAACCGGCGTCCCCGGAGCGACCACTGCCTTGATGCGATCGCCATCAATCACCACGTCGCCCGCCCGCTCCCCGCGCGCATCAACCAACCGGGCACCCCGAATGGCTATCACGAAGCCAGGCCGTTCAGCGCCGCCGCCGCCGCGGCCACAATCGCAACACAGGCTTCGGCGCTTCGCCGCGCGCTGGCCTTGATATCACGTTCGACCAATTCAACGGCCGACAGACCATGGGCCATATTGTCTAAAGAACACAACGCTGCATATCCTAGATCGCACTCCCTGGCGACTGTGGCTTCACTGGCCACGGTCATGCCCACCACGTCAGCGAACCCACGCAACCAGGCAACCTCGGCCCGCGTTTCCAGGCGCGGGCCGCGGGTTTGAAAATAGATCCCCCGATCCAGGACTGGCAACCGTCCGTCGCCCCGTGCCGCTTCGACCAGTGCCGTCCGAATGGCAGGATCGAAACCGGGCGTCACATGAATCAGTTCGCGATCAAAAATGGTCGCGTCGCCAAAACTCATGTAGTCGTCGGGGACCATCAGGTGGGGTAAGGGCAGATCCGGCTTCAAACAGCCCGTGGACGCGATACCAATGACCCTTCGCACCCCCAGTTCACGCAGCGCCCAGAAGTTGGCCCCATGGGGGATCGTGTGGGGGGGCCGATCCCTGCGCCTGCCGTGACGCTGAATAAACGCGACGGAAACGTTGCCGATAAATCCCAGTTCGAGCTCTGCGGTTCCGTGGGGGGTTTCCACTTCCCGCGGGGTCGATTCCGCCAAGAGCGCGAAATCCAACAAAACAGTGCCACCGATGATGCCAATCATATGCGTAGGCACAGTATAGTCGCCCCCCTCCATGATCCGAAAAGCAGATGCACTTGCGTACCATCGTCAGGGACGGGCCGGAAAAATTGAGGTCGTCCCGACCAAACCCCTATTGACCCAGCGCGACCTGGCGTTGGCCTATTCCCCGGGTGTGGCAGAACCGTGCCTCGAAATCGCCGAAGATCCGGAACGCGCCTGGGATTACACCGCGCGGGGCAACCTGGTGGCTGTGATCTCCAATGGGACTGCGGTTTTGGGCTTGGGCAACATCGGCCCCTTGGCGGGCAAGCCCGTCATGGAGGGCAAGGGGTGCCTGTTCAAGAAATTCTCGGACATCGATGTGTTCGATCTGGAAATCGCCGAACGCGATCCACAGAAATTCATCGAAATCGTGGCAGCACTGGAACCCACATTCGGCGGCATCAACTTAGAAGACATCAAAGCCCCCGAATGTTTTGAAATTGAAGCGGGCCTTCGCGCACGGATGAAAATCCCCGTTTTTCACGACGATCAGCATGGCACCGCCATCATCTCGGGGGCAGCGCTGCTTAACGGATGCGAAATCGCGGGTAAACGGTTGGCTGACATCCGGGTGGTTGTCTCAGGCGCGGGCGCATCCGCTATCGCCTGCGCAAATTTCTACGTGGATCTAGGCGTACGCCTGGAAAATATCATCATGATCGACTCGGTTGGCGTCATCTACGAAGGCCGCGAGGAAGGCATGAACCAATACAAGGCGCGGTTCGCCCGCCGAGACGACGGCATTCGTACCCGTGCCGACGCGCTAAAGGGCGCCGACGTCTTGCTGGGCCTTTCCAAGGCCGGACTGGTGACCGCCGACATGCTGAAGTCCATGGCCACAACCCCCCTGATTTTCGCGCTGGCCAACCCAGATCCCGAAATCAGCTATCCCGACGCCAAAGCAGCGCGGCCCGACGCCATGGTCGCCACCGGCCGATCGGATTTTCCCAACCAGGTGAACAACGTTTTGGGTTTCCCCTACATCTTTCGGGGCGCCCTGGACGTCCGCGCGCGGGAAATCAACGAAGCCATGAAGGTCGCCGCGGCCCGTTCCTTGGCCGACCTGGCCCATGAACCCGTCCCAGACAGTGTCGCCCAAGCCTATGGCTGCGACAGCTTCCGATTTGGCCCCGATTACATCATCCCTAAGCCCCTGGATCCCCGGGTCTTGTGGTCCTGCGCGCCTGCCGTAGCCGCCGCTGCCATGGCAACAGGCGTCGCACGCCGCAGCCTAGACATGGACGAATACCGCGAAGATCTGCGCCGACGTCTGGGTGGCGTTCGCCAGACCATCATGCGGCGGATCATCCACCGGGCACAAACCTCCCCCCGGCGCATTGTCTTTCCCGAAGGTGACAACCCGAAGGTGTTGCGTGCCTGCCAAATCGTCCTAGACGAAAAGATCGCGCGCCCGATTCTTTTGGGGACCGAAGCCCATCTGCGCACCCGAGCCGCCGAGTTGGATCTCGATCTAAAGGGCGCGGAAATCATCGATCCCTTGCATTCGCCGCTGCATGGGCCCTACGCACAGGCTCTGCTGGAACTTCGGTGTCGCAAGGGACTGACCGCGCCAACCGCCGCCGACCTTATGCGGCGCCGGATCAATTTCAGCATGATGATGGTCAGGCGCGGGGATGCGGACGGCGTCGTCGCGGGCCTGACCGCCCCATACCCTGAAACCATTCGCCCCGCCCTTCAAATCCTGGGACTGGCCCCGGGGGTGCGCCGGGTGATGGGCATGTACATGATGCTGCTGAAGAACGACGTGAAGTTCTTTGCCGACGCCGTGGTCAACATCGAACCTGACGCCGAGGCGCTTGCCGAAATCGCCATTCAGACCGCCGACGCCGTCCGGGCCTTCGAGATCATCCCGCGCATCGCCATGATTTCGTTTTCGAATTTCGGATCGGCGCCCCATCCCGAATCGCGTAAGGTCGCCGATGCCGTCGAATTGGTCCGGGCCCGGCGCCCCGAGCTTGAAATCGATGGGGAGGTCCAGGCCGACATCGCCCTAAACCGGACGTCCATGCAGGAACTTTTCCCCTTTTCACGCCTCACTGACGCCGCCAACGTATTGGTGTTTCCGTCCTTGGCAGCAGCCAACGGGGCCTACAAAGTGCTAGCTGCCATCGGCGGGGCCGACGCCATGGGCCCCATCCTCCTCGGCCTGGCAAAACCCGTGGCGGTCCTGCCCCGTGACGCCAGCGTCGACGTCATCGTCGCCATGACCGCACATACGGTGGGCGGCGCGCAAGGCGCAACCCGCGCGGGGCAACCATAGGCCCATCTTTGAGCCACCGGCGACCCGGTTTTCATGGTAGGTGCGTCAACCCATTCATGCCCGACGCTCGTCACGACCTCGATACGACTCCCCAGGCCCTCCCCTTGAGGAGTCGCCTTTCACTCCCGGCGTTGATGTCCTATTTGCGCACGCCCTCCGATCAGGCCCAAGAATGGATCGAATCGGGCTGGCCCAAACTGACGCCAGCGATCTTAGTCCTGCTGGCGCCCTTGGCCGCAAGTGGTCCTATTCGGGCCGCATTCTCCCTTCACCTCGGTGTAGCTCTGGGATTGGGGGTGTTGCTAACGATCGCCCTCGGCGCCGTGTTCTGGCCCTACCTTCGCGCCGAATCAGCCGCATCACGCACCCGCAAAAGCCTCCTCTTTGAAGTTGTGGCCTTGGCGCCTGCCGTTTACGCGATCTAGGCCCTTTACAACCCGACCTTCGATGGATTCCCAAATTTGGGGGGCTGGGACGGCGGATCCCACGTAGCATTCCGCCGCAAATTCGTCAGCTCCAACCCAGCCGAATACCACGGGTTTGTCTCGCTTTACTCGTTGACCTACTGGCTTGAACGCATCTTGGCCACCGACGCGTTTCGTTCCTTCGAAATTGCCTACTACATCAACACGGCGACCTACGCAATTCTTCCTGTGACGTTAGCCCTTGTGTTGGTTAGAAAACATGAAGGACGATGGGGGACGGTTCTTGGAACCGGCGCCATCCTTGGGGCGTCACTGTTTTTCCTTTCGAAAATCGGACTCCCCCTTTTCCACTACAACCAAGCAGCCGCATTCTACTCACATCTTTTTGTCATTGTGCCGATGGCGATTTTGTGGGGCGCCGATGCCCTGACACTGAAGGAGCCCCTTCGCATCCTTGGCATTCTTTTCGCCCTGGGTGCTTGTCGATACACCTACGGACTAAATTTTCCCGACGCCCTCCTCGCCGCTGCGCTGGTTGTCGCCATGCCTTCTCGAAGGGTGCAAAATTATTGGATTCACGCCCTTTTTGTAGTGGCCCTTATTGGGGCCGCCATCGCGGGATATATCGCGCTTGCGCCTCGGTTCGAGATTTTCGGTGGCATGACGATTTTTCAACTGGACCTGGCGGTGGCGGCGCATGTGGGAGGCGTGGTCGTGGCGGCCACCTACATTCTCTTGCGTCACCACGCCGCCGCAGGAATCCCCGATCCTTCCCTTGCGCGGCTCATCCGCTTCGTCCGGTTTCCGCTAATTTTTGCTCTGGTTTCAACCGTAGCGTTTTCCATCTACCGGGGCGGTGAGCCCAAACAAGACTATTATTTGGCAAAGTATCAATTCACAACGGCCCTGCTGTTGGCCGCCGTGTATGTGGTTATCGCAACCGATGCGGCGCTCGTCATTGCGCGTCTTCTGCACTCACGTCCACTGCGACGACAGGCGGCGGCTTGGCTTTCGCTTCTTGTAGCGGGCGTACTCTTGGTTGGCAGCGGGAAACTTGCCGCCAAGACTTTTCAGATATACCGCAAGGGATACAACGAACGTGTGAACCAGACCAAGCCGCCCTTCACGCTCCTTACCGCGTTGGTCGACGTCGAGGCGATGGCCCGGATAAAATCCATCCTCGCCGCAAAAAAATCTCGTTTTGGTGGGTACCTGACCACTTATTTCCCCAGATTCAATTTCATGAACGCCACCTTGAACCACCATTCCGGGGTTCAGGAATTTTTTGCCCCCGATCCCACCCCAGGTCGCTGCGTTTTCTGGGTGGCGCCAGAACACGACATCGAAATGGGCGGATCTGTCGCCGTTCTGCAAAAACACAGGGACCAGATCATCGCCGAAGGCGGATCAACCTGCGCTACCTATTCGGTTCGCTGGAAGGCAACGCCCCAGTCCTTGTGCCACCGCTGCTTCTGACCGGGCCCTACCCCTTTTTCGCTTCCAGCTCGGCGTAGCTTTTCCCGGCCTCGGCCTTGGTCGCCACCGGCAATCCGGCATCGGACCAGCCGGGCGTAATCACCCGCCCGAACATGTCGCGTTCACCCGAGAATCCCCCTCGCACATCAACCACATTCGTGTACCCCGCGGCCTCAAGCAACGTCGCCGCCTGCAAACTGCGCCCCCCCACCTTACATCCGATAACCAGCTTGGCGTCTTTGGCGAAATTCGCGTTCACGACGGCCGAAAACGCCGGGTTGGGGATCATGCGCCCCGCCTGTTGATGCAAAAGCGGCACGTTTGCCGCCCCGGTGGGGTGCCCTTGATCGAACTCAGGAATGGACCGCACATCCAGATACGACCAACCGTCTTTGCACAATTCCGCGGCCTCGGGGGGCGTGACTCGTTTCGGCATTATGCGCTAAATCTAGCACATAAGTGTACGTTCCTGCCCCTTGCGATGTATCATCATCGATTCAATGGCAAGCGTGAATCCCAGGCAAATTCGCGTGGTTGCTGCGGTCATCGAACGGGACGGGACGTACCTTATCACCCAGCGCCGATCGACCGCGGTTCTGTCGGGAATGTGGGAATTCCCCGGCGGCAAGGTTGAACCAAACGAATCCGACACCGACGCCTTAAAACGTGAGGTTCGCGAACGGCTGGGCGTGGACATTGTGGTCGGGGATCTCATGGCTCACCGAATCCATAAGTACGAGGGGTACACCGTTGATCTGAACCTGTACCAGACCGAAGTTGTCGGCACCGATCCTCCCAGGGCACTGCGTGTGGCAGATTTTCGCTGGGTTCCTTCCAGTGAATTCGACAAATACCCTTTTCCCGCCGCCGATCAACCGACCACCGATCTCCTCCTAGGGATCAAGCGAGTCTAGCCCCGATGGCTACCGACCGACCCTCCCGATCCAGATCGCACGCCGGGGCGCCGACCGACATCCGCGCTTCGTTACCAGACGCGCCCAGCCTGAAATCCATGGACCATCCGGGGGCCGCCCGCTGGATCGGGGCCCTGATACGGGTGTCATCGCCCCACGCCGCCATGACCCGCATCCTCGACACCATAGAACGGCTACAAGACCACCCTTACCGCACGAACTTTCTACTGCTCGGGGAGCCCGGCACCGGCAAGGAAGGGCTGGGCCGCGCGCTGGCGCAGTTGGTGGCCCCAGATGGCCCCGTGGTGCGATTCGATGTCGCAGGATTTCCCGAGGACGAGGCCCTAAGGGTTTTGTGCGGTGACGGCCAGCGTGCAGGGGCTGCCGAAGCGGCCGACGGCGGCGTTCTGGTCATCGAGGAACTCACCGGACTTGCCCCTCGGGTGCAAGAGGCCCTGTTGCGATTGCTCAAAGCGGGGCGAATTCGCCGCGTGGGGCGGGACACCGATCTTGATCGCAAGCTTTTTGTAAACGCTATCGCCATTTCAGACAGCGATGTGACCCGGGCGGTCGCAACCGGCCACGTCCGACACGATCTTTATTACCGATTGGCCCGGATCGTCCTGTCGTTGCCGCCGCTGCGTGACCGGCCCGAAGATCTAGGTCCATCGGCGATTTGGATGGGCAACCGAATTTTGTCACAAGCCGGGATCCCCCTGGATCTGCGGACAACAGCCGATCTGGCGCGGGCCACCGATGCCGAACGACGACGCACCCTAGAACTGGACTCTTCCGCCATTGACGCCTTGGCGGTCCATAGCTGGCCAGGAAATTTTCGCGAACTGGAAGCTGTGCTTGAAAGGGCGTTGTTGCTTTACCGCCGTTCGTCAAAAATTACCGATGTCGAAATCCAGGCGGCCTTAGAACCCGCCGGGAAATAGCACAAGGTCACCTGAAAAAACTGCTGTGAAGCCCTTCGGAAAAAAGATTGCACAAGGCGTGGAACAAGATCCCTGCGGCAAGTGATCCGGTGCGGGCGCGCATCCACCCAAACACCAACCCGGGCACAATCACCGAAAACCGCTGCGGATCGAAATCGACCAGGACATGTCCCAGACCGAACAGCACCGCAGTGGCCACAAGAGGCGTCCCGACCGGCGCCCCCCACAGCCGCCGCCGTGACGGCCACCGGGATTCCAACCGGGCGTACAGATAACCCCGAAAAAATAGCTCTTCGGGCAGCGCAATCACGATGATCTGGGTGAACGCCAATAACAAAAAATCTGGTGGCAACAGCAGGCGCCCACCCGCCCAGCCCAGCCACCGCGCACAGATCGGGGCGAACAGTTCCACCATTGACGACATGACCGCGGCTGGCAGCAGCCCTGCCCCGAACGGGCGCTGGCACAGCCAGCCGTAAAAACCGAAAAACAGCCCGATAAAAATCGGCCAGGTCGCCGCGATGGCCAGCCCCAGTATGGCCGCGTTCAGGCGCAACGGCCGAACCGTCAAGCCCCCTTGCCCATAATCGAAGGGACGTCCCGATAGCCGCGCCGCCACAGTGGGGGCGTACAGAAAAATCACGGCGATGGCACCGTGAAGGTTCTGCGCAACAACTGACACCCCTTGGGCGATCCAGTACAAGGCGGAAGCCAACGCCGTCGCGACCACAAAGGTCAGAAGCGGTTCAACCAGCCCGGCGGTTGGGGTTAAGGGCGTCGCGGGGGCCGATTCCACGACCAGATCCGGCTACGACCGGCGCGCGGAAAGGGAGCCCAGGGCGGCCAGGGCTTCGCGTGCCGATTCCCCCAAACGCAAGGTCGGCATGGCGGCCTTTGCAGGACCGCTAAGAGGTGCCTGCCGCAGCCAATCCAGGGCCTGATCAAGCTGGCCTTGTATTCCCGCCAGCGCCTCCCGGGCCTGCCGCAGGGCCCCCTGCTCAGACGTGCGGGTGGCGCGGGTGGTTGCAGGGCGCGCACGCCGTCTGCTTGGGGACGGGCCACGCAGCTTCGATCTCATCACCGACGATGTTGAGGCCACGCGATAATGTGTCAACTTTTCTTGCGTTCCACCAGCTAAGCAAAAACGATCTTCATTTCGGCAACAGCACTGAGTCCGAATCCCAGATCTTTTGTTTGGCGGGGGAAGCGGGTGAGGGTGTAAGGGGCGCAACCTCGGGGCGGGGCGCCGGTCGTGAAGGCATCCGGCGAGGCCCCGTGCGCCGGGGCGGTATCTGAGCCCCTGGACGCAAGGGCTCTGCTATTGCCCCCGGAGGCTCATCGGACGGAACGTCGTGTGGCCGGACCGGCACGGCGGGCACCTGCGCCATCTCGCGCGCGCGGACGTGAGGAAGCGGCGCGATCGGGGGAGGCCTCACGGGGTTGCGCCACGCATAGGCCAGAGCCGCACCGGCGCCGGCCACAAGAAATGGCACAACCCAGCGCCTTGGCCGCGCGCCCTTGACCGACGGCTTCATGGACAGCGCGGCCATTTCCAGCCCCGTCGCCCGGGTTCCCATGGTCGCCCCCGGAAGCACGCCCGGCCCCGTCCCCCCGTCAGTTCCCTCGTCATACCCCACCACCTCGCCGTCAGGCAGGCTGGCCAGATGTTGTCCCAGGGATCGTCCCTCGATCTCGGCCACACGCCATGCGGCCAGTTTCCGTTCGAACAGGCGCTGCATCAGGTGGGCACGCGCGACCGGCAGAATCGTGTACCGCTCCTCGTGTGCCATCGCTTCGAGCGCCAGTTGCAGATCTCGGGCGGTCGCAAATCGCCGCCCCGGATCGCGCTCCAGGGCCCGCAGCACGATCCTTTCAAGCGCGGGTGGATACCCCGGCCTACGTTCGGACGGAGGCACAATCTTGCCGCTGACTATCTGATTTAAGATGGCAAAATCGCTGGCGCCCTGAAACAGACGTGTGCCTGTCGACAGTTCATAGAGCAAAATGCCCAAGGCAAACACATCGCTGCGCCTATCAAGCACATCACCCCGACACTGTTCCGGAGACATATAGGCGCATTTTCCTTTCAGGGTTCCGTGGCGGGTTTCCGCCTCCTGGCGCGCCCATTTCGCCACCCCAAAATCCGTCAATTTCACGGCGCCATCGTACGAAACCAGCACGTTCGATGGCGACACATCGCGATGAACGATCAGCAGGGGCGCCCCGTCACTGCCACGCTTGTCGTGCGCGTGTTGCAGCCCCGCCGCCGCCTCGGCAATCACACCAACGGCTAGGTCTAGAGGCAGCGGTTCCGCCGTGCGGGCCGCGGCCCGTTGCAAAGCGCGCAGATCTTCGCCATGGACATATTCCATCGCGAAAAAGAACGTGCCCCGCGCCTCGCCCACGTCATTGACCTGCGTGATATTGGGATGATTCAGGGTCGCCATCAGGCGGGCTTCGTCCAAAAACATCCGCACAACGTTTGGGTGGGACACGTATTGGGGTTGAAGACGTTTGACGACCAACAGTTTTTCAAAGCCCCGGATGCCACCTTTGCGGGCCAAGAATATTTCCGCCATCCCGCCTACCGCCAGCCGACGCACAATGCGATATTTTCCCAGACGCATCCCAGGTTCGAGATGGGGGCTACGGAACGGTAGGCGAAGCAGCCCAGCCAGCATGAGATCCCCGAGTATACTCGCGCGCCACGGCTCCCCCCATGACCCTCGGCTACCTCGTCAACCAGTACCCTAAAATCAGCCACACCTTCGTGCGCCGCGAAATCAAGGCGCTGGAGGCCCACGGCGCCCACATTCACCGCTACAGCATTCGCCGGACGATCGATCCGTTGCCCGATCCCGACGATCAGGCCGAAATGGTTGCCACCCGTGCCCTACTTTCTGGGGGAATCTGGGGCCTTGGGGTTGCCCTGGTCAAGACGGCCTTGTCGCATCCCGTGGCCGTCATGCGCGCTGTCCGATTGGCAGTGCGGGTGGGACGCCGATCTGATCAGGGGCTTTTGCGCACCTTTGCGGTCGTCGCCGAGGCGTGCCTGCTGCTTTCGTGGACCAAACAAGACAATATTGAACACCTGCACGCACATTTTGGAACCAATTCCGCAGCCGTGGCCATGTTCTGCCACCTGCTGGGCGGACCGCCCTACAGTTTCACGGTTCACGGCCCCGAGGAATTCGATAAGGCGCCGCTTTTGTACCTGGAAGAAAAGATCGCCCATGCGCGGTTCGTCTTCGCCATCTCGCATTTCGGCCGTAGCCAGCTTCTGCGCAGGGCGGTGCGCGCCGACTGGCCCAAGATTCGCATCGTCCGGTGCGGCGTCGACGATCTGTTTTTGGCGGCCACGCCCACCCCGCTGCCCCCCACGCCACGCCTGCTGTCAATTGGTCGCCTCGAAGAACAAAAAGGCCAACCCATTGTCATCGAAGCGCTGGGGATCTTGCACGCGCGGGGCATCGATTTTCACCTGGACATCATTGGCGAAGGGCCTTTGCGTCCTGCCCTTGAAGCTGACATCACCCGTCTGGGCCTCGGCGATAAGGTGAAACTTCTGGGCTGGGCCAGCGGCCAGACCGTGCGCGATTGTTTATCGGCCTCATCGGTTCTGGTCATGCCCAGTTTCGCCGAAGGCCTGCCCGTCGTGATCATGGAGGCACTGGCCCTCGGTCGCCCGGTGATCAGCACCTACGTTGCCGGGATACCAGAACTGGTTGTGCCCGGCGAATGTGGCTGGCTTGTGCCACCGGGGTCAGTCGACGCACTGGCCGACGCGATCACGGCGGCCCTCGCCACGCCCACAGAACAGCTGACGGCGATGGGATTGCGCGGCCGCGAGCGCGTGCGGGATCAGCACGACATCACGCGCATCGGCGCCGACATCAAGACGACCTTCGAATCCCCATAATTTTCCGTATCCCTTCGTCATTAATCGCCCGGCGCAGCTGTGCGAACCGGGTGTCCGGCCGAACCGCCGGATGAACCCGGTTCGACAACATCAACACGAAGGCATTTCGCGCGGGATCGATCCAGATCGAACACCCCGTGAAGCCCAGGTGCCCCACAGCGTCCCGGCTAATCAGATCTCCCGCCAATGAATTGGCCACGCTTGGGCCATCCCATCCCAAACGCCAGGTCGATCCCGGCACGCCGGCGGCGGTCCAGAACGCGCGCAACACCTGCGGATCCACAAGGACGCCCGCCAGCAACGATTCGACCAACGTGGCCACACCGTCAACGTTTC
>JAYUUT010000224.1:0-4707 GCA_043754455.1 Myxococcales bacterium
GGGGCCGGTGCCGGTGCGGGCAAAGGGGCTGCAGCCGCCGCAGGAGGAGGCGCGGCAGGCACTGCGGCAGCCGGAGGTGGCTGTCCCGGCTGTGCCTGCAGGGCGGTCGGAAGCAAAAATGTCATGGCCGGAAGGAACGCTACGGCCAGAGAGCAGAGGCCAAACTTCTTCATCTGTGTCCTACGCATAAATAACCCTTGTTTCTTGATCGCGGTTGGCCGCGGGTTCCGGGGCGGAAGGTGCCAGAGGCTCGGGGACGGCGAAAACATGAATCTACACCGCGCGTCGCGCGGAGCAAAGGCATAAATGCGTCGCGTCGTCCAAGATCATCTGCCCCCTTGCAGACCCGACCGGTTCATGGAAATTAAATGCTCATCGCGAAGGTGGGGTAGAACTACGGTCCATGGCGCTTTCGATTGAAGATCTAAATAAAGAAGTCCGAGACGTTGCCCTGCAGATCTCGGTGGCTGAAGATCGCAAGGATGAACGAGAAGTCGTCCTTGCCGCACACGCAAGTGTCGAGCGGATTGGCAACCATTATCGCGAACACCTAGCCACGCTGTCCGAGGGGCAGAAAATGCAAGTCGAACGGACCCTGGGCCGCCGCATCCAGGATATGAGGCGCGCGGCCGCCGCCCTTCCCCGCATAGGCGTCGTCACGGGCAGCACCCCCGACCGCCGGGTGCAAGGCGCTTCGGTCGCGGGCGAACGGCACATCACCGGGGTGTCTTGGGGCGCGGGCCGACGGGCGGTCGTACAAACCGGGATCAAAGTCGGGGTCGACGTCGAGGCCTGGTGCGGTCCCTGTGGCGAAATGTTGACCCATTCGGTGGTCGCGATGATCGGGGATGACCCCAAACAGGTCGCCTGTTCGCGCTGCAACAACCGCCACAATTACCGCACGACACCAGGCCGAAAGTCCGGGGAATTGCAGGAACTGCCCCCCGGCGAGGTCAACTACGTCGCGACCAGCACGTCGTCATCGCGCAATCTGGATCGCAAGGCGGAAGAATTGCGCGTCTTGGCCAAAGAGGTGGCCCTGGCGGACAACGTGAAATTGTTCGACGTCAAGGTTCGTTACAAACCGGGCGAGATTATCGCGCACCCAGAATTTGGACGCGGAAAGGTCGAAACTGTCCTTCGGGCCAGCATGCTGGTCAGGTTCGCGTCGGGCGGCCTCAAATCGGTCATGCTGACCTGATCAAGCCCCGTCCACCTGATCAGCAAACCGTTTGAGCAGGCCTTCGACCATGAGGTTACGGTCCGCCGCCGGGTAACGACCGGCCCGGTATCCCACCTGAATTTCGTCGAATCGCCCGCGCATGTCGCCGATGATCGCCTTCATGGCGGGTAGTTTCGCCGTGACGTCCTTCTGGTTTTTGATCAAATACCCGGCGGCCGACGCGATAAGCGCAGCGGACAACAAAATCCCCACGGGCCCTGCGAAGAAATACCGCAGGCCAAAACGTAAGGCGACAACGCTGCCCGCGCCTAGGGCTGCCTTTTTGAGCCCCGTGCCGTCGCGCACCGAATCCGCGGCCATCGACACCACCTGCCCGGACGCGACGACCAGCGCCAAAAAATTGCCACGGTGGGTCTTCCACGATCGGTCGTAGGATTCACGAACCGCCTGTTTCAAAAATCCGTCATAGTCGTCGTAGGCCGCGTCGGGAATGTCGCCGCCCGCTGGGGATGTCGGTAGCTGGGCCGTGTCCATACAAGGGATCGTAGCACCCCCTGTGTCCAGCCTCGGGTGTAAGGTGACCCCATGCGGGGACAGGGGTCCTGATTTCGCTGCTTCTGGCCGGGGCGGGCCCCGCAATGCCGTCAACGACAATGGGGCGACGCCAGTGGGCAGCCCCCGACGATCTGCCCCTGCGTGCCGAACTTGTCCGACTGGCCCATAGTGGAGAAGTAGGGATTCGTGTCTCCACGGTCGCCTTGGTCGCGCGTTTGGACTTTCTTGTGCGGGTGGCCTACCCCGTTTTCAGGTGGAATCTACAGGCTCTCGGAATCCGGAGGGACCGCGCCGCCGCAGGCCGGCGCGCAGCGGATTTATTGACTCCTTTTCAGCGCACGCACCGGACATCATGTGTACCCGTTACGATGTCGCGAACCGTGTTGCCGAAGCTGAACGAGACGGTGAACCAGAAGCCCGGGGAACCGGAGGACGCAGAAGACGTCCAAAATTGCTTTGACGACGTTCCCGGGAAGGCCATGACGTCAATCATTGGACTTGGTTTCGAATCGTCAACAATGGTCTGCAATTCCGCCAAACTGGGCAACCGGGCGCCGCTTCCCAGCGCCTTACAGTCAGCCGTCGCCTGATCCCAGTTCCGGTCTGTCCCGAAAGTCGATTGCCACTTGAGCCTGGTGGACGAGTCTACGACCCATCCGTTGGTGACCGTAAAACGCGAACCAGGACACGGCATCGGGGCGCCGCGGACGCAGCGAACAGCGGCCAGGTCCGTCACTGGCAGCCAGGCAATCTGGCCGGTTATGAAATTCACGAACCAAACAGAGCCCTGAACTCCGAACTGCGCCGTAGACGTCCAATAGTAGTACGATGGAGTGCCAGGAAACGCTGCTACGTTGATGGAGGGGTGATCGGCATTTACATCCAGGATCGAAACGAGTTCGATTCGGGTCGGCAGCCTCCAGTTGGAAAAGCCGCCCGTGCGCAGGGCCGCACAATAGTCGGTGGCTTTGGCTTGTGTAACGGTTTCGTACGATGTGTTCACGGCTGTCCATCGGTGTTCCCACATCAGGCCGGTGACCTTGTCGACTACAATTCCATTGTTAGTCGTGTCGTATGCTGCGGGATTTGGAAGGTCCGCCGACGAGGCGTTGGGCATAATGGCGCCGCATTCTCCGCAGACGTTCGCGTTGGCACCGCCGCCACAGGACTGACCCGAAGGACACGAACCCGCGTTGCATGTTCCGCCGCAACCGTCGTCCGCGCCGCAGGTTTTGCTAGCGCATGAAGCCGTACAGCCACAGACATACATTGGCGCGCCGCCGCAGGTCTTCGGGCCAACACAGTTGTTCGGACACAGCCCGCCACAACCATCTGCGCCCCCACATTTGCCCGTACAAGCAGGCATGCAGCAAGACGATGTAGGATGCGATCCGATGCATCCATTCGCGCACGCGGTGGTGGTCGTGGCCATACAGCCGTTGGCATCAGCGACACAAGTCGCCACCGACGACAACGAACAGAAGCTTCCCGAGTTCTGCCCGTTGCAACCTGCGGGCGCTGTCGGACAGGTACAAGCGCCATTTGGGGCGCTGCCCGCACAGGGTTTCCCCGCAGAACAGGCAGTCATCGTCGTGACGGCAACACAGCCATTGCTGTCGTTCGAGCACGTGACCAACGAGTTCCCCTGGCACGACGTCCCTGTCCCTGCTGCACATGCGGTGGGGGCGGGCGGGCACGAGCAACTCGCCTTCGGAGTGCTACCCGTACACGGTTTCCCCGGCGCGCAGGTAATGCGCCCCGATATGGTCAAACACCCCTGCGCGTCCGCCACGCACGTCGCCAGGAAAGTCGTCGATTCACAGAAACTTCCCTGCCCCGTTTCGCAGCCCGCAGGGATTGTCGGACACCCGCAGACCGCGTTTGGTTCAGCTCCCACGCAGGACTGAACGCCGGGGCATTTGGTTTCTCCCGCCCAAACGCCACAGCCCTGAACCTCCACGCAGAACTGAACGCCCGCGTTGGTTCCGCAGCGCTTGGTGCCCACGATGCACGCACCAGAGCATTCGGGGGACGCGTCGAGGGACGAGGAGACGGGCGCGTCCTTGATCATCGCCGCAACATCGGACGCGCCTATCGGGGACGAGGCGTCGGTCTGCGGGCGCCCGTCCACCCGGTCCAAGACGATGACAATGGACATATCCGGCCCCGTGCCGGAATCGCGCCCCGCGTCCCTAGCAAACAGCGGGGGATTCGGGCCCGCATCTGTGTTCATCTGGACGCCACCGCCCACGCCGCCCGTCCCGTCGGGTATGCCGCCAGCGCCGCCCCCGCCCACGACGCCTGCGTCCCTAGTCTCTCCGGACTCTCCCCCGGTGCCCTTTCCGCCGCCGGTACCTTCAGAGACTCCGAGCCCCGGGGGCAACTTGACGGTTTCGTTTGTGCAACCCTCAGTCTTGCAGCAAATGTCCAAAGAACCTGAGGTGGCCTGAACTTTGGTACAGATCAGCCCCTTGGGGCATGCGCCGTTTGTACCCCCGCACCTTCCGAAAATCCTCGGCGGCACTTCGGGTGAGTTGAAAGAACAGGATACTTGAAGACAGAGGGCGGCCAGAAGAAAAATGGCCGAAGGCCCACCCCCGGCGTGTCGTGAATTGGCGATACCACTGCTTTCAATCTCTGCACCTTTCATATTTCTCAACCGACCACTGTCGCCGCTCCCATATGGGCGGGAGCATAGCCCGGCCCCTCTGCCAGTGTCAATGACCTCCCTGCCAGCGATCGCCACTGCTTGGCGCCCACCGCTCCGCCCGGACCGCCGCTCCGCGACCACCGCTCCCGCTCCGCTCCGACCCGACCGGGGGTTGTTTTTCGACGCTCCGCCCGCTCCGCCCCGACCGGGGGTTGTTTTTCGCTCCGCCCTCACCTCCCGCTCCGACCCGACCGCGCTCCGCCCCGACCGGGGGTTGTTTTTCGCTCCGCCCTCACCTCCCGCTCCGACCCGACCGCGC
>JAYUUT010000225.1:0-11255 GCA_043754455.1 Myxococcales bacterium
CAACGTTTCCGAACAACCCTGCATGTCCGGCCACACCCCCCATTGCCCACGCGTTCAGATCATGGACCTCCCCGCAGACCATCCGCCCGCGGACAGGACACTGTTCGGTAGGTGCCACCTGACATCCCACAGGCGCAAACCCCAACACGGCACCCGCCGGTAACCCCGCCCGCCCCCATATTTCCCCCTCCAACAAATCTAACCGCCCCCCCAGGCGCCGTTCCAACAAATCCCCCAGCAGAATAAACCCCAGATCCGAATACACCGACCGTGCGCCCGGAGGGGCCACCAAGGGCTCCGCCGCCACCCGCGCCACGACCTGGGCCGTATCTACGGGGCCCTGCGCGTACAGAATCCGATGGGCAGGCAGCCCCGAGGAATGGCTCAGCAGGTGGCGCAGCTGCACGTCGTCTTTCCCCGCCCCCCCAAAGCCCGGTATCCCGTCAGCCACCTTATCGCCCAGCCTCAAAATGCCCCGTTGCACCCCCTTCATGGCCAGCACACTGGTCCAAAGGGCCTTCGTCAGCGACGCCAAATCGTATACCGTCTCTGGCGTCACCAGATCGGGGCGCCCCTTATCTAGATGGCCCGCCACCTCAATCATGCGCTTACCCTCGTGCCCCACCAGAACCACCAACCCCGGAACCACGCCATCAGCCACGGCCTGGGACAGCAGGGTCTTCAGCCGCTCAGGCACGGTAGATCTTAACATGGCGATTGCGCTGGCTGACTGCATCAGGCGTCATTTACCGAAGATTGTTGCACTTTGGCCCCAAGTGTCCGAGCCTAGCGGACCCGTTGTCGCCTTCTGCGTCAGGGAAAAGGAGTGGCGCCAGCCGCGATGAAATTCGGGCAGTACGAGCTACTCGACAGGATTGCCGTAGGCGGCATGGCCGAGGTTTATCGTGGGCGGGCCCTAGGTGAAGAGGGCTTCGTCAAACAGGTGGCGATCAAACGCATCCTTCCCGGATACGCGCGCGATGCCCGGTTTATCAGCATGCTGGTGACCGAGGCGCGCATCCAGGCACAGCTTTCCCACCGCAACATCGTGCAGATCCAGGATCTGGGAGTGTCCGAAGAGGGCGAATATTTCATCGTTCTGGAATTCGTCGACGGACGTGACCTCGCGGCCCTGCTTGATGGCCTGCAAAACGAGGCACACGAAACCGGCCGCACCGCCAGGCTGCCAGATGCGGTGGCGCTGCATGTGGCCATCGAACTAGGCGAAGGGATGCATTACGCCCATGAAATGGTGGGGCCCGACGGCCAGCCGTTGGGGATGGTCCACCGGGACGTGTCGCCTTCGAACGTGCTGGTTTCGTACGCAGGCGAGGTGAAACTGTCAGATTTCGGTCTGGCCAAAAGGCGCACGGATCAGTCCGTCGTCGCATCGCTGAAGGGCAAACTTGCGTATATGTCGCCTGAACAGGCGCGTCGGGTGAAACTGGATCGGCGCAGTGACATTTTCTCTTTAGGCGCTGTCCTTTTTGAACTGGTCACTGGCCGCCGCCTGCGCGACATTCAGGACGAAGGCACAGGTTGGCAGCAGGTCGCCTCAGGCCTGGTCCCCCCCGCGCGCGGGGTAAGGCCGGACATGCCGCCGGTGCTGGATCGCCTGCTGGCTGGGGCCTTGGCGCCCGACCCGCGCGATCGGTTTGCAAACGCGGGGGAATTTGTTGTGGCGGCGCGTGCCGCGCTGGACTTGGTGCCCCGAGGCCGTACGGGCGAGGCGACGGAACTAGCTGAATACCTGTCACGCCTGATCCCGCCTGGCAGCCCTCGCACGTCCGCCGATCCGTCGAAAGTCATTCGCCTTGTCTCTGGCGCCCTAGACTCGGCAATAGAAAGTCTGGCGGGACCGCACACCCGCATTCGCATCGCCCACGAAGAAAGGCGGCCACCTGCGGCTACCACCCAAGAAACCGCCATTGGCCCCATGCCGACCCGATCTGCCGCGGGCGGGGATGAGGTCACGCGCATAGGCAAACCGCCGACCCGGCCCGAAGGCCACAGGTCCTCGAAAGCGGCGGGTTCGCCGGTTCCCAAACCGACGGCGGCCACGCCGTCGACCTCAACCCGAACAGCCCGCGCAACGCCCCCACCTGTACCCCAGCCCACCGACGGCAGAAGCCGGACCGCCGTTCCCGGGGCTACCACTGGCTCTTACGCCGCATACCCAGGTGTTGCGGCGGTCCCCGACGCCAGGACCAGTGCAGCCCCCCCCCGCGCCACTGAATCCTTCCGCCCCCCCTCGGCTTCGCTACCCGCGGTGAATCCAAATCTGCGCCCGTCGCCCGTCGCCGCCCGAATGGCAGTGGGCGCCGAAGGCACACGCCCGCCCCGTCTCACGCCCTCCGATCCTCTTGCCCCCCGAAGGACAACAGGTTCAATTCCCGCGCTTCCGTTAAAGGGAACGCCATCCGCGCCCCTGCCCCTGCCTCACCCAAACGCGAACCCGGTCATCGCCCCCAGGATCGTGCGCACCGGGGAATTCAAGTCTACGCGTTCCCCACCCCGTCCGCGCATCTGGACCCGGGTGCTGGTGGGCCTGGTGGTGACGGCGGCTTGTGCGGCAGCGACTATCCATTTTGGCGTGCTTCCCTTGCCGGTATTGGCCACTTGGGCCCAGCCCTTGAGAATTGACCTGCGCACCGATCCGGGTTTGGCCGAAGTTCGCTTAGATGGCAAACGGCTGCCTGAATTTACCCCGACCTCCATTTTTGTACCGCGCGACAGACGCACCCATGTCCTTGAAATCCGTCGCGAAGGTTTCCGACCCCTTCAGAAAGCGATTCGTTTCGATCGAAACCTGGTCCTGGTCATCAATCTACCCCTCGAAGCACCCAGCCGTCCCGCAGTGACCGCGCTGCCGGCGGCACCCCTGCCGCCCGTGGCGATTACGACTGACGGTGGGGTTCCGGATGCTGGGGCATCCGACATGCACCGGGGTGCGCCCCCGACCGCCATCGTTGATCACGCGGCATCCGCGCCGCGTTGATCCCCTTTTTCGGAGGCTTTACAAGTGGGAGTTCAAGGTCCTCGTAGGCTGGTGGTAGGGAATATTTGAACGGTTGGACGGTTTAGTGTGTCTGAGTGGAGAGGACAAAAAAAACTTATGATGAGCTTGGCAAGGAAATTGGGGATTCTGGGCGCCAGGGTTGACGCGAAGATTCGTGAAACTGAGGCGGACAACGCCGAACGAATCGCCAAAGACGTGGTCCCCGTTGATTCCAGCATCGATGCATGGAACAACGATCTGCCCATTCAGGACCAGGATCTGCGATCGCTTTTCGCAAAGTTCGATGTTCCGTGGGAAGGCAAAACCGCCCAAAAAATATTCGCCCTCGCGCTAACACGCCTGGAACAGCGCGAGCACCGCACACGCCGCATGGCCTAAAGGTGTCCCTTCAATCGCCCCGACGTGCCTCAGCGGGGCCGGACACAATGATTGGCGTCCGCCTCAGAAAATTGCGCACGATGCGACGCGGGACGAACAGGGATCGTCGGGCGGCGGGCGACCCCAACAGGTGACGGCGGCACAGGTGCCGGAGGTCTGCGCAAGGCCGAGGGCACGACGGGCGGGCGATAAACGCCTGAGGCCGGCGTCGGATCGATCTGCGGACGGATGACCTGTTGCGCAGTGGTAGGGCCGCTAACGGCCAGATGGGGACGCAAACGTTTGAGCATCTTGCGTCCTATCCCCTTGATGCGCACCAACTCCTCTACGGTACGAAACGGGTGGGCCTGCCGGTAAATCATGATGGCGCGGATCTTGGCAGGGCCTATGCCTGACAAGAGGCGCAGCTCTTCGGTGGCAGCCTGATTCAGGTTCACGACCCCCTCAACAGAGCGCACCATCACCGGAGGCAGCGGCTCCGGTGGCGCCGCAGCACCCCGGGCCAAGAGAGGGGGCGGCACAATACCGGCGTCCCGCGCGGCTGCACCGGCATCAGGGCTATCCCCACGCGCCACACGTGCCCCCAAAAGGGCCCAAACACACAGATTTCGCAAAAACCTAAGGGTGGTCATGTTGCGTCTTCGGCGGCACGGGGAAAAAGTTGCGGCCTTTTACAGTGATCAGGGCGATCACCCCCGCGATCCGACGCCTCGCGGTCAGGTCACCTTTCGCCCAAAGAACCTAAGGCACCCCTTTAATCCACGACCTTTGAATCGCGGCGCAGCGTTTGCAGCGATGTGAGGGGTTTTCTCTCGCCTCCGGCTCTCCCGAAGCCGCATCAAGGAGCAACCATGACTAAAGGCCGCGCCGGATTCATTTTCACAATAGGACTTGCCGCGTGCGCGGGCGGGGCCAGTCCACCCCCCGAACCCCAGGAAGAGGCGTCGGGAGGATCCGGAGCGTTCGCCCCGACCACGCTCCGCAGCGGCGCAGGTGGCTCGGGAACGAACCCGATGGCGGGAGGGGGAGGATCTTTCGCCCTACCCCCGGGTCCAACCGGCGACGGGGGTAAAGGTGGCGGTGCCGCAGGGGCATTGCCTGGCGACGCAATGGGAGGCCTAGGCGGAGGCACAGGCGGTGCCGGAGGAATGCGCCCGCCCACGGTCGATACCGGACGCGCGCCCACCAACGACACTGGATCTCCTTTGTTGGTCAGCGATGGTGGTTCCGCAGGCACAACGCCCGTGGTCTTCGGGGACTCCAATTGCCAGGGGCTCATGGTTTGTGACGGGTTCGAAGGAAATGAAATCGACAACAAACTATGGAATGCCCCTAAATCTGGCGCGCAAATTAGCACTGACAAGCCGGCACGGGGCAAAGGCTCCCTCAAGCTTGACTCCACCGGGGGCAGCGCCACGCTGAATCTCAAATCTTTCCCGGCGGCGCTCAAAGAACATTTCTTCGGGCGCCTGTTTTTGTGGTCGCAGGATCCAAAACCGACTTTTGGCGGCCAGGGTTTTTTTGCCCACGTTGAGTTTTTCAGAGCCACCCGATCTATGGAATACATCGGGTACGCGCTGGGTGTGGTCGGCGATCTGCGCATCACCTCCCCTTCGGACGACGCCCTGTCGATTCACAGCTTCGACACCATGAAATGGGCGTGTGTGGAATGGGAATTCGACGCCAAGGCCCACAAGGTCGTCGCATGGTGGAACGACGGCAAAAAAGAAGTCATGGTCGACAACAGCAAAAAGGCCCCCGGCCGCTGGAGTTTCGCCAACGGGACCACCTTCGAGACCGCACAATTGGGTATCATTCCGGTCACCTCCGGATCCACGCCCTTGCATGTTTGGATCGACGAATTTGCGATGGACGCGCAGCGGATTGGCTGCGCACGCTGACGATCCACCTGATTTGACCGAAATCCAGCCCTCTGTGGCTAGGGCACCGTCTTCGAAATAGCGTCAAATCGGAGGCCGACAAGCCGGGCCGAGAGCAAGGCGCGACGACGACCAATAGCCGTAGCTATTGCGAAGAGGAGCAACGCTGCGTTCGGCGTGGATCGTCGGCCGGACTTGATGCTATTTCGAAGACGATGCCCTAGCGCACACCCCCAGTCACATGGGTTCGACAACGCGGGGTTCGCATTGCGCGGGTGTGCCAGCCGATCCCGGTCAGGCAAATCCAGGATTTAGGCAGCGCGGAAACCCACGGCGCACCAAAAAGGCCGTTGTTCGCTGAACGTCACATCAACCAAGCCAGCCGCCTCCATCATGGCCTTGAGTTCAGCGCGGCTGAACCGCTGTTCCAATTTGGTGCCGAACCGGTCCAAAGCATCGGTTCGCATTGTGTAGAAGCTGGCGTCCCGGTAGCTGGAAAGGGGGAAGCTATCCACGGAAATTCCCGTTCGGCTCAGAAGCTGCGCGCAACGTGCGAGGGGAAAATAAATTGTGACAGCCAGTGCCGTGGTGGTGACCAACTTCATGCGCGGGGGCATTCGGGCCACGAGACGCCGGATCTTGTCCGAGGTCCGCCACAGCGCCCGGAACCACAATGGTTTGTCGTCAAGTGCGTAGTACATATAAACAAGAAACGGCGCATGGGGTTTTAGCTTCCTTACACAGTCGCGTAGACCAGACGCGGTGTTGGGAATGTGGTGCAGGACCCCGAGCGAATATCCGAAATCCATTTCATTGTCAGGAAGAGGGATGGCATCAACGCTTGCGTGGTGAAACTGACAGTTGGGTTGATCTGAAAGGGTGCGCCTTGCAACCGCCAGCGCGGGCGCGCTGGCATCGACACAGTGAAGTGTTCCCACGCGTGGCGCCACGAACCGTGCCCACCTGCCGCTGCCGCAACCCAAATCAAATCCCACGGCATTTTCAGGCAACCGTGCCCAAGGAAATACGGAAAAATAAGCCTCAAAATAGGACCGAAGTTCCGCTTCCGACAGGGATGATTGATCGAAATGTTCCCACTCGAAACCGAACCCTTTGACGGTGTCTTCGTCTAGATTGCCGACAACATTTTCCATGCGCAAAGGGAATCTACTGTAGATCCCCCCGCGCATGGTTGGTTTTCGATCGGCCCGCAGCTTCGCCCCCGGCGACCCAGGGGGACAGGGGGGGCGGGGGCACGGGAGCACGGGGGCACGGGGGCGTCTGAACCTTCTGCCAACCTTCGCGGCGGCCCCGTGCAAGAGGTTCTGGTGGGTATGCGCAGGCCGAAGGTGAGGAAACGGCCGGTCTCAAGGGCCCCGACGGGCGCGCGGTGGCTCACGCGCGCGGCATTCGTCGGATCTTCGACTATGCTCCACGCAAAACCATGCAGGATGACTTGCTTTCGCTTTTGGCCGAGCCCGGGACCCAGGCCCCACTGGACCTTGTTGACGCCGTACGAGACAATGGCCATATCGTTTCGGGCCGCCTTGTAGTGAAGGGGACACAAAGAAGCTACCCCATCGTGCGTGGTATTCCCCGCTTCGTTTCGGACGATTCGTATGCGGCATCGTTCGGCATGCAGTGGAACAAGTTTCGCGACGTTCAGGTCGACAGCGAGACAGGGGGTACACATTCGGTTCAGCGGTTCGACGCCGAAACCGGATGGACGCGGGCGACACTAGATGGCAAATGGTGCCTGGACATGGGCTGCGGCGCCGGTCGATTCGCCGAGGTTGCTGCCTCACGGGGGGCCCGTCTTGTCGGGCTCGACCTTTCGTCCGCCATCGACGCCACCGCACAGACCCTGGCCAAGTATCCCAACGTCAACTTAGTTCAGGCCAGCGCCTTGCAGCCTCCCTTCCGCCACGGAGCGTTTGATTTTGCATATTCGATCGGCGTCATCCAACACACGCCAGATCCGCCCCGGGTGGTCCGCGAAGTCGTGTCCTGCGTCCGTCCTGGCGGACAGTTTGCGCTGACGATTTATGCCCGTCGCCTCTGGACCAAGCTCAATACAAAATATTTGATTCGTCCGCTTACCAAACGCCTGCCGGCAGACCTTCTTCTGAAGGGCATTCAGAAGAGCATGCCGCTGCTTTTTCCCATCACCGACCGGCTGTTTCGAATTCCGCTTCTCGGAAAGGTTTTCCAGTTCACGATCCCCGTTGCGAACTATGTTCATCGGAACGATTTTTCGCGCGACCAGCGCTACGCGGAGGCCGTGCTGGACACCTTTGATATGCTGTCCCCGGCTTACGATTCGCCCATGACCTGGAACGAAGTTGAAGCAGAACTAAAGCTGGTCAACGCAAAATCTTGGGACTTCCAAAAACGCATTCCGATTGAATGCCGGGGCATTCGTTGACGACCGCCGCGTTGTTTTCATAAGCTGGGATCAGTTCCGGTTGATCCAGTCTGGGCATCCCAATTAATGTAAAGTGTGTCCCCGTCGCGGGTTCCGGAAGACTAAACCCGCAACGAAGTGTTCGGCACGGCAGTCTTGGTCGTTCCTACGCCGTTGAGCTTGGAGGCCGTGGTGAGTGCTTGAGCAACCACTTGATCCATGTTGTAGTAGCGGTAGGTGGCCAGGCGTCCGACGAAATGTACGTTGGGCGTTTCTGCCGCCAACGCTTGGTATTTTTTATAAAGCGCAGCGTTCTCTGGCCTGGGGACGGGATAGTAAGGATCTCCTTCGGCTTTTGGATACTCGAAAACCACGCTGGTCTTGTCGTGTTTCTGGCCCGTAATCTGCGTAAACTCACTGATCCTGGTGTATTCCTGGGTGTTTGGGAAGTTTACGACGGGCGCGTCCTGGTATCGCATCTGATTGTGTGTTTCAAAGCGAAATTCAAGAGAACGGTACGGCAGCTTGCCGTAACGATGGTCAAAATATGCGTCGACGGGCCCGGTGTACACAATGGCGCGGGGCCTGTGCTTTTTCAAAAGGTCGCGGTAGTCGGTTTCAAGCTCGACGGCAATTTTCGGATGGGAAAGCATCCGTTCAAACATTTTCGTATACCCGTGTTTTGGCATGGCCTGATATGTGTCGCCAAAGTATCGATCGTCCTGATTCGTACGCACCGGCACGCGCGCGATGACCGTAGCGTCCAATTCCGATGGGTCTAGGCCCCACTGCTTGCGGGTGTAGTACTTGAAAAATTTCTCGTATAGTTCCCGGCCTACCTTGCTAACAATTACGTCCTCAGACGTCCGGATGTTAGCGCAGGGTTCGGCTACTTTTGCGAAGTACTCCTCAAGTTGACTAGAACTCAAATTCCAGCCATAGAGCTGATTGATGGTGTCGAGGTTAATGGGAATCGGCAACAGCTTCCCGTCCACGCTTGCTTTCACCCGATGTTCGTAATTCAACCATTCGGTAAATCGAGACAGGTAGCCAAAGACGTCCTTAGAATTGGTATGGAAAATGTGGGGGCCATACTGATGGATCAAGATCCCAGCATTGTCGTGGCAATCATAGGCATTGCCACCTATGTGCGGGCGTTTGTCACATACGAGAACGGACTTGCCCCCTACGGACGCCAATTGCTCCGCCATTACGCTGCCGGCGAAGCCCGCGCCTACTACTAGATAATCGTAAGTCATGTGCGCCCGTGCACATGCAAAGAACGGGCCGACTTCCACGTGAGGAGAAGACCAGTTTTTCAGGCCAGTGCGATCCCAACGCGTAGCGCGGTGGTCCCGCGCGTAACCTCAACGGAACGTTGAAGCCAGGCCGCGGACCCATGGTGGGTATTGCGCCCTTCTTTCATCTAATACCCCGGACCTCAATGAAGGTGGCACACCAGTTGCACGTGTCGTTCGCGAGGATCACAATGAAAAAAAATAGCAAACAAAAAACTTCCCGAACGGTAAACGCCATTGAGTTGTTAACGGCAGAGCACCGCGAAGTTGAATCACTTTTTGAAGACTTTCATGTCGCTATGGACGATGAAGAGCACGAAACGGCAAGAGCCATCGCTTTGCAGGTTTGCGAAAAACTGACCTTGCACGCGAACGCCGAGGAGGAGCTGTTTTACCCAGCCGTTCAGGATGATGAAACGAAAGAAATTCTTGCCGAATCCGCAGTAGAACATCTTTCGGTCAAGCGGCTTATTCAGGACATCCGCAAGGCCACAGGGGACGGCGAAAAGCTCAAGGCACTCATGAGTGTCCTGCAAGATCAAGTCGAACACCATGTAGAAGAAGAAGAGGCAACACTTTTTCCTTTGGGTATCGTCCTGCTCGCTGAGGAAGAGCTTCTGTCGCTAGCTGAGCAAATGCAACACCAGCTCAAAAAGGCCACGGCAATCACACTATCGGGCGATGCCCTAGGCGACGGAGACGAAGAAGCGGAGAACGAAGAAAACCACACGGCAAAACAACCGAAAGTGGTCCGTTTCCCTCGCGGGTCTGGAGCGTTGAGAGCATCAAAAGCGGACTAGGCTGGACCCGGACTTTGGGCCTGCCACAAGGCCTAATGACCGTCAGCCCAAAAAAACTGCTTGAACTCGGCATAAATTTCGACTCGGAAGCGATCTCCCCGCAGCTGCTGGGCCAATTAGAGGCGGAGCGCGGGGCGGATGCCACGCTCACCAATGCCCCCACGTGGAATAGCCCGGCAACCACAGAAGCCCTCCTTGAAGCCAATGCGGTAATTGGGTTTCCCGCCACAAACGTAAGCAAGCTGAATGGAAAACTTGATATCGACGCATCCGACATATACGCAGGGGAAGGGATCGGCATGTCCTGCGCCTTGTGCCATTCGATCACGGATGGCGGTTTTCACAAGCCCAGCGGCGGCGTTCGGGGGGGCACCATCGGCAGGCGATTGGATGCCTTGGGCAATCACGATCTCGAGTTCGGCAAGATTGTGGCCCTAGGAAAGGCTTCCCGTGCCTACTATCCAACGTTAGCGTTAAAACTGGAGGCCAATCAAGGCAAGTCGGTTTCTCGCAAGGGCGTTGGCGTTGCTCTTATAACGCCCGCCGCAACCGAACTTGAGGTTGATGCGTATTTGAACGACAGCGTTCTTTATCCCATTGGAATGTTCGATGACGAGGCGGACGGGAATGGAGCGCCTGTGCACAACACTCCCTTCTTCCGCACAGAGCTGTCCGCACCTTGGGGTCTGAGGGTGGGTTTCACTTTTTGCAAAACTTCTCAAATAATGTCTACACCAAACTCATGGAGCCCACGGACCTGACGACCCCGGGGGGTCGAAAATTTCTATTGGACAGAGGAGGTGCCGCAGGAACCGAAATTGCTGACAATTATGAAAAAATCCTGGCTGACATTGGCATTCCCAAAGGAGGACAAAATGGGTATCCCTTTTTGGCACGGACGTCGCGGCTTGTAAATAAAGTCCCAGTTGCAACCGGCATCAAGATAACGCTGAGTGCGGGCGCGAAGATCGAAGAATCTATATTGGGAATCCGTGTGGACGAAGCGAAGTTGGTGGCAATGAACGGCTACTTAGAAACCGTGAAGACGTTGAAAGGGGAAAAAACCGACCCGGTAGGCATCACTCGTGGACGAATTAGGTTTCGCACGCCAACAGATGGCGTTGCGTGCACAGATTGCCATCGCGACGATCAGAGTGTCTTTGTCCCTCAAAATACCGTGGCCTACAATATGACCGTCGAACTTTACGAAAACGCGCCCAAACGCCCAAACCTATTCCCCGGGTACAAGTCTGACCTCATGACTGAACGGACCATGAGTGGTTTGGCCCCGGTGCGCAACGCGCCTGGCATTTTTGACGACAAGCTCATCATCGCCGATCCGAGCAATCACGATCAACCCCGTGGCAGCGTTCTACCGCTGCTAGTGGACTTGTTTCGACGGCCTACGTTCCTCCACGACGACTCCGTTCCCTCGCTGGACGCTTTGTTGAATCCGATGTTGCGAACCGCAACAGA
>JAYUUT010000226.1:0-9885 GCA_043754455.1 Myxococcales bacterium
CCCGCGGCTTTCGCTTCTTCGGCCGCTTTGAGGCTGGCGATGTAGTTTGCCGAGGCCTTTACCGCGCCTAGGCCGCCCACCGCCGCCCTGACGTATTTATCTTCGATGCGGATCTTCACCGGATTGAAGCCTTCGGCGTAATACGCCCCGACCGGCGACGCGATGATGAAGAACAGATATTGGGTCGCCGGACGAACGCCTAGGAAGGGTTCGGTCGCAAACATGGTGGGGCGCAGGTACAACGACGTTCCCGCAGACTGCGGAACAAACCCCCGATCCACCGTCAGAAGTTCGGACACAGCCGCCTCGAACATCGCTTCGGGAACCTCGGGCATACACAGACGGCGGGCCCCTTGGGCCATGCGGGCGGCGTGGCGCTTCATACGAAACACCCGCAGCGCCCCATCCTGACCATGGAAGGCCTTGAGGCCATCGAACAAACTTTGGCCGTAATGGATCCCCGCGGCCGCCGGTGACAAGGCCAAGGGGGCAAACGGCACAATCCGCGGCGTGTTCCATCCGACGCCTTCCTCGAAATCGGCCAGGAACATATGGTCGCTGAAGAAGTGGCCAAATTTCAGATCGGCGTCAGGAGGACGGGTGCCAGGGGTGGACGTGCGTTCGATGCGGATCTCGTAGGCCATAGGCGCCTATCTTGCGCCGACCTTGCCCTGTGTGCAAAGCCAGCCACGTCACGGACGGCCGGTCAGCGCCAACGCATTGACGTAGGCAAGGCCCAAGGCCAGCCCGTGTTCCAAAAGAGGTTCGGCCTGGACCAGACGGCGCGGCAGGTAGCCCGTGTTTTCAATCCGGGGATGAAGCGTATACACGCACACGGTCGTGCCCGTGCTGGATCCTGGCAGCAAATCCCATCCCATCACGGCGCCCGTCCAGTCATCGTCGGGCAAAGCCTGCGCGCGCATACCCGACGCTGTCCGCGTAACCCGCCAGATGGAATCGAAATCAACAAACGGCAAAGACGCATCCACCTGCCACACGCGGGAGGCAGAACTTCCGGTACTTTTTTCGGTAACCGACGACCAGCCGGGCAGCGCCCGCCACGCCCCAGGGCTGTCAATCACGGCGGCTAGCGCGGCCGTTGGCTGGTTGATCAACCGTGCGATTTCCACGTACCCTAGGCGTCCATCGGGCCGCGATCGGATTCGGGCCACCATCTGGCGGGGACCGATTGATGCCGCCACCAGCGATGCCAAGGTGCGCCCGTCGATCGCCGATGTGGGGGGCGACGCCATCGGGGATCGAGGCCGACGCAGGGCCGCGACGCCGACGCTTTCGGCGTCAAGCGCCAACGCGCGCAATAACACCCACGACGCTGTTGCCGTCATCGCGGCTTCCGCCAGCGGATCGCGCCGCGAAAGCCGCCGGGTCATCCAGTTCGCATCCCGCAGGTTCGCACGCGCGTCCATATACAGATACGCCTGCCCCTGCGGGGCGGGCTCGACCGTCAGCCGAAACAGCCCTGGCGCCAAATCGCCCTTGATTAGCTGTAGATCCACCCCGCGTTCCGTAGGCACGAGTCGCAACGTTCCCTTTAGGTTCCACAGAGGAATTTCAAGCTCCCAGGCAATGTCTTGGGGGACTGCGGGGGACACAAGATCGGCCCGTACGAACGCCGGCACAGCCCGTAGATAGGTCGATGGCAGCCGCACCAAGGCCCTCACTTTTTGGACCGCGGCCTGAACCCGGGCCCCCAGAAGCACCGGCGTCGGGCGCTTGCCTCCCCCATGGTCGAACAGCACCACGTCGTCCTGCACCTGGCCTTGGGCGCGCAACACGGTGTCGCGAAGGTCGTCGGCTTGCGCCAACCCCGCGAGCAATGTCAGCCAAATCCCCCCCGACCAACACCACACTTTCACGGCTTCAGTCGACGCTCCAGGACCTTGTAAGCCTCGGTCAATCGTTGGGCCAGATCCGTCGCGGCCCGCTGTTTTTCTGGCGTTTGTGCATGTCGATCAGGGTGGTACTTGCGCATCATCGCGCGGTACGCACGACGAACAGCATCGAAATCCGATCCGTTCGGGATCTCCAAGGCGGCGTAGGCCCGGGCAACCTCGTTGCCGCCCGAAGGAGCCTTTTTGTTAGGAGGGGCCTCGCCGGATTTGGGATTGGCGCCCCTGGGGTTGGCTGTCTTGGGGTTGGCGGCGCCCCGGTGCTGGGCTTCGCGGGCCCGGCGGCGGCGTTCAATCTCGGCGCTTAATTCGGCGTCGGACAGGGATGACAGATCGGCGGCAGTTTTCCGCCCCGATCGCGCAGGGGCCTCGGGCTGGCCGTACCCATCGGGGTCGGCAGGGGGATTCTGATCGTCGTCCCCCAATTGCGACGCCCGATCCAGCAGATCGTTCAGTTCGCCCCGGGCCAGATTTAAAATGCGCCGTCCTATGCTCATGGTGACAAAGACAGTTTAGCCGGGAATCCTGCTAACGTTTGAACATGCCTAGGTCCTTGACTGGGGCGGCCGCCGCGCTTGCCCTTTTCGTCGTCAGCTGCGAAACGTCGCCTTCCGGATCCGTGACGGACGGGGGCGTTGTCGATGCCCCCTCCCTAGACCCCGCCGACGTGCCCGTTGTGACCGACACCGTACAACCGGCGCCACTGGACACGCCCGGCCCCGTTGACGCCCAACCGGCGATGCCCTCACGTTCCTTCACCATCGTGGTTCTGCCAGACACACAGTTCTATTCGCGCCACTACCCCGAGATTTTTGAGAAGCAGGCGAAATGGATTGTTGAGCAACGCAATGCCCGCCAGATAGCGTTTGCCTTGCACGAAGGCGACATCGTCGACATCAACGAGTCCGAGGCCGAATGGCAAGTCGGCGCCCGCATGCTGCACATGTTGGACGGCATCGTCCCCTACGTCCTAGCAACTGGCAATCACGACACATCCACCGCCATGGGTAAAATGCGTGAAGCCCCCCTCATGAACAAATATTTTCCTGTTTCGATGTTTATGAAGAACCCGTGGTGGAAAGGGACCTTTGAACCCGACCAGATTCAGAACACGTACCAGATCATCCGGGGTGGCGATCGAGACTGGCTGACCCTTTCCTTGGAATTCGGCCCCCGCAACGAAGTTTTGGCCTGGGCGGATCGCATCCTGACAGAAAACGCGTCCTTACCCGCCATCATCGTCACCCACGCGTATATGTACTCGGACAACCAAAGGTACAACTGGGCCAAGCACGGTGATGAAGGGCAGAAAGACAACCCCATTCGCTATGGCCTACCAGGCACAACAAATGATGGCGAAATGATGTATGAGAAATTGGTGTCAAAACACGACAACGTAAAGTTGGTCGTCTCAGGACACGTGGCGCTCAAGACTGCGGGACGCCTGACCAGCACGCGGCCTAGTGGCACCAGGGTCCACCAGCTTTTGGCAAATTTCCAACTCTGTTACGGCATCGCCACGCCGACGAACGAATGTCAACTTCCGGGCGCCGATCCCTCATTTTATCGGGGCGGGGGCGGATTTCTGCGTCTTATGGAATTCGATCCCATGAAGGGGACCGTTTCGGTCAAGACGTACTCACCCTATCTTGATCAATGGAAAACCACCCCTGAACACCAGTTCGAACTGACGCTCGACTAGGTCAGAACTCGAAATAGTGTTGCACTGTCAAATACCGCTCTCCGGTGTCGGGCAGCATCACCAGGACTCGTTTTCCAGGACCCAGTTCGCGCGCAACTTCCAAGGCAACAAAGGCAGCCGCGCTGGCCGAAATGCCCGTCAGAATCCCTTCTTTGGCGGCCAGGGCCTTCATGGTGTCGAAGGCCTGCTCGTCGGTCACCGTGCGGATCTCCGTTGGGATCTTGGCATTGAAGGTCTTGGGGATGAACCCAGCGCCGATGCCCTGAATCTTGTGTAGGCCCGCCTTGTTTTCGCCCTGGGACAGGACCGGCGACTTCGCGGGTTCAACCGCGACGATGCGGATCCCCGGACAGGTTTCGCGCAACACCTCGCCCACACCGCTGATGGTGCCACCGGTTCCCACCCCCGCGACAAACGCATCAAGGCGGTTGCCAACGGCGGCCTGAATCTCGGCAGCCGTGGACCGTTTGTGAACATCGGGATTGTTCTGGTTGTCGAACTGTCGCGGAATGAACGATCTAGGGGTTTTTTTCGCCAGTTCATCGGCACGGCGAACGGCACCCGCCAGATCTTTGCGCGCCGGGGTCAACACCACCTCCGCCCCAAAACGGCGCAACATTACGATGCGTTCCAGGCTCATGGAATCTGGCATCACGATGATGCAGCGGTACCCGCGCGCGGCACACACCATGGCAAGCCCGATCCCTGTGTTTCCCGACGTGGGCTCAATGATGACGGTGTCTTTGTTCACCAGACCATGGGCTTCGGCCTCGTCCAACATATGAACCGCGATGCGATCTTTCACGCTGCCCCCGGGATTGAAACTTTCCAGTTTTCCCAGCACTTCGGCCGCGTTCGGTCCTGGCAGGCGGTTCATACGCACAACGGGGGTATTGCCAATCAGGTCCAGCACACTGTCGGCAATGACGTGACCGGTTTTTTTCGCGGGATCGTTCATCGGTTAAACACCAACAGCAAAAGGAAGGTCAGGGCGGCGGCAATCAACGGCGTGATAAGCCAGGTCAGGAAAATGCGCCAGATCATACGTTTGCGCAAAAACGCATGACCGCCGTCCTTGGCCCAGGCCACCCCGAATACGGTGCCGACGGCCAATTGCACAGCCGACTGGGGAATGCCCGCCGTCGATGCAACCAACAACAACGACCCGGCAACCAGATTGCAAATGGTGGCCGAAAAGGCGCCAATGGGCACAATCCTATTGCTCACCGTTCGGGCGGGGGCGGGGAACAAAAGCGCGCCCAGACCCAAAAATGGGGCCACCACGGCCAGGCCCAGGCGCGGCGTATCGATCAGATCCGCCGCCAACAGGGGGCCCACCACCAGCGCGACGTTATTGGTCCCAATCGCAAACCCCACATAACAGGAGGCCGCGATGACTAGAAATCGCAACTTCCATTCGTGTTTCAACAGATGTTCGTAAAGTCGGTAATTCCAGCCGCGCAGGGGATAAAAAAGGCGGGTCACGCCTGCTGTCACCAGGAACCCCGTCAACGGTAAAAATATCCAGGCGGGCAGGATTTTTCTGAAGAAGATGTCCGCGTTCAGGTTCTGATGCTGCAGACCAACGACACAAATTCCAAATACCGTGACCCAGGTGGTTGATTGCGGTGTGTGCAAAATATTGGCTAAAAACAGCGACAACGCCGCTGCCACCATGACAATGACGGTTATCCGCGGGGTAAAGGTGCCGTCGGGGACCAGGCCCCGCCCCAGGGTACGGGCCACAGCCGATCCCCCCAGAACAGCGCCCGCAAAAACCGCCAACGCAAACAATATCAAGGCCATACGGCGGGACAGCAGCCGGGCACCCAGCGACGCCCCGAACGCGGGCGCCATGACGGCCCCGCCAATGTTCAGGGCGAAGAACACCGACGCGGAAATCAGCAGCAAAAGCTCAAGGGCGGGCATGGGCCGTCAGAAGGGCTAACATGGGGATGCGCCCCGGTCATGGCAGACGAGCCCAACCCCAGTCTTTCCGGCCCCCCGACGCTGCGATCGCCTGTCGTGGCGCGCCCCCCCACGCCAAAACCCTTTGATCCGTTGGTCGGGGCGACCTTGGTGGGGCGATACCAGATCCTTCGCCGTATCGGTGAAGGGGGGATGTCCGCCGTCTACGAGGCGCGCCACACGGTTCTGCACAAACCGGTGGCGGTCAAGGTGCTGCTGGAAAAATTCCTGGAACGCACCGAACTGGTCGCCCGGCTTTTACAGGAAGCCCGCCTGGCCAGTGCCATCGGTCACGAACACATCATCGACGTGATGGATTTTGGCACCACCAGCGACGGGCGATCGTTCGTGGTGATGGAACTGCTGGAAGGCGAATCGTTGGCGCAGATGATCGCCCGGGAAGCGCCACTGCCGATTGAACGCTGTTTGTACTTGACCCGACAAATCGTCAGCGCGCTGGGGGCCGCCCACGACAAAGGCATCGTCCACCGCGACGTGAAGCCGGAAAACGTGTTCATCTTGCGCCGGGGGGAACAGGACTTCGTCAAGGTCATGGATTTCGGTATTTCCAAGGCCGTGCAATCGCGAGAAGAAGGCGTCGAAATGGTGCGCCTAACCCGCACGGGAATGGTGCTGGGGACACCGCTTTACATGTCGCCTGAACAGGCGCGTGGTGAAGAAGACGTCGATGTCCGGGCCGATGTGTGGGCGGTGGGCGTGGTGATGTATGAATGTCTGACAGGCGAAGTCCCATTCCGTGCCAAGAACTATCTGGCCGTGATTTCCCAGGTTTTGAACGAAGACGTCGAGATGCCGTCGCAACTGCGGCCCGAACTAGCGATCCCCGTATCGGTAGAAGCCGTCGTCATGCGCGCGATGGCCAAAGATCGAACGACGCGGTACCAGCGCATGTCGGATCTGGAACGCGACCTTGACCGATTGGTCGCGGGAGATCCAAACGTGGGGTTTGCCGGTTCAGATCCCGCAGTTGCGATAGCGTCGCCGCTTCGGGGTACCGGGGCGCGCTGGCCCCTGGGCCTCAGTGCCCTTGCGGTTGTCGCCATCGGCCTCTTTCTGGGACTGGCCAGCCCCAGGCCCGAAAGACCAAAACCTGGCAAGGCCGGGGCGCCGGCGGCAGGCACATTCGGGGACACGCCCGTTCCCCGAGCTGCTTTTGTCTCCCCCCAAACCCCTTCGTCCGCCCTGATCCCCCCTTCCGCGAGGCCCTTGCCACGAGGAGCCGGGGCGCTGCCAGCAGCGGGGAGGCCAAGAAAAGTGGACCCCTCCGTCCACGCAGAGGAACCAGTAGCCCCTTCGGATCCAGCCCCGTCCCTATCAGATAAGAAACTCGATGTGACCCCCACGATCGCCGATTTCGAGGCGGCGAAAAAACGGGCGGCCACGAAAAAAACAAATCTCCCAGCGGTCCCCTGATCCGCAGGCCCACGTTCGATCTAATCTCTTAGACCCGTGGGACTTTTTCTCTTCCTTTTGACGTTGTGGGCAGCCCCCGCTACCGCCGTTGCCGCGCCCGTCACGCCCGCGTTTGATCCGGCACGGGAACACTTCGCTGAAGGCCAGCGCCTCTTTCAGGGGGGCAATCCGTCCCAGGCGTTGGTCGAATATCGGCTGTCGCACGAATTGTCGAACAACCCCGAAGCTCTGTTCGGCATGGCCCAATGCGAATACCACATGGGCCGCCTGCGGGATGCGTACGCCCACTTTCAAACCTATCTTGCCAACCCCAACCATGCCCCCGATCTAACGGCTTTTGTTCAACTGCGCCTGACCGCTATCGATGCCCGGCCCACAACTTTTGACATCACCACGGTTCCAACAGGGGTTGACGTCAGCTTTGAAAGACTGGATGGCGAGGGCCTTGCCCCCCACACGACTGGACAGGCGCCGGGGAAATTTGAAATTGGCCGGGGTCGCTACCGGTTGACCCTGTCCCACGCCGACTTCGCCACCCAAAAACACAATGTGACGGTCGATGTGGCGGACGCAAAGACCTTGTTTTTCAAGCTGGAGCCAACACCAGCCCGCCTGGAGATTCGCACCTATCCCCCCGGTGCCACCCTATACGTGCGGGGTAACCGTGCGCGCAACCCCTACATTCAGGACGTGCAGGCAGGCGCCTACGACCTGTACGCAGAGGCGACGGATCACGAATCGGGCACCGATACCGTAACGGTTCACGCGGGCGAACAGCGCAAGGTGGGTCTTCGGCTCAAATATATCCAGCGTTCAGGACGCCCCGAACTGCTTTGGTTCTGGACCACAAGCGGTGCCATCCTGGGAGGCACGGGGATCCTGGCGCGGCTGAACACGCGGGCTGGGGGCGAATCGGTCACAGCGTCCGCGACCGTGATTTCGTTCGGGGCCTTGGTCGGCGGGGCGGCGGGGGCCCTGGGCGCAACGGCCTACACGCCGGAATACATCCGCGACAACCTGGCCCTGTTTCGCATCGGCACGATGTGGATGGGTGCCGTACAAGGGGCGTGCATCGGTCTGGCTATAAACCAACGGTTGACCTCAGCCTGGGCCGGTGGTGCCCTCGGGCTGACCGCCGGGGCCGTTGCAGGACGGTTCCTCGACGATCGCGCCCCTAACTACGGACGCGTGGCCATCATCCAAAGCGCGGCTGCTGCCGGGGCGGTTGCAGGCGCCTTGGTCGTACCAGCCTTCGGGGGTGAACTTAATTTTGGCGGCGATGGTCACCGCGCCGTTGCGGTCCTCGCGGGACTCAACGTGGGCCTCGCAACCGGTCTAGGCCTCGCTTACGTTCCCGACCAAAAAGTTTATGGGCCCACCTGGCGCCGCGTCCTTTTGGTAGATTTGGCCGGGGCCACCGGCATCTTTGCGGGCGCCCTTCTAGAAACCGTGGGTCGTTGCGCCAGTTCCGATGGAACCTGTGAATTTCTGGCCCGGCCCCGCACCTCAAAACTTGCCCTTTTGGGCGGTATTTTGGGTTTTGGCGCGGGATGGGCGCTGACCCGATCTTACGACCAGGCCCAAAGCCGCGAGCCCACGCAGGGCCCGACCAGCCTTATGATCCCTATGCCAACCGCCTTGCCCGTTGTGGGCCCGGATGGCCGTATGGCGATAGTTCCGGGCCTTGGCAGCCAGGGCCGCTTCTAGCCGACGCTTTACGAAGGCACCCTTTAGACCCTAAACTTGGCCCGCCCCCGCTTCTTGGGGGCGTACGCCAAAGGAGCCTATTGAGATGCGATACCGACTTGCGATCATGGTGATGCTGGGTTGTGCGGGTGGGGTTTTCCTAATGTCCACCTCGGGCTGCGAAAAGGCCTCCGACGATTGCAAGGTTGGGGCCGAGGGGTGCGGCTGTACCTCGGGGGGATCCTGCGACACAGGCCTTTCGTGTGCGTCGAACCGCTGCGTGAAACTGCCGGGGGGCACCGTACCCGTGGGAACCGGAGGCACAGGCGGTGGCACGCCCGTGAACACGACAGCGGATCTGTTGAAGGTCTGCGACGACTTCGCGATTAAACTCTGCGACAAGGTGGCCACCTGCTTTTCTTTAGGACTTAACTTGGTGTACGGCAACAAGTCGACCTGCGTGGAACGGGCGAAACTTGATTGTGCGGACAACGTAAAGGCGCCTGACACAGGGCTTACCGCGATGACGGCGGCAGCCTGTGTTGCAGCGGCCGCCACCGCATCTTGCGAAGACATCATCTATCGCAAGGTCCCCGCGTGTGTCTTCAAAGGCAAACGATCTAACGGCATGGCCTGCGGAACTGACGAACAGTGTACGTCGGCGTATTGTGCGAAAAACGACAGCCTCTGCGGAATCTGCACCGACTACGTCAAGGCCGGCAACAAATGCCAAAAAGACGACAATTGCGAACCAGGTTTTGTCTGCAGCGACGACAAGAGATGTGTTCGGCCCAGCGAAGGAGGCAACGGTTGCACGAAGAACCAGCCTTGTCGTGTCGGCTTCTACTGCCGCAACGGAAGCTGCGCCGCAACGGCGACAAAAGGGGGCGAAAACTGCGTGGATTTCGAAGGCTGTGACATCACCCAGGGACTCTTCTGCAATGTCGCGGCAAAGAAGTGTCAACTAATCAGCTATGCCGACCCTGGCAAACGATGCGGGATTGTGAACAATGACCTCGTCTTGTGTTCACGGGGTGGCCAATGTGACGGCGCTGCAGGGTCAACGATCTGTTCCGCTGTGGGAGAGGACGGCGAAACCTGTGGCCCCACCGCAAGCAATCGCCCGTGTCTGGAACCCGCCGAATGCATCGGAGGCCGTTGCAAGCTTCCGAACAGCTCCACCTG